>NZ_JAAGLR010001154.1 GCF_010548245.1 Streptomyces sp. SID11385
GGGCTCGAAGAGCCCGGCGCGCAGGTCGCTCTCGGCGCGGGGCCCCGGGCGGACGAGTCCGTGCGCCGCGCACGTGTAGCGGCCCTCGCCGTAGACCACCATCGAGCCCGCCAGCACGAGCGCGCGGATGCCCGCGCGGGCGGCGGCGGCGAGGAGGACGGCGGTGCCGAGGTCGTTGCAGCCCACGTAGTCGGCGGCGTCGGCGACACCGTTGCCGAGGCCGACCATGGCGGCCTGGTGGCTGATCGCGTCGATGCCGCGCAGGGCCTCGGCGACGGCGGCGGCGTCGCGCACGTCGGCGTGGACGAGCCCGGCGGCACGGGGTGGCGGGACGGTACGGCCGTGGGGGTGGACGGCGGGGAGCAGGGCATCGAGGACGAGTGCCTCGTGGCCGCGGTCCGCGAGAGCGGCCACGAGGTGACGCCCGATGAAACCGGCACCGCCGGTGACGAGTACGCGCATGTGCGGGGACCCTAGGGGCCGCCCGGCGGGGGCGGGACGGGACGCGCCGCAGGGGTGCGGCGAGGTACTCGGGTGCGGGAGTCCCGGCAGGCCCGGCCCGTCAGCCCGTCAGCCCCTCGGAGCCTTGGCCCCTCAGCCCGCCAGGGCGCTCGCGATGTCCCGCAGGAAGCGGGCGGTGGCGCGCGGTGCGGGGGCCAGTTCCGGGTTCCAGGGGGTGACCTGGTGGCCGTGCGTCAGGCGGGTCCAGCCGGGGACGCCGGCGAGGTCCGCCGGGGGAACGGCGTTGCCGCGCGCGTCGGCGAGGACGAGGTCGGCGCCGAGCCCGGCCGCGTACTCCCAGTCGGTCGTGAGCCAGTTGAGGCCGGGCCCGGGCCCGGGGTCGACCAGGTCGACGCCCAGCTCGGCGAGGTGGCGCAGTTCGGGCCAGGTGCCGGGGCGCGCGAGGTGCACCTGAGCGCTGTCGGCCGCCGAGAGGACGAGGACGCGCGGGGCGCCGGGCCGGGCCGCGGCGGCACGTACCGCCGCCCGTGCCTGCGCGAGGTCGTCCTCCGCCGCCGGGTCCGCCGGGGCGCCGAGGGCCTCGGCCAGCTCGGCGAAGCGGGCGACGAGGCCCGGGAGCGGGGTGCCGCCCGCGACCGAGAGCGCGACGACGGGCACGCCGAGGCCCGCGGCGACGCCCTCGTCCACGGCGTAGGCGAAGTGGTCGTCGTAGGTGACGTCGACCACGAGTTCGGGTGCGGCGGCGCCGAGCGCCTCCTCGTCGAGTGTCTTGCCCGCGCCGAGGTAGGGCACGTCCGCGGGAAGGCCGCCCGCCTTGACGGGATCGACCTGCTCGCCGTCATGGCCCGAGCCGAAGATCCCGGCCGGGGTGAGCCCGTACTCGTGGAGCGCGGCTCCGGCACGTACGTAGGCGACGACGCGTTCGGGCCGCCGCGCCGCGCGGACCACGCTGCCGCGGTCGTCCGTGAACTCCCAAGTGGTCGATGACATCCGCTCCGCCCCCTCCACGGCCCGCCCGGGCCAGGGACCGTCCCTCGGTCCCGGGTCCCAGCCTGAGCCCCCGAAGGGGTGCCGGACAAGGGCGCGCCGGTCCCGGAGAAAGTAAACCGGCGCCGGACGATTGTCCGGAACTCGCCTGTTGCCAGCGGCAGTTGACACGACCTTCCGGAGAGCACGCGCACCGCGCGTCGAAGCTCACCGCAGGTCGAAGACGAGCCGCGCCGTGACCTTCCCCGAGAGCACCTCGTCGATCGCGAGGTTGATGTCCTCCAGGCGGCGCGTCTCGCGGATGACGCGGGTGCGGCCGAGCCGGTGGAGGCGGAAGACCTCGGCGAGGTCCAGCCGGGTGCCGACGATCGAGCCGACGACGGTCTTGCCGCTGAGCACGGTCTCGAAGACGGGCAGTTCGAGGCTCCCCTCGGCGGGGAGCGCGACCAGGACCAGGGTCCCGCCGCGCCGCAGAGAGGTGTAGGCGGCGCGGAAGGAGTCGTTGTCGACGGCGGTGGAGATCGCGACATCGGCGCCGCCGAGCCGCGCGACCTCCTCGGCGACGTCCTGGCCGCGGGCATCGATGACGTGGTCGGCGCCGAGTTCGCGGGCGAGGGCGAGTTTCTCGTCGGTGAGGTCCACCGCGATGGTCTCGCCGCCGAAGATCCGCGCGTACTGGAGCGCGAGGTGCCCGAGGCCGCCGATCCCGGAGACGAGGACGCGCTGCCCGGGCCGGGTCCCGCCGACCTTGACGGCCTTGTACGTGGTGACGCCGGCGCAGGTCAGCGGGGCGGCGTCGAGCGGGTCGATGCCCTCGGGGACCGCCACGACGTAGTCGGCGTCGGCGAGCGCGTACTCGCTGTGGGTGCCGTCGACCGAGTAGCCCGTGTTCCGCTGCTGGAGACACAGCGTCTCCCAGCCCGAGACGCAGTGGTCGCAGTGCCCGCAGGCGGTGCCGAGCCACGGCACGGCGACGCGGTCGCCGACCGCGAGGTGTCCGGCCTGGGGCCCGGTGGCCTCGACGGTGCCGATGCCCTCGTGTCCGGGGACGAAGGGCGGCGAGGGCTTGACGGGCCAGTCGCCGCGCGCCGCGTGGATGTCGGTGTGGCAGAGCCCGGAGGTCTCCATGCGCACGAGTGCCTGGCGCCCGGTGGGCTCGGGGACCGCGCGGTCCTCGATGGCGAGGGGCTCGGTGAAGCCGGGGACGACGGCTGCCTTCATGCGGACCTCCGTGGGCTGCGGCGGGAACGGGTCGCCGCCGGGGTGGGGGCCGGGGGCCGCGCCCTCGCGCGCGACGGCCGCGAGGGCGTGCGGCAGGTGCGGCAGGTGGGGGGTGTGCGGCCCGTGCC
>NZ_JAAGLR010001190.1 GCF_010548245.1 Streptomyces sp. SID11385
GCGGCGGCGCTCGCCGCCGGGCTCGTGGCGCGCCTCGCGCGCGAGGAGACGGGCGACGCGGGCGCCGCGCGGACCTCGGAGGGGGTCTACGAGGGGAACGGCGGACTGCCGCTGTTCGCGCCGCCGCCGGTACGGAGCGGCGCGGAGGTCCTCGCGGACCACGTGACCTCGCTCGTGTGCTGCGCCGCGGTCGACGCGGGTGGCGCGGTGCCGGGGCTCGACTGGCTGGACGGCCCGGTGCTCCTGGTGGACGGGGAGCGGGTGCGGGACCTGGGGGCGCGGGTGCGGAGCCTGGTGGAGGACGGCGACTCGATCCCGCTGCGCAGGTGGCTGGCGCGGGTGGGGGTACGGGTCGGGTAGCGGTACGGCCTGCGGGAGACGTTCCCGGCGTCGCCCCCCGCGCGGAAACGGGCGGCCGTGTGTGCGGGCTCACCCGAACGGGGAACTCCGTTTCCGTTCGTCCGCCCCGTCGCCACCAGGCAGAAGCGGTTCTGCACGGCTCGGGCCGCAGGGCCGTCGGCGGGGATTCGCGGGGAACGGTGACGAGGCGGGTGCTGAGTGTGATGTGCTGGCTTCCGCCCCGGGGACGTGGGGCGCGGCACCGGGATGCGGGGGACGAGGAGGGGCGGCGATGGGGGCGGAACGCGGAAAGGGCGGCCGGTGGGAATCGGGGGCGGTCGCGCACGCCGCCACGGACCCCTTCGGGCAGGGCCCGCTGCCGTGGCTGCGCGCGAGCGAGACGTACTTCGACGACGAGGGCAAGGTCGTCCCCTGGTACGTCGAGCACGCCCCGGCGCCCGGCGCCGAGCCGCGGATGCCGAGGCCGCGCCGCGCGGAGGGCTCGCCCCGTTCGTCCGACGACGTGCACCAGCAGATCAAGGGCTTCACCTCGACGGGCGCGGTGGCCCCCGGCGAGTCGATCGACTTCCACGTCACGGTCAACCCGCCGCAGCCGTACTCCATGGACTTCTACCGCATCGGCCACTACGCCGGGGCCGGTGCCAGCAAGATCGCCTCCACGCCCCGGCTGCAAGGTCTCACCCAGCCCGAACCGCTCCTCGCCGACCGCACGGTCTCGTGCCACCACTGGTGGCGCACCTGGCGGCAGCAGGTCCCCTCGTACTGGAAGCCCGGCGCGTACGTCGCAGTCCTGACGACGCAGGACGGCCACCGCTCGCACATCCCGTTCACCGTCCGCGACAGCGAGCCCGCCGACCTGCTCCTCCTGCTCCCCGACGTGACCTGGCAGGCGTACAACCTCTACCCGGAGGACGGCCGGACGGGCGCGAGCCTCTACCACGCCTGGGACGAGGGCGGGAAGCTGCTCAACGAGGAGGACGCGGCGATCACCGTGTCCTTCGACCGCCCCTTCGCGGGCGCGGGCCTCCCGCTGCACGTCGGCCACGCCTACGACTTCATCCGCTGGGCGGAGCGCTACGGCTACGACCTCGCCTACGCCGACGCCCGCGACCTCCACGCGGGCCGCGTCGACCCGACCCGCTACCGCGGCCTCGTCTTCCCCGGCCACGACGAGTACTGGTCGGTCCCGATGCGCCGCACCACCGAGCGCGCGAAGGACGCCGGGACCTCGCTCGTCTTCCTCTCCGCGAACACCATGTACTGGCAGGTCGAGCTGAGCGCCTCCCCCTCGGGCGTCCCCGACCGGCTCCTGACCTGCCGCAAGCGGCGCGGTCCCGGGCGCGCGACGCTGTGGCGCGAGGTGGACCGGCCGGAGCAGGAACTCATGGGCATCCAGTACGCGGGCCGCGTCCCCGCCCCGGCCCCGCTCGTCGTCCGGCACGCGGAGCACTGGCTGTGGGAGGCGACCGGCGCGCACGAGGGCGACGAACTCCCCGGGCTCGTCGCCGGCGAGGCCGACCGCTACTTCCCGCGCACGCAGCTGCCCCCGTACGAGGACCGGATGCTCCTCGCGCACTCGCCCTACGAGGACCAGGGCACCGTCCGCCACCAGGAGACCTCCCTCTACCGCGCCCCCAGCGGCGCCCTCGTCTTCGCCTCCGGCACCTTCGCCTGGTCGCCCGCGCTCGACCGCCCGGACCACGTCGACACCCGCATCCAGCGCGCCACGGCGAACCTCCTGGACCGCATCTGCAAACGGGACTGACCGGCTCCGCGCCACCCCAGCCGCACCCTGCGGCGTCGTCCGCCGCTCCCGTACGGGACAATCGGGGGCATTGGACGGAAGCACGTGGAGGAACCGTGTCCGGATTCGTCGAAAAGCCCGAGCCCGTACAGGTGCCGGGGCTGGTGCATCTGCACACCGGCAAGGTGCGCGACCTCTACCAGAACGAGGCCGGCGAGCTCGTGATGGTCGCGAGCGACCGCATGTCCGCCTACGACTGGGTGCTGCCCAGCGAGATCCCCGACAAGGGGCGCGTCCTCACGCAGCTCTCGCTGTGGTGGTTCGACCAGCTCGCCGACCTCGTCCCCAACCACGTCCTGTCGACGAAGCTGCCCGAGGGCGCCCCCGCCTCCTGGGCCGGGCGCACGCTGGTGTGCCGCTCGCTGAACATGATCCCGGTCGAGGCCGTCGCGCGCGGCTACCTGACCGGCTCGGGGCTCGTCGAGTACGAGGAGTCCCGCACGGTGTGCGGACTCGCGCTCCCCGAGGGCCTCGAGGACGGCTCCGAGCTGCCGGGAGCGATCTTCACCCCGGCGACGAAGGCCGAGGTCGGCGAGCACGACGAGAACGTGAGCTACGAGGAGGTGGCCCGGCGCATCGGCGCGGAGACCGCCGCCCAGCTCCGGCAGGCGACCCTCGCCGTCTACGCCCGGGGCCGGGACATCGCCCGCGAGCGCGGGATCATCCTCGCCGACACGAAGTTCGAGTTCGGCTTCGACGGCGACGAACTCGTCCTCGCCGACGAGGTCCTCACCCCCGACTCCTCGCGCTTCTGGCCGGCCGATTCCTGGGAGCCGGGCCACGCCCAGCCCTCCTTCGACAAGCAGTTCGTCCGCGACTGGCTCACCTCCCCCGCCTCCGGCTGGGACCGCAAGAGCGAGCAGCCGCCGCCCGAGCTGCCCGCCGAGATCGTCGAGCGGACGCGGGCGAAGTACGTCGAGGCGTACGAGAAGCTGACGGGCGTGCGGTGGGGCTGACGCCCGGGGCGGTACGAGGCTGAGCGGCGCGCGGTGCGGGGCTGAGCGGCGCGCGGTGGGGGGCTGAGCGGCGTGCGGTGGGGGGGCGATGTTTCACGTGAAACATCGCCCCCCCACCCGTACACCCGCCCGTTCCGGGACACGAAGAAGGCCCCCCGTTTCCGGAGGGCCTTTCGCTGAGCGGACGACCAGGTTCGAACTGGCGACCTCAACCTTGGCAAGGTTGCGCTCTACCAACTGAGCTACGTCCGCACCGCGCTTCTTCGCCGCTCTCGCGGTGTCCAGCGCGTGCCACCACTATACCCAACCCCGGGAGCGGGCCGTACGCACGGCGGCGTGACGGTTCTCGGCCCCGAGCTTCGTCACGGCGGAGGAGAGGTAGTTGCGGACGGTGCCGGGGGAGAGGCCCGCCCGCTGGGCGATCTCGGCGACGGGGGCGCCGTCGGCGGCGTACTCCAGGACCTCGGCCTCGCGGGCGCTGAGCGGGGAGTCCCCGGCCGCGATCGCGTCGGCGGCCAACTCCGGGTCGACGTAACGGCTTCCCGCGTGGACGGTACGGATGATCTCGGCCAGCCGTTGCGCGCTCACGGTCTTCGGCACGAAGCCGCGCACGCCCACCTCCAGGGCCCGCTTGAGGTGCCCGGGACGGCCGTGGCTCGTCACGATGAGGCAGCGGCAGCCGGGCAGTTCGCTCCGCAGGGCTGTGGCCACGCTCACACCGTCGCCGTCCGGCATCTGGAGATCGAGGACGGCGACGTCGGGGGTACGGGCCCGGGCCATCGCCAGGGCCTCGGCGCCCGAGGCGGCCTCCGCGACGACTTCGAGGTCGTCCTCCAGGGCGAGGAGGGCCGCGAGGGCACCCCGGATGAGGTGTTCGTCGTCGGCGAGCAGCACGCGGACCCGGGGGGTTTCGGGGCGCGCGGGCACGGGCTCGGTGGTCACGGGCGGCTTCCTCCGGGGTCGGGGGTGGGCGTGGGGGCGGTTTGCGGGGCGGGGCCGGTGGCGGGCGGGTGCGGTACGTGCGCGGCGAGGCGGAAGCGTCCGGGGGCCGTGGGGCCCGCTTCGAGCGCGCCGCCCACGGGCGCGAGGCGTTCGCGCAGGCCGGCGAGCCCGGAGCCGCCCCGGGTGGGGCTCGGCGACTCCGGGGCGCCGTCGTTCTCGACGGTGAGGCTCGTGCCGGTGCGGCTGGTGGCGAGCGTGATGGAGCAGTGGCGGGCGTCGCCGTGGCGCAGCACGTTCGTCGCGGCTTCCCGTACGACCCAGGCGAGAGCGGCCTGCACAGGTGGGGCAAGGGGCTCGATGTCCCCCGCGGCGGTCGCGCAGTCGATCCCGGCGGCCTCCAGGACGCTGCGCGCGCCGAGGAGTTCCGCGCCGAGGTCGATGCCCCGGTAGCCCCGTACGACCTCGCGGACCTCGCGCTGGGAGCGCTGGGCGATCTCCTGGACCTCGGCCATCTGCGCCACGGCGTCCTCCGTGCGCTCGCGGCGGGCGAGCTGGACCGCGAGTTCGCTCTTGAGGGCGATGGTGGCGAGGTTGCGGCCGAGGACGTCGTGGAGGTCGCGGCCGAAGCGGAGACGTTCCTCGGCGACGGCGAGCCGCGACTCGGTCTCCTTGGCGCGCTCGACCTTCTCCTTCGCCTTCTCGATCTCCTGGCGCGCGTACTCGATGTCCCACGTGCGGGCGAGGGACCAGCCGGAGGGGCGGCAGATGAGGAGGGCGAGGAGGGCGGAGACCGGGACGAGGACGGCGACAACGCCGCTGGGGGTGCCTTCGGGATCGGCGAGGACGGCGGCCGCCGAGAGCAGGACGGTGGCGCCGACGAGGGCGAGGAGGTAGCGGGGGACGGGGACGCGGAGGGCGAGGACGGCGAAGACCGGGCTCACCACGAACATCATCGCGGGGGCGAACGTCGCGGTGTTGATGGCGTCCGTGCCGAGACACAGCAGCGCGAGGGCGGAGGTCAGCGCGGTGAGGGCGAGGAGCACCCAGGCGGGCCCGGCGCGCGTATCGCCCCGGCCCAGATAGCGGTCCAGGGCGTCGAGGAGGGCCGGGCGGGTGGCGGCGCACAGGGCGAGGGAGGCGAGCAGCAGGGCGGAGCGGAGCACGAGGTCGGCGCCGTCGCCCTGTGTGAAGTGGCCGAGGACGCCGGGCAGGACCCAGCCCGCGAAGAAGGCCCAGACGTAGCGGCTCAGCGTGGCGCGCGTGTAGTGGTCGAGCTGCTGGACGGGGCGGTGGCCCTTGGCCGACGACGCGGGCCGCCAGGAGAGCCGTTCGAAACGGGGGAAGCGCGGCCCGGGCACGGACGCCGGCCCCCCGGCGGGCGCCGGTTCAGTGGCGGCGGGTCCCGCCGAGGGCGCCGGTACGGTCGCAGCGCTCGCACCGGCCGGAGCCGTCATGGTCTCCTCCTGGCTGCCGCTCAATGGTCGCCCCTTCCTGCGTCCGGTGGTCTCTCCATGGTGCGGGTCCGCGCGCGGTGGTGGTACGGACACGGGGGGCGCCGCCCGGCGGAGGCCGCCCCCGTACCCGTACCGCTCAGCGCCTCGGTTCCCAGCGGAACCAGCGGCGGACGCCGTAGGCGGCGAAGGCGGCCCAGGCGAGGCCGGTGACGACGGCCAGGAGGATGTCGCCGCCGTCGAGGTTGCCCGCCCAGCCGCCGCGCAGGAGCGAGAGCGTCGGGGTGAAGGGCAGGACGCGGGCGATGGCCGCGAGGGTGTCGGGCATGACATCGAGGGGGACGCCGACGCCCGAGCCGATCATGGTGAGCAGGATGACCGGCATCGCCATGACGGCGGCCGTCTCGGCGGTGCGGCTCAGGGTCGCGGTGAGGGCGGCGAGCCCGATGGCCACGACGAGGCCGAGGAGCGCGCCGAGCACGGCGAGCGCCGGGTTCGCGGGCGCTCCCGGGTGCACGACCACGGTGAACCCCGTGATCACCACGACCCACTGCACGAGGCAGGTCACGACGGCGGGCAGCGCCGAGCCGATGAGGATCTCGTGGTCGCGCACCTCGCCCGTGCGCAGCCGCTTGAGCACCAGTTCCTCGCGCCGGGTCACGTAGGTGCTCACGAGCGTCGAGTAGACGGCGAAGAGGAGCGAGAGGCCGAGCGCGGTCGGCAGGAGGACGGTGCCGAGGTCGAGCCCGGTGCCGCTCAGGTCCATCGAGTCGACGGCGTTCTTGAAGCTGAACGGCAGGACGAGCGGCACGACGAGGGCGGCGAAGAGCGTGCCCTTGCCGCGCAGGAGCAGCGTCGTCTCGGCGCGCGCGAGGGCGCCCATGCGGCTGCGCGCGGTCGAGGCGGGGCCGGTGGAAGCGGGACCGGTGGGGGCGGCGGGGCCGGTGGGGGCGGTGGTGCTCATCGGGTGGTCTCCTCTGCGAGCGCGGGGGCCGGAAGCGGGGCGACGGGGGCCTCGGGACGGGAACCGGCCTGGGCCGCGATCCGCAGGAACGCCTCTTCGAGCGAGGCCGCGCGGATGTCGAGCCCGTCCAGCTCGATGTTCTCGGCGCGCGCCCACAGCAGCAGCTCGGTCGCGGCGTGCTGGAGCCGGTGGGTGCGCAGGCGGACGGTCCTGCCGTCCGCGTCGAGGAGCGCGGCGCGCAGCGAGGCGGCGTCCTCGGGCG
>NZ_JAAGLR010000401.1 GCF_010548245.1 Streptomyces sp. SID11385
CGTGCCCCGCTCGTGGCGTTCCCCGCCCGCGCCTCCGCCGCGCCCGAGGCGAGCCCGGCCGCCGTCGTGCGCGCCGCGTCCTGGAGCGAGCCGATGGCGTGGGCGGCGCGCACCCCGTCGCGGGCGAACTTGAGGGCGACGACATCGAGGACGACGTCGAGCCAGGAGCACGTCCCCGCCCCGGCCTGCGCGAGGTGGAGGGCGGCGACGGAGAGGCTCGTGCCGAGCGCGAGCGGCCCGAGGGCGGGGAGGAACATCGCGGCGAAACCGGCGAGGGTCGCCGTCCAGCCGAGCGCGTCGACGAGGTCGTCGAGGGTGTCGGAGGCGAGCACGCGGGAGACGAACGCCGCGGCGGGCACGGCGAAGTCGTCGTAGAGGGAGTCGGTGAGGGCGTCGTCGACGGCGGCGCGGACGAGGCGGGCGTGGTGCGCGGCCTCGTCCTCGTACTCCTCGGTGAGGCGGGAGAGCCGGGCGCGGAGCGCGGGCAGAGCGGGCTCGCTCCCGGTACGGGCCTCGGCGAGGAGGTGGGCGGCGGCGGAGCGGAGGTGGTGGAGCGTGTCGGCCCAGGCGGCGAGGGCGCGGTGGACGCGGGCGTAGCGGGTCGCGGCGGTGGCGAGCCGGGCGGCGAGGTCGTGGGTGTGGGCGCGCAGGGAGTCGGCGTACCGGCCGCGCAGGACGTCGTCGTCGCCGATGAGGCGCAGGGCCTCGGCCTGCTCCTGGAGGCGCTCGGCGACGGTACGGAGGCGGGCGGCCTCGGTGCGCAGGGCGGCGGGGTCACCGGGCAGGGGGTCGTGGGCGCACAGCGGGTGCCAGTCGGTGGGGGACGGGGGCACGGGCGTCAGGGGCGCGGGGCGAGGTGGGCGGGACCGGCGCCGTGGGCGGGACCGGCGCCGTGGGCGAGACCGGCCCCGTCGGCGAGGTCGGCGTCGTGGGCGCGGAAGGAGTCGCGGCTGTGGGTGAGGAGTTGGCCCACGGTGTCGAGGGAGGTGAGGAGGCGGCCGCGGTTGTCGTCCCAGTTGGCGGCGAATTCCCGTACGGCAGAGGCGAGTTCGGGGGAGCCCACGAGCCGGGCGAGGTCATCGGCGCGGTCGTCGATGTCGCGGAACTCGCGGCGCAGCCGGGCGAGCCGATCGGCGGACCGGCCGAGCAACGCGAGATCGACACGGAGGTCGGTCATGCGCGGCACGCTAGCCGACCCGTCCGCCTCCCCCCGCCGCCCCGGCAGCCGCCCCCGGCCCCCCGCAAGGCCCCGCCCCGCCGCGCCTCACCCGAAGGAGTGAGGCGCCGCCGCACTCCGTCACTCCCCCTTCGGGAAGTCCGCCGAGCGGCTCAGGTCCTCCCACTTCGCGTCCTCGGCGACGCGGCCCGACCAGGCGGCGCGCCCGTACTCGTAGGCGTCGCTGCCGAGGAGGAGACGGACGGGGGGCTCGTCGAGCGAGGCCACGGTCAGGATCGCCTCGGCGACGCGGACGGGGTCGCCGGGCGCGCGGGTGTCGAAGTCGTTCCGCAGCTTCGCGGCGCCGGCCATCAGCTCCTGGTATGGGCCGCTGGCCTCCGGCACCTTCATCGACCCGGCGCCCCACTGGGTCCGCATCCCGCCCGGCTCGACGACCGTGATTTTGACGCCGAACGAGGCCGTCTCCGCCGCGAGCACCTCCGAGAAGCCGCCCACGGCCCACTTCGCCGACTGGTACGCCCCGAGCCCCGGGCTCGCGACGCGTCCGCCGACCGAGGAGATCTGGATGATGTGGCCGCCGCCCTGCTTACGCAGCACGGGAAGCGCCGCGCGGCTCGTGTAGACGACGCCGTAGAAGTTCGTGTCCATCTGCCGCCGGAAGACGTCGATGTCGGTGTCCTCGATGGTGACGAGGTCCGCCTGCCCCGCGTTGTTGACGAGGACGTCGAGCCGCCCGAAGCGCTCGACCGCCTCGGCGACGACGCGCTCGGCGGCGGCCGGATCGGTCACGTCGTGCCGCGTGGTGGCGAGCGCGTCACCGTACGAGGCGCGCAGGTCGTCGAGCGTACGGGGATCGCGCGCCGTGGCGAGCACGCGGTGACCGGCCTGGAGCGCGGTCTCGACGAGGGCGCGGCCGAGACCGCGCGAGGAACCGGTGACGAGGAAGACCTGGGACATGGGAGGAGCCTCCGAGGGGGATGTAACGCAATGGGATTGCGTTATCTGCCTCCACGGTACACCGCATCGGCGTTTAACGCACGCGGCACGCGTTAAGCGCGTCCCGCGTCGCCCGGACGCTAGATTTGGTCCATGCCCACCCACCGCCGCGCCCGCTCCCAGGAGGCCAAGCAGCAACGTGCCGAGGACCTGCTCGACGCGGCCCGCAGGCTCGCGGCCGAGACCGGGGGAGTGCGGTACCTCACGCTGGCGGCGGTCACGGAGACGGCCGGACTCCACCCCTCGGCGATCCGCCGCTACTTCGACAGCAAGGAGGAACTCCTCCTCGAACTCGCCGAACGCGAGTGGGTGGACTGGCGCGAGGAGGTGCTGCGCCGCGCGAAGGCCGCTACCCGGCTGGGCCCGGAGGAGACGGCGGAAGTGCTCGCCGGGGGCCTCCTCGCACGCCCCCTGCTCTGCGACCTCTTCACGCACATCCCGCTGAGCCTGGAGGGCGAAGTCCCCCTGGAGCGCGCCCGCCGCTACAAGGAACTCTCCGTCACCTCGGTCGCCGCGATGTCGGCCGCGCTCGCCGACGCGGGCACGATGACCGCCCCCCAGGTCGCCGACCTGATCGCCGCCACCGCCGCCCAGACCGCCCACGCCTGGCAGATCGCCCACCCCACCGCCACCCTCGCCACCCTCTACGAGCAACACCCCGAGTGGGCCCACACGGTCTACGGCATGACGGAAAGGGTGACGAGGCTGCTGAAGGCGACGGCGAGGGGGCTGGCGGCGGAGAGCCGCGATTAGGCCCCTCCGGCACCCTTTCCAGCCCCTCCGGCGCCCGCACAAATCAAGCCCCTCCGGGGGTACCTCCCGGCCGGAGGCTGGGGGAGATTGAGGAGCGGGGTCCGGGGCGGAGCCCCGCGAGGTCACCCCCGCCGAGGGCTGATCCAAGCAGGCAGCACAGCCTCCACCGCTTCCACGAACAGGGCCACATCCCGCTCCCCCCGGAGGGAGAGCCACGCCTCCATCACCCCCACCTGCCCATGCGCCACGAACCGGCTCCACGCGTCGGTCCGCCACTCCACCGGCCCCGCCCCCGCGGGCAGCACCTCCGGGTCCCGCGCCACGTACACCCGTACCGACGTCCTGAGGTGCTCCACGAGCAGTTGCTGGAGCACCGGACTGCGCTGCCCCACGAGCCCCGCCGTGTACACGGCCTCGTACCGCAGGACGTGCTCGGCGAGCGCCGTGGTCGCCCCCTGCCACGACTCCGGCAGCGGCCCCACGGCCTCCGTCTCGGCGATCCAGTCCGCCCTGAGCCGGTCCAGGTCCGCGTACAGCACCCGTTTCAGCACCTCCGCCGGGCTCGGCGCGTGCTTGTAGAAGGTGGAGCGGTTGACCCCCGCGGCCCGTACGAGATCCGCGACCGCGACCTCCTCGACGGGCCGCTCGGCCGCGAGCCGCACGACGGCCTCGCTCAGGCGGGACCAGGTCCTGCGCACCCGTACGTCGGTGAGGTCGAGGGGGGAGGGCTCCTGCGTGCTTCCGGCCATCACCGCAGGCTAGCCGACCACGACCGGTGAGCTGCCCCCGTAACGCCTCTCACATGCGCAAAGCAACACCTGTCTCTTTTCTTTTCGGCCTCGCGGTGCCACACTGAGGAAAGCGGCAGAGCGGCCCGAACCGCACAAAACGGGCCCTGTCCGCGACCGCGCCCGGCGACCCTCGCGGGCCCCCGTTCCCCCCATGCGCGGCCTCTCGTACCACCCGCCCGGCCACCGGCATCCGGCGGCGGGCACGCGACATAAGGAAGCGGCACATGAAGGCAGCAGTCACCAAGGGTCTGGGGCAGGGCTTCGTCGTCGAGGACGTCACGCTCGCCGAGCCGGTCGGGCACGAGGTCAGGGTCGAGGTACGGGCCTCCGGGCTCTGCCACTCCGACCTCAGCGTCGCGACCTTCCTCGGCGGCGAGTTCCCCGCCGTGCTCGGGCACGAGGTCGCGGGCGTCGTCACCGCGACGGGCCCCGACGTCACCCAGGTCCGCGTCGGCGACCACGTCGTCGGCAGTCTCATCCAGTACTGCGGCGCGTGCGTCAACTGCCTCTCGGGGCGTACGTACCTCTGCGAGCACCCCGAGACGACGGTGCGCGCCCCGGGCGAGGCGCCCCGCCTGAGCCTCGGCGGCGAGCCGGTCTGGAACTTCTCCGGGCTCAGCGGCTTCGCCCAGGAGGCGCTGATCCACGAGTACCAGTTGGCGGTCGTCCCCGAGGAGATGCCCTTCGCCCCGGCCGCGCTGATCGGCTGCGGCGTCCTGACGGGTGCGGGCGCGGTGCTCAACAGCGCGGAGGTGCGGCACGGCGACACCGTCGTGGTCATGGGCGCGGGCGGGGTCGGCATGAACGCGGTGAGCGGCGCGCGGCTCGCGGGCGCCGGGCGGATCATCGTCACGGACATCGAGGACGGGAAGCTGGAGCGGGCGCGGGCCTTCGGCGCGACGGACGTCGTCAACTCCCGTACGCACGACCCCGTCGAGGCGGTCCGCGAGCTGACCGGCGGCGGTGCGGACCACGTCTTCGACTTCGTCGGCGCGCGGCCCGTCACCGCGCAGGGCTTCCAGATGCTCGGCAAGGGCGGCGGCCTCTACCTCATCGGCGTCGGCGGCACGGACGCGGGCGTCGAGGTGAACACCCTCGCCGCGCTCGGCGCCTCGCAGAAGGTGCAGGGCGTCTACATGGGCTCCTCGAACCTCAAGCGGGACATCCCCTTCTACGCCTCGATGTACCTCCAGGGCCGGATGAACCTCGACGACCTCGTCTCCAAGGAGATCGCGCTCGACGAGATCGACGCCGGCTACGAGGCGCTCAAGGACGGCACGACGGCACGGGTGGTCGTGACCGACTTCCTCCGCTGACGGAGCGAGCGTTCGTTCTGCTGCGGTGAGTGATCGTGGCCATCATCTTTTCTTCACTTTTCCTGATGGCTACGATCACTTGTCGTACGCAGGCGATCGATTCCGGGGAGTGGACACAGTGCGAGGACGCCGTCTCGGCAGGTGGGGGGCTCTGGCCGGCGCGGCGGCGCTCGGGTGCGCGCTCCTCGGTACGGGGTCCGCGAGCGCGGCCGAGGAGGCTCCCGAGATCGTCGAGGGCGTGGACATGGGCACGCAGGGCCCGTTCGCCGGGAGCGGTACGGACACGGAGACCATGGCGACCCGCGCCGCCGCAGCGACGACGGCGGCCCCCTCCTGCGTCGGCACGACGGCCGCCTACGGCTCGACCGCCTGCTTCGTCCCGTACGGCGACGTGGTCTGGGTGCTCGACACGAAGAAGGACGGCATGTCGGCGGCGGGCGGCGTCTACACCGACTACGGCCGCGCCTCGCGCGTCTGCGTCAACAAGGCGGGCGTGAACCACTGGGTCAAGTGCGACTACGACTACTGGGAAAAGGGCAACATCCAGCTCCGCGCCCTGCGCTACGACTCCGGCACCGAAAAGTTCTACGTCCCGGACGCCTGGTCCGACTGGATTCCGGTGGACGGCAAGTACTGAGCCCGCCGGGGCGGCCGACGGGCTCGGGGGCGGGCTACTCCCTGGGGAGGACGAACACGTCGTCGAGGGTGGTGGCGGTGACGGCTCTCTCGATCCAGATGCGAAGCAACTCGGCGTTGTCGCAGGACTCCATGAGCGCTTCCAGCTTGTTCGACACGTCGAAGCCGCGTACACGGAGGACCTGGAGCAGCGCGAGGAGCTGGCCCAGGAACTCACCGCGCTCGTGGGCCTGTGCGCAGATGAGCGCCTTGTGGAACGGATCGATCTCCGGCAGCTGGATGCTCACTCCTCGGCTCCGAAGACGTCGTCGAGGGTGGTGGCGGTGACGGCCTTGTCGAGCCAGTCGTGGAGCGTGGCCAGGTTATGGCACGCCTCGACGCGATCACGCACCTCGTCGGAGACGTCGAATCCACGCAGGGCCAGGACCCGGCGCACCGATGCGGCGGCTTCCTTCACCTGCCCCTCCTCTCGCCCTTCCTCCCGCAGCTCCTCGCTCAGCGGTGACGTGAAGAACGACAGATCGGTGGCCACGAGGTTCCTCCACATGATTCCGGCCTCGGTTCTGCCGAGACCTGAGGCGACGAGTTCTGTATAGGCGGCGGCGATGGCGTCGGCCTGCCAGGCCAGGGCAGTGGACAACGCCTTCATTGTGGCACCGGCGGTCGGCGATGTGGCGTGCGTCATGACCGTCAGTGCGGCGAGGGCGAGGTCCCGGCCGGCCACGTCCGGGTCGGTGATCGGGGCGAGGGTGTCGGGGCCGACGACCAAGGGACGAACGGTGAGGGCGGACCAGTCGGCGATGCCGTGGTCGTGGGCCCGGTCCGCCCATTTCGCCGTCCGGCGGTTCGCGGTCGCGACCAGGAGCAGGACCGGGGCGCGGTACTTGCTCATGAGGTACGCGACGTAGTACGCCCACGCGGCCGGTTTGAGCGGGTCGACCTTGGTCTGCGACTCCAGTGCGATCAGGTACTCGCCCCCGCCGGGGTCCTTGACCCGCAGCAGGCTGTCGACACGTCGTTCCAGCGGCTTCGTCTCGGTGAGATCCGTCTTCTCCTCATCGACTTCGGAGGGCTCCCCCACGTCCACGCCGAGGATGCGCAGGACGCGGGCGTAGAGGGTCTTGTCCTGGAGGAAGACCCGGTGGAGGGCTTCGTGTGGTGCGGTGACCATGAGGTCACGCTAAGTGGCCCGTACGTCCATCACACCGGCATATGCCGGATCTTCGCCGGTACGGGCGAAGCGCGGCCATTCGGTTGACTTCGGCGTCCGGTCGGCCCCGTTCAGGTACCCCGGTCGGCCGGCCGGTCCGTACCCCCGTTTGAACTGCGCCCCCTCGGGGGTAAGCTGTCCGGCCCGATTGGCGACCCGCTCGCTTCGTATGGCACACTGACCAGGTTGCTCGGTTGAGTGCTGATGCTGCGCGCCTCCCGCCGGGAGGACCGGAAGCGAGTCCCACGGTACTCGTCGGCCCTGTTGAGGGCCGGACGTACGGGAATCTTCCGGGAAGCAAGGCGCGGTGCCGACCAGGCGCCCTGGTGGAGGCTCCTCCCCGAATCCCGCGGTCACGATCGCAAAACCCCAGCGGTTCGCTGTTGGCGGCAATGCGACACGCCCGACCGCGTGTGCCGGAGGGAAGCAGACAGGATCCCCAGGGCCGCAAGAGCGTGACGAGAGACAGGACTACCAAGTAGCCATGGCGGGACAGAAGATCCGCATCCGGCTCAAGGCCTACGACCACGAGGTCATCGACTCCTCGGCGAAGAAGATCGTCGAGACGGTGACGCGTACTGGTGCGTCGGTCGCGGGCCCGGTGCCGCTGCCCACTGAGAAGAACGTGTACTGCGTCATCAAGTCGCCGCACAAGTACAAGGACTCGCGCGAGCACTTCGAGATGCGTACCCACAAGCGCCTGATCGACATCCTCGACCCGACGCCCAAGACCGTTGACTCCCTGATGCGACTCGACCTCCCGGCCGGTGTCGACATCGAGATCAAGCTCTGAGGGCCGGTGATCTGAGAATGACGAAGCAGATCAAGGGCATCCTGGGCGAGAAGCTCGGCATGACGCAGGTCTGGGACGACAACAACCGCGTTGTCCCCGTGACCGTCGTCAAGGCCGGTCCCTGTGTCGTGACCCAGGTGCGTACGAACGACAGCGACGGCTACGAGTCGGTCCAGATCGCCTTCGGCGAGATCGACCCGCGCAAGGTGAACAAGCCCCTCAAGGGCCACTTCGCCAAGGCCGACGTGACCCCCCGCCGCCACCTCGTCGAGATCCGTACCTCGGACTCCTCCGAGTACACCCTCGGCCAGGAAGTCACCGCCGAGACCTTCGAGTCGGGCGTGAAGGTCGACGTCACCGGCAAGAGCAAGGGCAAGGGCTTCGCCGGTGTCATGAAGCGTCACAACTTCAAGGGCCTCGGCGCCGGTCACGGCACCCAGCGCAAGCACCGCTCGCCCGGTTCCATCGGTGGCTGCGCCACCCCTGGCCGCGTGTTCAAGGGTCTGCGCATGGCGGGCCGCATGGGCAACGAGCGGGTCACCACCCAGAACCTGACCGTCCACGCCGTTGACGCGGAGAAGGGTCTGCTGCTCATCAAGGGCGCCGTCCCCGGTCCGAACGGCGGCCTCGTCCTGGTCCGCACCGCGGCCAAGGGGGCCTGAGGTAACGATGAGCACTGTTGACATCCTTTCGCCCGCGGGCGACAAGGCCGGGACCGTCGAGCTCCCCGCGGAGATCTTCGACGCGAAGGTCAGCGTTCCGCTGATCCACCAGGTCGTCGTCGCTCAGCTGGCCGCTGCCCGTCAGGGCACGCACAAGACGAAGACGCGTGGCGAGGTCCGCGGCGGCGGCAAGAAGCCGTACCGCCAGAAGGGCACCGGTCGCGCCCGCCAGGGCTCGACCCGCGCTCCGCAGTTCGCCGGTGGTGGCGTCGTGCACGGTCCCGTGCCGCGTGACTACTCGCAGCGGACCCCGAAGAAGATGAAGGCCGCCGCCCTGCGCGGTGCCCTCTCCGACCGGGCCCGCAACGCGCGCATCCACGTCGTCTCCGGCGTGATCGAGGGCGAGGTCTCCACGAAGGCCGCGAAGACGCTGTTCGGCAAGATCTCGGAGCGCAAGAACCTGCTCCTGGTCGCCGAGCGCTCCGACGAGGCCGCGTGGCTCTCCGCCCGCAACCTGCCCCGGGTGCACATCCTGGAGCCGGGCCAGCTGAACACGTACGACGTTCTCGTCTCGGACGACGTGGTCTTCACCCAGGCCGCTTTCGAGTCCTTCGTCGCCGGCCCGCAGGCCAACGACAAGGAAGGGAGTGACGCCTGATGGCCACGCGTCACCCGAGCATCGCCTCGAAGGCGGCCAAGGCCGCCAAGGCCGCGCGCGTCGCCAAGGCGCGCCGCCACGAGGCCGAGGGCAAGAACACCGTCGAGACGCCGCTGAGCAAGAGCTTCACGGACCCCCGTGACGTCCTCCTGCGTCCGGTCGTCTCGGAGAAGAGCTACGCGCTGCTCGACGAGGGCAAGTACACCTTCATCGTCGACCCGCGGGCCAACAAGACCCAGATCAAGCAGGCCGTCCAGGCGGTCTTCGAGGTCAAGGTCACCGGGGTCAACACGATCAACCGCCAGGGCAAGCGCAAGCGCACCCGCACCGGCTTCGGCAAGCGTGCGGACAGCAAGCGCGCGATCGTGACCCTCGCCGAGGGCGACCGTATCGACATCTTCGGCGGTCCGACCTCCTGACGGAGGTCCGGATCGTTCGATATCGGACGAGGACTTAAGAATGGGTATCCGCAAGTACAAGCCGACGACTCCGGGCCGTCGTGGCTCCAGCGTCGCCGACTTCGTCGAGGTCACGCGGTCCACGCCGGAGAAGTCGCTGGTCCGCCCGCTGCACAGCAAGGGCGGCCGTAACAACGCCGGTCGTGTGACCGTTCGCCACCAGGGTGGCGGACACAAGCGCGCCTACCGAGTGATCGACTTCCGTCGTCACGACAAGGACGGCGTGCCGGCGAAGGTCGCGCACATCGAGTACGACCCGAACCGCACCGCGCGCATCGCGCTGCTGCACTACGCCGACGGCGAGAAGCGCTACATCATCGCGCCGCGCGGCCTCCAGCAGGGCGACCGGGTCGAGAACGGCCAGGGCGCCGACATCAAGCCCGGCAACAACCTGCCGCTGCGCCACATCCCGGTCGGTACGACGGTGCACGCGATCGAGCTCCGCCCCGGTGGCGGCGCCAAGTTCGCCCGCTCCGCCGGTGCCTCCGTGCAGCTCCTGGCTCGTGAGGGCGCCATGGCGACCCTGCGTATGCCGTCCGGCGAGATCCGCATGGTGGACGCGCGCTGCCGCGCCACCGTCGGTGAGGTCGGCAACGCCGAGCAGTCGAACATCAACTGGGGCAAGGCCGGCCGCAAGCGCTGGCTGGGCGTGCGCCCGACCGTTCGCGGTGTGGCGATGAACCCGGTTGACCACCCCCACGGTGGTGGTGAGGGCAAGACCTCCGGTGGTCGCCACCCGGTCAGCCCCTGGGGTCAGAAGGAGGGTCGTACGCGCTCTCCCAAGAAGGCGAGCAGCAAGTACATCGTCCGCCGCCGCAAGACGAACAAGAAGCGCTAGGAGCGGGTTTAGATGCCGCGCAGTCTCAAGAAGGGGCCCTTCGTCGACGACCACCTCATCAAGAAGGTGGACGTACAGAACGAAGCCGGCACCAAGAACGTCATCAAGACCTGGTCCCGTCGCTCGATGATCGTCCCGGCCATGCTGGGCCACACCATCGCGGTGCACAACGGCAAGACCCACATCCCGGTGTTTGTCACCGAGTCCATGGTCGGCCACAAGCTCGGCGAGTTCTCGCCGACGCGCACCTTCCGGGGTCACGTCAAGGACGACCGGAAGTCGAAGCGCCGCTAACGCGGGGTGAATGACCAATGACAGACACTGAAGGGACAACCATGGAAGCCAGGGCCCAGGCGCGGTACATCCGCGTCACGCCCATGAAGGCCCGCCGTGTGGTGGACCTCATCCGTGGCATGGACGCCACGGAGGCCCAGGCGGTCCTGCGCTTCGCCCCGCAGGCCGCGAGTGAGCCCGTTGGCAAGGTGCTGGACAGCGCCATCGCCAACGCCGCGCACAACTACGACCACACCGACGCCTCCACGCTGGTCATCAGCGAGGCGTACGTCGACGAGGGCCCGACGCTCAAGCGTTTCCGTCCGCGCGCCCAGGGCCGCGCCTACCGGATTCGCAAGCGGACCAGCCACATCACCGTGGTCGTCAGCGCCAAGGAAGGAACCCGGTAATGGGCCAGAAGGTAAACCCGCACGGGTTCCGGCTCGGCATCACCACCGACTTCAAGTCGCGGTGGTACGCCGACAAGCTGTACAAGGACTACGTCAAGGAAGACGTCGCCATTCGTCGCATGATGACGAAGGGCATGGAGCGCGCCGGTATCTCGAAGGTGGAGATCGAGCGCACCCGTGACCGCGTCCGCGTCGACATCCACACCGCCCGGCCGGGCATCGTCATCGGCCGTCGCGGCGCGGAGGCCGACCGCATCCGCGGCGAGCTGGAGAAGCTCACCGGCAAGCAGGTCCAGCTGAACATCCTCGAGGTCAAGAACCCCGAGGTCGACGCTCAGCTCGTGGCCCAGGCCGTCGCCGAGCAGCTCTCCAGCCGCGTCTCCTTCCGGCGGGCCATGCGCAAGAGCATGCAGTCCTCCATGAAGGCCGGTGCCAAGGGCATCAAGATCCAGTGCGGCGGTCGCCTCGGCGGCGCCGAGATGTCCCGCTCGGAGTTCTACCGCGAGGGCCGTGTGCCCCTGCACACGCTTCGCGCGAACGTGGACTACGGCTTCTTCGAGGCCAAGACGACCTTCGGCCGTATCGGCGTGAAGGTCTGGATCTACAAGGGCGACGTCAAGAACATCGCCGAGGTTCGCGCCGAGAACGCCGCTGCCCGCGCCGGCAACCGTCCGGCCCGTGGCGGCAACGACCGCCCGGCCCGTGGTGGCCGCGGTGGCGAGCGTGGCGGTCGCGGTCGTAAGCCGCAGTCGACGCCGGCTGCCGAGGCCCCCAAGGCCGAGGCTCCTGCCGCCGCGTCCGCTCCGGCCGAGAGCACCGGAACGGAGGGCTGACCCATGCTGATCCCCCGCAGGGTCAAGCACCGCAAGCAGCACCACCCCAAGCGCGATGGCATGGCCAAGGGTGGTACGGAGGTCACGTTCGGCGAGTACGGCATCCAGGCCGTCACTCCCGCGTACGTCACCAACCGCCAGATCGAGGCGGCCCGTATCGCGATGACCCGCCACATCAAGCGTGGCGGCAAGGTCTGGATCAACATCTACCCGGACCGCCCGCTGACCAAGAAGCCTGCCGAGACCCGCATGGGTTCCGGTAAGGGTTCGCCGGAGTGGTGGATCGCGAACGTCAAGCCCGGTCGGGTGATGTTCGAGCTCTCCTACCCGAACGAGAAGATCGCTCGTGAGGCGCTCACCCGCGCGGCTCACAAGCTCCCGATGAAGTGCCGGATCGTGCGGCGCGAGGCAGGTGAGGCGTGATGTCGGCCGGAACCAAGGCGTCCGAGCTGCGCGAGCTGGGCAACGAGGAGCTTGTTGCCAAGCTGACCGAGGCCAAGGAAGAGCTGTTCAACCTCCGCTTCCAGGCGGCGACCGGGCAGCTTGAGAACCACGGCCGGCTGAAGGCCGTCCGCAAGGACATCGCCCGGATCTACACCCTGATGCGTGAGCGCGAGCTGGGCATCGAGACGGTGGAGAGCGCCTGATGAGCGAGAGCAACGTGACTGAAGAGACCAAGGCCGCACGCGGCCAGCGCAAGGTCCGCGAGGGCCTTGTCGTCAGCGACAAGATGGACAAGACCGTCGTCGTCGCTGTCGAGGACCGCGTCAAGCACGCGCTGTACGGCAAGGTCATCCGCCGTACGCACCGCCTGAAGGCTCACGACGAGCAGAACTCCGCCGGTGTCGGCGACCGCGTCCTCCTCATGGAGACCCGGCCGCTGTCCGCCGGTAAGAACTGGCGCATCGTCGAGATCCTCGAAAAGGCCAAGTAAACCCCTCCGAGGGGCAGTTCGTCCCCTCGGACCAGTTCCGCCAGGCTCCGGGGGCCGCGCTTACCGGCACGGCCCCCGGGGAACCGGCAGACGATCAGGAGACAGACGTGATCCAGCAGGAGTCGCGACTGCGTGTCGCCGACAACACGGGTGCGAAGGAAATCCTCACCATCCGTGTTCTCGGTGGCTCCGGTCGCCGCTACGCGGGCATCGGTGACGTCATCGTCGCCACCGTGAAGGACGCGATCCCCGGCGGCAACGTGAAGAAGGGTGACGTCGTCAAGGCGGTCATCGTTCGCACCGTCAAGGAGCGCCGTCGCCAGGATGGCTCGTACATCCGCTTCGACGAGAACGCCGCCGTCATTCTCAAGAACGACGGCGACCCCCGCGGCACCCGTATCTTCGGCCCGGTGGGCCGTGAGCTGCGCGAGAAGAAGTTCATGAAGATCATCTCGCTCGCGCCGGAGGTGCTGTAAGCATGAAGATCAAGAAGGGCGACCTGGTCCAGGTCATCACCGGTAAGGACAAGGGCAAGCAGGGCAAGGTCATCGCGGCCTTCCCCCGCGAGGACCGCGTCCTGGTCGAGGGTGTCAACCGGGTCAAGAAGCACACCAAGGCGAACCAGCCCGGGCAGGCCTCGCAGGCCGGTGGCATCATCACCACCGAGGCGCCGGTCCACGTGAGCAACGTGCAGCTGGTCGTGGAGAAGGACGGCAACAAGGTCGTCACCCGCGTCGGCTACCGCTTCGACGAGGACGGCAACAAGATCCGCGTTGCCAAGCGGACGGGTGAGGACATCTGATGACGACCACCACAGCCCCCCGCCTGAAGCAGAAGTACCGCGAGGAGATCGCGGGCAAGCTGCGTGACGAGTTCAAGTACGAGAACGTCATGCAGATCCCCGGTCTCGTCAAGATCGTGGTCAACATGGGTGTCGGCGACGCCGCCCGTGACTCGAAGCTGATGGACGGCGCCATCCGCGACCTCACCACGATCACCGGCCAGAAGCCGGCCGTGACGAAGGCCCGGAAGTCCATCGCGCAGTTCAAGCTGCGCGAGGGCCAGCCCATCGGCGCCCACGTCACGCTCCGCGGCGACCGCATGTGGGAGTTCCTGGACCGCACCCTGTCGCTCGCGCTCCCGCGCATCCGCGACTTCCGCGGTCTGTCCCCCAAGCAGTTCGACGGCCGTGGCAACTACACCTTCGGTCTCACCGAGCAGGTCATGTTCCACGAGATCGACCAGGACAAGATCGACCGCACCCGGGGTATGGACATCACCGTGGTGACCACGGCGACCAACGACGAAGAGGGCCGTTCGCTCCTCCGTCACCTCGGCT
The DNA here is from genome assembly GCF_010548245.1 of Streptomyces sp. SID11385. Lineage (GTDB taxonomy): Bacteria > Actinomycetota > Actinomycetes > Streptomycetales > Streptomycetaceae > Streptomyces. The sequence goes on from NZ_JAAGLR010000401.1 coordinate 14,078, forward strand.
TCCCGTTCAAGGAGGCGTGAGCCGTGGCGAAGAAGGCTCTCATCGCAAAGTCCGAGCGCAAGCCGAAGTTCGGCGTGCGCGCGTACACCCGCTGCCAGCGCTGCGGGCGTCCGCACTCCGTCTACCGCAAGTTCGGCCTGTGCCGCGTGTGCCTTCGTGAGATGGCCCACCGCGGCGAGCTGCCGGGCGTGACCAAGAGCAGCTGGTAGTCAGCCCTTTCAGGGTGATACCAGCCTCTCGGTAAGCATCGGGGCGTCGGGACCCCCGCCTTCCATGGCTTAGTCTTGGAGGGTTGGGCGTCCCGCCGCCCTGGACCACTGGCGGGCACACGCCCGCAGTCAACGCTTACTACGCCGTAGGTCCCCGCGCCGCACCCGTCCCGTCCCGGATCGGGGAGAGGGATGGCGCACATAGGAAACCACGGCGAGAAAGGCCCAAGGCCAATTCATGACCATGACTGATCCCATCGCGGACATGCTGACGCGTCTGCGGAACGCCAACTCGGCGTACCACGACTCCGTGTCGATGCCGCACAGCAAGATCAAGTCGCACATCGCGGAGATCCTCCAGCAGGAGGGCTTCATCACCGGCTGGAAGACCGAGGACGCCGAGGTCGGCAAGAACCTCGTCATCGAGCTGAAGTTCGGCCCGAACCGTGAGCGCTCCATCGCGGGCATCAAGCGGATCTCGAAGCCGGGCCTGCGGGTCTACGCGAAGTCCACCAACCTGCCGAAGGTGCTCGGCGGCCTGGGCGTGGCGGTCATCTCCACGTCGCACGGTCTGCTCACCGACAAGCAGGCGTCGAAGAAGGGCGTGGGTGGGGAAGTCCTCGCCTACGTCTGGTAGTCGGGAACGGAGAAAAGCAACATGTCGCGAATCGGCAAGCTGCCCATCACGGTTCCCGCCGGCGTGGACGTCACCATCGACGGGCGCAAGGTGGACGTGAAGGGCCCCAAGGGCACCCTCAGCCACACCATCGCCGCCCCGATCGACATCGCCAAGGGCGAGGACGGCACCCTTTCGGTGACCCGCCCCAACGACGAGCGTCAGAACAGGGCTCTGCACGGCCTGTCCCGCACGCTGGTGGCGAACATGATCACCGGCGTGACCCAGGGTTACGTGAAGAAGCTCGAAATCAGCGGTGTCGGCTACCGCGTCCAGGCGAAGGGCTCCAACCTGGAGTTCGCCCTGGGCTACAGCCACTCCATCACCATCGAGGCGCCCGAGGGCATCTCGTTCAAGGTGGAGAACCCCACCCACTTCTCGGTCGAGGGCATCGACAAGCAGAAGGTGGGCGAGGTCGCCGCGAACATCCGCAAGCTGCGCAAGCCTGACCCGTACAAGGCCAAGGGCGTCAAGTACGAGGGCGAAGTCATCCGGCGCAAGGTCGGAAAGGCGGGTAAGTAAGCCATGGCATACGGCGTAAAGATTGCCAAGGGCGACGCCTACAAGCGCGCCGCCATCAAGCGGCGTCACATCCGCGTCCGCAAGCACGTCTCCGGTACGCCGGAGCGTCCGCGCCTGGTCGTGACGCGTTCCAACCGCCACATGGTCGCCCAGGTGATCGACGACATCAAGGGTCACACCCTGGCGTCGGCGTCCACCCTGGACAGCTCGATCCGCGGCACCGAGGGCGACAAGAGCGCCCTGGCCAAGCAGGTCGGCGCGCTCGTCGCCGAGCGTGCCAAGGCCGCCGGTGTCGAGGCCGTCGTGTTCGACCGTGGTGGCAACAAGTACGCGGGGCGCATCGCCGCCCTCGCGGACGCCGCCCGCGAGGCCGGGCTCAAGTTCTGAGCCGCCCGTCGCACAGCGACGTCGAGTCGCTGCGTAGCTAGCGGAAAAGAGAGAGGTAATCCAATGGCTGGACCCCAGCGCCGCGGTAGCGGTGCCGGTGGCGAGCGGCGGGACCGGAAGGGCCGTGACGGCGGAGCTTCCGCTGCCGAGAAGACCGCGTACGTCGAGCGCGTCGTCGCGATCAACCGTGTCGCCAAGGTAGTCAAGGGTGGTCGCCGCTTCAGCTTCACCGCGCTGGTCGTGGTGGGCGACGCGGACGGCACCGTCGGTGTCGGTTACGGCAAGGCCAAGGAGGTGCCGGCCGCCATCGCCAAGGGTGTGGAGGAGGCCAAGAAGCACTTCTTCAAGGTCCCCCGTATCCAGGGCACCATCCCGCACCCGATCCAGGGCGAGAAGGCCGCCGGCGTCGTGCTCCTGAAGCCGGCGTCGCCGGGTACCGGTGTTATCGCCGGTGGTCCCGTGCGTGCCGTCCTGGAGTGCGCGGGCGTGCACGACATCCTGTCGAAGTCGCTCGGCTCCGACAACGCCATCAACATCGTTCACGCGACCGTGGCGGCCCTCAAGGGCCTCCAGCGTCCCGAGGAGATCGCGGCCCGCCGCGGTCTGCCCCTCGAGGACGTGGCCCCCGCGGCCCTGCTCCGTGCGCGTGCCGGGGCGGGTGTCTGATGGCCCGCCTCAAGATCACGCAGACGAAGTCGTACATCGGCAGCAAGCAGAACCACCGTGACACCCTGCGTTCGCTCGGGCTCAAGCGCCTGCACGACACGGTTGTCAAGGAGGATCGTCCCGAGTTCCGCGGCATGGTGCACACCGTCCGCCACCTCGTGACGGTCGAGGAGGTCGACTGACATGAGCGAGCAGAAGCCGCTCAAGGTCCACAACCTCCGGCCTGCCCCCGGCGCCAAGACCGCCAAGACCCGTGTGGGTCGTGGTGAGGCGTCGAAGGGCAAGACGGCCGGTCGTGGCACCAAGGGCACCAAGGCCCGCTACCAGGTTCCGGAGCGCTTCGAGGGTGGGCAGATGCCCCTCCACATGCGGCTCCCGAAGCTCAAGGGCTTCAAGAACCCGTTCCGCACCGAGTACCAGGTCGTCAACCTCGACGCGCTGGTCGCCCTCTACCCCGAGGGCGGCGAGGTCACCGTCGAGGACCTGGTCGCGAAGGGCGCGGTCCGCAAGAACAGCCTCGTGAAGGTGCTCGGCCAGGGCGAGCTCTCCGTGGCGCTGACGGTGAAGGTCGACAAGGCCTCCGCCTCCGCCAAGGAGAAGATCACCGCCGCGGGCGGCACCGTCACCGAGCTCGTCTGAGCCTTCGAGGCCCGGACGCGTGAAGTGCCCCCACCGTGAGGCACTTCGGCGACGCACACCCCACCGGGGACACTCCAGGGTTTCTTCCCTGGGGTGTCCCCGGTGGTCGTTGTGGGGGGTGTGCGCCGGTGTGTGGTGCTGTGGCCGCCGTTTCTGGCACGCGCTCCCCGTGGCCGGTCGTTCCCCAGGGACAGGGAGCGCCGGTAAGGTGGCGTCGACTGTGCCGCGTGGCGTGTCCCTGTGGGGTGTCACGCGGTTGTCTCTGTGAGAACAAAGCAGTACCGCAGTAGTCCCGTAGTAGTTCCGTCAGTTCCGTTACCGCCGAACCTCAAGACCGTCACCTCTGGCGCAGTAGCGCGGGGGTCGCAGGAGGCACCGTGCTCACCGCGTTCGCCCGAGCGTTCAAAACGCCCGACCTGCGCAAGAAGCTGCTCTTCACGCTGGGCATCATCGTGATCTACCGGCTCGGTACGCACGTACCGATCCCGGGGGTGAACTACAAGAACGTCCAGACCTGTCTCGACCAGGCCAACACCAACTCCGGCCTCTTCGGCCTGGTGAACCTGTTCAGTGGCGGGGCGCTGCTCCAGATCACCATCTTCGCGCTGGGGATTCTCCCCTACATCACGTCGAGCATCATTCTCCAGCTGCTCACCGTCGTGATCCCGCGACTCGAAGCCCTCAAGAAGGAGGGCCAGTCCGGTACGGCGAAGATCACCCAGTACACCCGTTACCTGACCGTCGCCCTCGCCGTGCTCCAGGGCACCGGGCTCGTCGCGACCGCGCGCAGCGGCGCGATCTTCCAGGGCTGCTCGGTCGCCGGGGACATCGTCCCGGACCAGTCGATCTTCACGACGATCGTCATGGTCATCACGATGACCGCCGGTACCGCCACCGTCATGTGGCTCGGTGAGCTGATCACCGACCGCGGCATCGGCAACGGCATGTCGATCCTCATGTTCGTCTCGATCGCGGCCGGTTTCCCCGGCTCGCTCTGGGCGATCAAGAAGGGCGGCGACCTCGCCGGCGGCTGGATCGAGTTCGGCACCGTGATCATCGTCGGCCTCGTCATGGTCGCGCTGGTGGTCTTCGTCGAGCAGGCCCAGCGCCGTATCCCGGTCCAGTACGCGAAGCGCATGATCGGCCGCCGTTCCTACGGCGGGACGTCCACGTACATCCCGCTCAAGGTGAACCAGGCGGGCGTGATCCCTGTGATCTTCGCCTCGTCGCTCCTCTACATCCCGGCGCTGATCGTCCAGTTCACCGATTCGCAGGCGAGCTGGGCCACCTGGATTCGCGACAATCTGGCCGATACCTCCGCGTGGCCGCACGTCGTTCTGTACTTCTTGCTCATCGTCTTCTTCGCGTTCTTCTACGTGGCCATCTCGTTCAACCCCGAAGAAGTCGCGGACAACATGAAGAAGTATGGTGGGTTCATCCCGGGCATCCGGGCTGGCCGACCGACCGCCGAGTACCTGAGCTACGTACTCAACCGGATCACCTGGCCGGGCTCGCTGTACTTGGGGCTGATCGCGCTGGTGCCGACGTTGGCACTGGCGGGCTTCGGGGCGAATTCCAACTTCCCGTTCGGCGGGACGAGCATCCTGATCATCGTGGGTGTGGGTCTGGAGACCGTGAAGCAGATCGAGAGCCAGCTCCAGCAGCGCAACTACGAAGGGTTCCTCCGCTGATGCGTATCGTCCTCGTCGGGCCGCCTGGGGCGGGCAAGGGAACGCAGGCCGCGTTCCTCGCCAAGAAGCTGTCGATCCCGCACATCTCCACCGGAGACCTGTTCCGGGCGAACATCAGCCAGGGCACCGAACTGGGCAAGCGCGCGAAGTCCTACATGGACGCGGGCAACCTGGTTCCGGACGAGGTCACCATCGGGATGGCGAAGGACCGCATGGAGCAGGAGGACGCCGCGAACGGCTTCCTGCTCGACGGCTTCCCCCGCAACGTCGGCCAGGCCGAGGCGCTGGACGGCATCCTCAAGGAGTGGGGCGTCGCGCTCGACGCGGTCCTGGACCTGGAGGTCCCCGAGGACGAGGTGGTCAAGCGCATCGCCGGCCGCCGCATCTGCCGCAACGACTCCAGTCACGTCTTCCACGTCACGTACAGCAAGCCGAAGCAGGAGGGCGTCTGCGACGTCTGCGGCGGCGAGCTGTACCAGCGGGACGACGACAAGGAGGAGACGGTCCGCAAGCGCCTGGAGGTCTACCACACGGAGACCGAGCCGATCATCGACTTCTACCGGGCGCAGGACCTCGTGAAGACGATCCCGGCGCTCGGCAAGGTGAACGAGGTCACCGAGCGGGCGCTGGCGGCGCTGGAGGGCTGAGGCCCCCGCCGCTCGTGGCGCGCTGTCGCCGCTCGGTCACGTACACGCTACGGCCGTGCCCCTTCGCGGGGTGCGGCCGTAGTGTTGTGCCCGGGGGGTACGCGGCCCGTTCGTTCCCCGGTGGCCCGTACCGTCCGCAGAATCCTTTACCAGCAGAACAACAGGAGCCGTGAGCATGGGCGTGGTCGAGATCAAGACCCCGGAGCAGATCGCGAAGATGCGTGAGGCGGGTCTTGTCGTCGCCGCCGTGCACCGCGCGACGCGGGAGGCGGCCGTGCCGGGCGCCACGACGCGCGACCTCGACCAGGTGGCGCGCAAGGTGCTCGCCGAGCACGGCGCGAAGCCGAACTTCCTCGGCTACGGGGGCTTCCCCGCGACGATCTGCACCTCGGTGAACGACGTCGTGGTGCACGGCATCCCGGACGACGAGACGGTCCTCAAGGACGGCGACCTCATCTCGATCGACGCCGGGGCCATCGTGGACGGCTGGCACGGGGACGCGGCCTTCACGGCCTTCGTGGGCTCGGGTCACGCTCCGGAGCTGGTCGAGCTGTCCCGGGTGACCGAGGAGTCGATGTGGGCCGGGATCGCCGCGATGAAGCTCGGCAACCGGCTCGTGGACGTCTCGCGCGCGATCGAGACGTACATCCGCCGGCAGCCGAAGCCGGGCGGCGGCAAGTACGGGATCATCGAGGACTACGGCGGGCACGGCATCGGCACCGCGATGCACATGGACCCGCACCTGCTGAATTACGTCGAGCGGCGGCGCGGCAAGGGCCCGAAGCTCGTGCCGGGGTTCTGCCTCGCGATCGAGCCGATGGTCTCGCTGGGGTCGCCGAAGACGGAGGTGCTGGAGGACGAGTGGACGGTCGAGACGATCGACCACTCGTGGTCCTCGCACTGGGAGCACTCTGTCGCTCTGACCGCTGAGGGGCCCCTTGTCCTGACGGCCGAGGACGGCGGGAAGGCGAAGCTCGCCGCGATGGGCGTCACGGTGGCCCCGGACCCGTTGGGCTGACCTTTTGTCCTCAAACGCCGGACGGGCTGGAGAAAACCAGCACGTCCGGCGTTTGCTGATTGAGGGGCCCCTCTCGTGGGCAGACATAGGCGATTCGTGTTTCTTCGAGGGGTGACGTAGACTCGGTCGTCGGCTCTCGTGTATCGGCATGTCCGCAACATGTGAGTCGGCCAAGGTAGTCGATTCGAAGGGCGAAGCGTGGCCAAGAAGCAAGGTGCCATCGAGATCGAGGGCACTGTCGTCGAGTCTCTGCCGAACGCGATGTTCAAGGTCGAGCTCCAGAACGGCCACCAGGTCCTGGCACACATCAGCGGCAAGATGCGCATGCACTACATCCGCATCCTCCCTGACGACCGGGTCGTGGTGGAGCTCTCTCCGTACGACCTGACGCGTGGCCGGATCGTCTACCGGTACAAGTAGATCTGACCCCGCCCGCCCCCCGGCTCCCGTGGAGCGGGCACTGACCCGGAGAACCTCACCGCAATGAAGGTCAAGCCGAGCGTCAAGAAGATCTGCGACAAGTGCAGGGTGATCCGCCGTCACGGCCGGGTCATGGTCATCTGCGACAACCCGCGCCACAAGCAGCGCCAGGGCTGACCCAGATCCCTCCCCGCGTTCGCAGTTCTCTCGCGTGACGTAGCAAAGTACATATACGCAGGACCCGTCCCTCTTCTTCGCGCCCATGGAGTGATCCATCGGTCCGAGGAGGGCGACACCCCCGGCTCGGAGGCCGGGGACCCAGTCCGTACCAGGCCCGTAGGTGGTCTCGGCGGTTGGGAGCGGTGCTGCGGCAGACCTCCGAAGCATTCACAGGAGCCTTGAATGGCACGCCTTGAAGGTGTGGACCTCCCGCGCGACAAGCGCGTCGAGGTCGCCCTCACGTACGTGTTCGGTATCGGCCGGACGCTGTCCAAGCAGACGCTGGCCGCGACCGGTGTCGACCCCAACACCCGCGTCCGCGACCTTGCCGAGGAAGACCTCGTCAAGATCCGCGAGTACGTGGACGCCAACATCCAGACCGAGGGTGACCTCCGTCGCGAGATCCAGGCCGACATCCGCCGCAAGGTGGAGATCGGCTGCTACCAGGGTCTTCGCCACCGTCGCGGCCTTCCCGTCCACGGCCAGCGCACCAGCACGAACGCCCGTACCCGCAAGGGCCCGCGTCGCGCGATCGCCGGCAAGAAGAAGCCGGGCAAGAAGTAGTCCTCAGCAGTCGACCGTCGATCGACAGCGTCGCGCTGTAGGACCGACCACCTCCACGGGAGTAATACATGCCTCCGAAGGGCCGTCAGGGCGCTACCAAGAAGGTGCGCCGCAAGGAAAAGAAGAACGTCGCTCACGGGCACGCCCACATCAAGAGCACGTTCAACAACACGATCATCTCGATCACCGACCCGACCGGGAACGTGATCAGCTGGGCCTCCGCCGGCCACGTCGGCTTCAAGGGCTCGCGCAAGTCCACCCCCTTCGCCGCGCAGATGGCCGCCGAGTCGGCCGCCCGCCGCGCGCAGGAGCACGGCATGCGCAAGGTCGACGTCTTCGTCAAGGGTCCCGGCTCCGGCCGTGAGACCGCGATCCGCTCGCTCCAGGCCACCGGCCTGGAGGTCGGCTCGATCCAGGACGTCACCCCCACGCCGCACAACGGCTGCCGTCCCCCCAAGCGCCGCCGCGTTTGAGTCGACTGCCGGGACCGCCGGTCCCGGATCGCCGTGAGGTGGTGCCGTACGGCCCAGGGGTGCACACCCCCGGGCCCTACGGCCGCCTCCGGCCCCCGTAGGGCGTCAAATAGTGGTCGCCCACGACAGAAGGAAAGACACGCATGCTGATCGCTCAGCGTCCGTCGCTGACCGAAGAGGTCGTCGACGAGTTCCGCTCGCGGTTCGTCATCGAGCCGCTGGAGCCGGGCTTCGGTTACACCCTCGGCAACTCCCTGCGCCGCACGCTCCTCTCCTCGATCCCGGGTGCCGCCGTCACCTCGATCCGGATCGACGGCGTCCTGCACGAGTTCACCACCGTGCCGGGTGTCAAGGAGGACGTGACCGACCTCATCCTCAACATCAAGCAGCTCGTCGTCTCCTCGGAGCACGACGAGCCGGTCGTGATGTACCTGCGCAAGCAGGGCCCGGGTGTCGTCACCGCCGCCGACATCGCGCCCCCGGCCGGTGTCGAGGTGCACAACCCCGACCTCGTGCTCGCCACGCTCAACGCCAAGGGCAAGCTGGAGATGGAGCTGACCGTCGAGCGCGGTCGCGGCTACGTCTCCGCCGTCCAGAACAAGCAGGCGGGCCAGGAGATCGGCCGTATCCCGGTCGACTCCATCTACTCCCCGGTGCTCAAGGTCACGTACAAGGTCGAGGCGACCCGTGTCGAGCAGCGCACCGACTTCGACAAGCTCATCGTCGACGTCGAGACCAAGCAGGCCATGCGGCCCCGTGACGCCATGGCGTCCGCGGGCAAGACGCTGGTCGAGCTCTTCGGCCTCGCGCGTGAGCTGAACGTCGACGCCGAGGGCATCGACATGGGCCCGTCCCCGACGGACGCCGCCCTCGCCGCCGATCTCGCGCTGCCGATCGAGGAGCTGGAGCTCACCGTTCGCTCGTACAACTGCCTCAAGCGGGAAGGCATCCACTCGGTCGGCGAGCTGGTTGCCCGTTCCGAGGCGGACCTGCTCGACATCCGCAACTTCGGTGCGAAGTCGATCGACGAGGTCAAGGCGAAGCTCGCGGGTATGGGCCTGGCGCTCAAGGACTCGCCTCCCGGGTTCGACCCGACGTCGGCCGCCGACACCTTCGGCGCGGACGACGACGCGGACGCGGGGTTCGTGGAGACCGAGCAGTACTGAGGTTCCGGGGCGGGGGCGGGATTACTGGTCTCGCCTCCGGCTCGGGTGTCCTCAAACGCCGGACGGGCTGGGTTTTGTTCGGTGGGAATTCGGGTGCGGGTGCGTGATTGCGCTTCGCGCTCGTCCTCAAGCGCCGGACGGGCTGGATTTTGTCGGCCAGGGCTGAATTTTGGCTGCTGGAGGCAGGAGCTGCCCGTACCGGATTCCGGACTTCGGGCCGGATCTCCGTCGGGGGTTTCCTCGCGCGGACACTGTCGTCGGTACCTGGTACGGCCGACGCAGACACACTAGGAGTTGGATATGCCCAGGCCCACCAAGGGTGCTCGTCTCGGCGGCGGTGCCGCGCACGAGAAGCTGCTGCTCGCGAACCTCGCGAAGGCGCTGTTCGAGCACGGCAAGATCACCACGACCGAGGCGAAGGCGCGGCGGCTGCGGCCCTACGCCGAGCGTCTGGTGACCAAGGCGAAGAAGGGTGACCTTCACAACCGCCGCCAGGTCCTCCAGGTCATCACCGACAAGAGCGTCGTCCACACGCTCTTCACGGAGATCGGCCCGCGGTACGAGAACCGGCCGGGTGGTTACACCCGTATCACCAAGATCGGCAACCGTCGTGGCGACAACGCGCCCATGGCGGTCATCGAGCTGGTGGAGGCCCTGACCGTGGCCCAGCAGGCCACCGGCGAGGCCGAGGCCGCGACGAAGCGCGCGGTCAAGGAGGACGAGGCGAAGACCGCCGAGTCCACCGAGGAGTCGAAGGACGCCTGAGTCCACGGACTCGAATGACAGCGGGCCCGTCCCTCCGGGGGCGGGCCCGCTGCCGTACCACCACAGAAAGGGGCGGCCCTCGTGCGGCTGCGGCTGGACTTGAGTTACGACGGCACCCAGTTCCACGGCTGGGCCAGGCAGCCCGGCGGGCGCCGCACCGTGCAGGAGACGCTGGAGGAGGCGCTCCGTGTCGTCACGCGCGCCCCGGACCCGTACGAGCTGACCGTGGCCGGGCGCACGGACGCCGGGGTGCACGCGCGCGGGCAGGTGGCGCACGTCGAGATGGCGGACGAGGTGTGGGCCGAGCACGGCGAGAAGCTGCTGAAGCGGCTCGCCGGGCGGCTGCCCAAGGACGTACGGGTGTGGCGGGTCGCCCCCGCGCCCGAGGGTTTCGACGCGCGGTTCTCCGCGATCTGGCGGCGGTACGCGTACCGCGTCGCCGACCAGGCGGGCGGCGTCGACCCGCTGCTGCGCGGGCACGTGCTGTGGCACGACAGGCCGCTCGACCTCGACGCGATGAACGAGGCGGCCGAGGGGCTGCTCGGGGAGCACGACTTCGCCGCGTACTGCAAGAAGCGCGAGGGCGCGACGACCATCCGCGAGATGCAGCAGCTCTTCTGGACCCGGCGCGCGGACGGCGTCCTGGAGGCGACCGTGCGCGCGGACGCCTTCTGCCACAACATGGTGCGCTCGCTCGTCGGGGCGCTGCTCTTCGTCGGGGACGGGCACAGGCCGCCGTCGTGGCCCGCGAAGGTGCTCGCGGCCGGGGTGCGGGACTCGGCGGTGCACGTCGTACGGCCCGTGGGACTCACGCTCGAAGAGGTCGGGTACCCGGCCGACGAACTCCTCGCGGCGCGCAGCGCCGAGGCGCGGAACATGCGCACTCTCAGGGTCGCTGACGCCCCGTCGCACGGGTGCGGGGGTTGTGGCTGAGGAAGGGGGCGGCGCGCCGTCGTGACCCCCGGGCTCGTATATGCTCGCGAACTCCGGGTGAGTTCTTCGAACGGCTCGCCGAAAGAGTTCGGGGTCCTTGTGGCCCGGGGGTTTGTATGAGCGCCGTCAATTCCGCATCGCGCGAGACGCCCCGGCCCGGCGCATCCCAGCCCGGCGCACCGCAGTCCGGCGCGTCCCAGCCCGGGCGCCGGCGCCGGTCCGGCGGGGGCGCGGCGGAGTGGCGCCGGGCGGTGGCGCACAGCCACGGGCTGCTGCCGCAGCCGCCCGACGACCGCGAGAAGTACTCCTACGCGCAGCGCAACCGCTGGGTCCTGACGGCGGGTTCGTTCATCAGCTTCGCGTGCCTGGGCCTCAGCCAGCTCATGTTCACGGCGTCGAGCCCCTGGTTCTGGGTCATGATGCCGCTGCTCGCCTTCGTCGTCGTGGACTACCTGCTCTCCTTCGTCCTCGACAGCTTCAGCAAGGACTTCGACCTCAAGAAGCACCGGGCGCTCGTCCGCGCCTGGCGGCCCGCCGCGTACCCGAGCGTGGACGTGTTCCTGCCGGTGTGCGGGGAGCCGATCGAGGTGCTGCACAACACGTGGACGCACGTGCGCGCGCTGAGCGGTACGTACGCGGGCCCCGTCGAGGTGCACGTGCTGGACGACGCGGACGACCCGGACGTGGCCCGGATGGCCGCCGACTTCGGCTTCCGCTACCTCGTGCGCCCCAACCGGGGCTGGTTCAAGAAGGCCGGGAACCTGCGGTACGCCTTCGAGCGCACCCGGGGAGAGCACATCCTCATCCTGGACGCCGACTTCGCGCCGCGCGCCGACCTGCTCGACGAACTCCTCCCGCACATGGACGAGGAGAAGGTCGCGATCGTCCAGTCGCCGCAGTTCTTCCGCATCGTGGACCGGCAGAACTGGATCGAGCGCGGCGCGGGCGCGGTGCAGGAGCAGTTCTACCGCTCGGTGCAGACCTCCCGCGAGGACAAGGACGGCTCGATCTGCGTCGGTTCCTGCGCGGTCTACCGGCGCTCCGCGCTGGACGAGATCGGCGGCATCTCGCTCATCGAACACTCCGAGGACATGTACACGGGCTTCGACCTGCGGGCGCTCGGCTGGAAGCTGCGGTACGTGCCCGTCGCGCTGTCCGCCGGGGTCTGCCCCGACACGGCGGGCGCCTTCCACAACCAGCAGTACCGCTGGTGCATGGGCTCGCTGTCGCTCCTGACGTCGAAGTCCTTCTGGCAGATGGACCTCAAGCTGCTGACCCGCCTGTGCTACGTCTCCGGCTTCCTCTACTACCTCCAGACCGCGCTGCTCACCTTCATCGCCCCGCTCATCCCGCTCTCGCTGCTCCTGCTCCGCCCCGACCTGCTGCGCGCGCAGGCCGGTCTGCTGATCCTGCCGAGCGTCTTCTACGTGACCCTCGTGCTGCCGCTGTGGCACCGCGCCCCCTACCGGCTCGAAGCGTGGGCGGTGCGGATCATGTACGGCTGGTCGCACGTCTTCGCGGTGTGGGACGTGCTGCGCGGGCGGCCCATGGGCTGGAAGCCGACCGGCTCGGACGGCGCGAAGAAGAACGGCATGGGCCGCTACTGGGCCGGGATGATCGGCTGGACCGGCGGCACCGCCGTGCTGTGGGTCGCGGTCTCGGGCTGGCGGCTGCTCACGGGCTACCCGCCGGACTACGCCCTCATGCTCTCGGGCGGGCTCTTCTACGCGGCCGTCGTCGCCCGCGTCCTCGTACAACCGCGTGCCGCCCGGGCGCAGGCCCCGCTGCCGCCCAGCACTCAGGAAGCCCTCGTATGACCTTCTCCCCCCAGGGGGTTCCCGCATGACCTCCCCCCACGCCACGGCGTTCCCGCGCCGGGCCGCGCTCGGCGCTCTCGCGGGCGCCGCCGCGCTCGGCGCCGCCGGCTGCTCCGTCTTCAGCGACGAGGGCAGGTCGCAGTACGAGCGGGCGCAGGGCCACTCGGACGCGACCGCCTCGACGGACGGCGGGGCGACGCCCTCGCCGAAGCCGAGTGAACTCCCGTACGACGTGCGGCCGCTGCTCGCCCCGGCGAAGAAGTACTTCGGCGTGGCGCTCGACGGGGCGCCCGCCTCGGTCGCGCCGCTCGCGCGCTTCGCGAAGCAGGCGGGCAAGAAGCCCGACCTCGTCGAGTTCTACTCGGCGTGGGGCGACGCCTACGAGACGCGGCTGGCCGTCAACGCCTGGGACTACGGGGCGCTCCCGTACATCGCCTGGGAGCCCTTCAAGAAGACGCTCCGGCAGATCGGCACGGGCAAGGACGACACGTACATCCGCGGGTTCGCGCGGGACGTGCGCGACCTCAACCAGCCCGTCGCGATCAGCTTCGCGCACGAGATGAACGGCCACTGGTACCCCTGGGGCAGCAAGAAGGCCACCCCGGCCGAGTTCGTGCGCGCCTGGCGGCACCTCCACGACGTCTTCGCGGACGAGGGCGCGACGCAGGTGATCTGGGTGTGGAGCCCGAACGTGATCAACCCGGTGCCGGACGTGCGGCTGCGCCCGTACTGGCCGGGGGACGCGTACGTCGACTGGGTCGGTGTCATCGGCTACTACGGGGCCGAGGGGCCCGCCACCTTCCGGACGCTGTACGGGCCGACGATGGACGAGGTGCGCGCCTTCACGAAGAAGCCCTTCCTCATCGCCGAGACCGCCGCCGAGGACACCCCGCGCAAGCCCGCCGACATCCACGACCTGTTCACCGGGGTCAAGGGGCGCGACGACGTGCTCGGGCACGTGTGGTTCGACTTCGACAAGGAGGCGGACTGGCGCATCGCGAGCGACCCGGCGGCCCAGGCCGCCTACCGCCGCGAGGCGGCGGCGCCCTCGTACGGCTTCGACGTGCGGGCGGCGGGCGCCAAGAGCGGGGGAGCGGGCCGCTGATGGACTCCTGGAACACGGCGGGTCCGGGGACGTACGAGGGCGACGCGGCTCCGCGTCCGTACGAGGGGGACACCGCTCCGCGCCCGTACGAGAGCGACGCCGCTCCGTACCCGTACCCCCCGGCCGGCTCCGGCCCCGATCCCGCCCTCGATCCCCCCACCCAGAACTTCGCTCGCGTCCCCGCGCCGCAGGCGGACGCCTTCGACCTCAACCCGCAGCGGGCGCCCGTCGCCGGGTACCGCGTGCCCGAGGTGCCCGAGTCGGCGTGGTCCGTCGACACCCGCAGGTCGACGCTCATCAGCCGGGGCGCGCTCCTGTGCGTGCTCCTCGTGCAGGCGGTCCTCACGCTGCGGCTCGGCGGCTCCGTCTTCCAGGACGAGGCGCTGTACATCGCCTCGGGCCACTACGAGCTGGCCAACCTGCTCCACGGCACGCCGCTGCCCGTCGACTTCGCGTCCTACTTCTCCGGGCACCCCAAGCTGTACCCGGTGCTCGCCGCGCTCGTCGACGACCGCTTCGGGCTCTCCGGGGTCCGCTTCCTGAGCCTGCTCTTCCTCCTCGCCACGACGACGCTCCTGTACGCGAGCACGCGCCGCCTCTTCAACGCGCGCTCCGCGCTCGGCGCCGCCGCGCTCTTCGCCGTCGTCCAGCCGACCCTCACGCTCGGCCGCCTCGCGACGTACGACGGCGCCGCGCTCTTCCTGCTCGCGCTCGGCCTGTGGATCGTCGTGCGCACCGGCCGGATGCGCGTCCCGGCCGTGCTCCTCGCGGCCCCGCCGATCGCGCTCGCGTGCGGCGTCAAGTACGCGGCGGCGCTGTACGTACCGACCCTCGTGCTCCTCGCGGTGCTCACCGCCTACCGGCAGCGCGGCGCGCGCACACTGCTGCGCGGCGTCGTGCTCGGCGTCGGCATACTCGCGCTGCTCGGCCTCGGCTACGCGCTCTCCGGGCCGCTCGGCGGCATCACGTCCACGACGACCGACCGCGCCCACGGCGGCGACCCGGCGAGCCGGCTGCTCGACCACAGCGCCCAGTGGGGCGGCCTGCTCGTGCTCACGGCGGCGGGCGGCAGCCTCGCGTACGTGCTGCGGGCCCGCATGGTCGAGATGCCGTGGGTACGGGGCAGCACGCCGGGCCGCTGGCGGCGCGCGCTGCTCGGCCTCCTCCTGACGGGGACCGCGTTCCTCGCCCCCGCCTACCAGATCCACCTCCAGACGGAGGTCTCGCTCTTCAAGCACGTCGGCTTCGGGCTGCTCTTCGCCGCGCCGATGGCCGGGCTCGGCATGTCCCGGCTGATCGGCCCGCACTTCCGCAACCCGCAGCTCGGCATCATGCTCTTCGTGCTGACGCTCGTGCTCGGCATGGTGCAGGCGCAGAACGCCTTCAGCTGGCCGGACGCCCGCGGCCCCGCCAAGTACCTGCGCACCGTCGTGGACAAGAAGGGGCTCTACCTCGCCGAGGAGTCCGAGGTGCCCGCGTACCTGCTGCGCGACCGCACCGGCTGGAACCAGTGGGTGAGCACGACCTTCTTCGAGTACACGGCGAAGGACGGCAAGCGGTACGAGGGCCCCGACCCGGCCGGGTTCGCGGCGGCCGTGCGCGACGCGCGGTTCGACGTGATCATGCTGCGCGGCGGGGTGACGCCCGAGGTCGACGCGGCGGTCGAGAAGGCGCTGCGCGGCAATCCGCACTACCGGCTGACGGGGCGCTTCCCCACCACGACGAGCAGCGGAGACTCGGTCTACCGGATATGGGTCAAACAGTGAACCGACCGCCGCAGCGGGAGATGTCCTTCGACGGCGAGTCCGAGTCGACCCGCACCATGAGCCTCTTCCTGCCGAGCCAGCTGCGCCGCGCCGCCGACGCGGCGGCCGAGGCCGCCGAGGCCGCCGAGGCCGCCGCCCGGACCCCGAAGGCCGTGCGGCC
>NZ_JAAGLR010000013.1 GCF_010548245.1 Streptomyces sp. SID11385
GGCGCCCGTGCACACGGTGCGGGGGCTCGCGCCGCTGCTGCGGGGCGCGCGGCGGATCGTCATCGGCGACCCGTTCTCGCGGTACGTGCAACTGCTGCTCACGCTCGCCCGCGCGCGGGAGCTGGTCGTGGTCGACGACGGGACCGCGACGATGGAGTTCATCGCGCTGCTCGCGCGCGGCGAACCCCTCGTGCGCTGGCACCGGGGCGGGCGCGGCGGCCCCCGCGAACTGGCCTTCGCGCCCTTCGCGCGCACGGCGCGGCGCAAGCTCACGCCGGGTCCGGGGCGCCAGGTCGCCCTGTTCACGTGCATGCCCGTCGAGGGCGTCCCCGAGGGCGTCACCGTCACGACGCACGACTTCGCGTGGACCCGTACGGCCTTCGGCCCCCCTGCGGTACGCGCGGGCGCCGACCTCGTCGGCACCTCGCTCGTCGAGACGGGCGTGGTCGCCGAGGACCACTACGTGGCGGCGGTCGACGCGCTCGTACGCCACCACGGCGCCGTCCGCTACTTCGCGCACCGCAGGGAGAACACCACCAAGCTCCACCGCCTCGCCGTCGAGACGGGCCTCCAGATCGTCCGCCCCGACCTCCCCCTCGAACTCATCGCCCGCCGCGGCCCGATCGGCGCGACGATTCTCAGCTTCCCCTCCACGGTCGTCCACACCCTCCCCCTCGCCCTGACCGGCACGGGCGTCCGCGTCGCGGTCTGCGACATCGACCCCACCTGGCTCACCCCCCACGCCTCCCCCCGCGCCCCGAGCTTCCTGGCGGACGTGACGGGCACGGCACGGGGGGTGCGGCGGATAGGCGTGGGGGGCGGGTGAGGGGGGCGGGGCAGGACCCGGACGCCGTGAGTACGGCGCCGATGACCGGCGAAATAGGGCATGCTGGTGCCATGAGCAGGTATGCGGAGGCGCGGCTGTACGTGCTGCCGGAGTCGCTGGAGGAGCTGGAGGGCCCCACGGAAGGCGCCGTTCGGCTGCCGCGGCACATCGACTGGGGACCCGCGTACGAGTACGAGCTTGCGGAGGCGAGCGATCTCGCGGTGATGTACGAGCGGGTTCTGCGTGAGGCCCGCTCGCGGGAGGATCTGCGGGCGCATCTCGACGGCACTATGTTGCGGCGGCTGTGGGGCCGGCTTGTACTGCCTGCCCCGCTGAGGACGCTGTGGGAGCGCCGTTTCCCCGAACTGGCGGCTCAGCGATCGGCAGCGGCGTAGTGCACGATCTGCACCTGAGGCTGATCCGTCTGGGCCTGGAAGCACTGGGCGGCGACTTCGGGTTCGCGCTGGCCGGTGGGTACGCCGTTCAGGCCCATCGCATCGTTCAGCGGCTCAGCGACGATGTGGACCTGTTCGCTCCGTTCGAGCGTCGAGGAGAGATGCCCGCAGCCACGGAGCGGATCGTGGCCGTTCTGGGCGACAACGGATACGACGTGGAAATTCTCCAGCAGGCGGACACCTATGTCCGGCTCATGGTCTCGGACCCGGTGAGCGGGCAGGAGACCAAGATCGAACTGGTCGCGGAATTCCTCAGACGCTCGCCCGTGGACTCCGAATGGGGACCGGTGCTGCATCGGGACGATGTGGCGGCGGGCAAGATGGAAGCCCTGTTCTCCCGGGCTGAGGCGCGTGACTTCATCGATGTCGACGCCCTCATTCGGGCCGGGTACTCCCGGGAGGAGCTGATCGGACTCGCGGCCCAGCGGGATGCGGGTTTCGACAGAGCCGTCCTGGCCCAGATGCTGGCTGGTGTCGCCCGATTCAGTGACCGGCAGTTCCTGGTGTACGGCGTGGACCAGAACCGCGTCGACGGCATCCGCGCACAGTTCGAAGACTGGCGGCGACAGCTCTGAGGCCGGGGCGGACGGCGCGTGAGCGACGAGCCCCGAACAACGCTGCACGGCACACCGCCGCGGAGTGCCCGCGCGGCGAAATCCCGTTGCGGCGGTACGGGGCCGGGGCCGACGATCGCCGCATGACCCCCGCTCCCACGCCCCGGGACGGCCGCGCCGGTATCGATGCCCCGCTCGTCCATCGCCTGCTCGCCGCGCAGTTCCCGCAGTGGGCCGGTCTGCCGCTCGCGCCCGTGCCGGTGGAGGGCTGGGACAACCGGACGTACCGGCTCGGCGACGCGCTCACCGTGCGGCTGCTCACCGGGCCCGGCTACGCGCCCGCCGTCGCCAAGGAGAACACCTGGCTGCCGCGCCTCGCCCCGCACCTGCCGCTGCCCGTGCCGCAGGTGCTCGGGCAGGGGGAGCCGGGCGAGGGTTACCCGTATCCGTGGTCGGTACGGCGCTGGCTCGATGGCGAGACCGTAGGGAGCGCCGAGCTCCGCTCCCGTACCGACCTGGCTCGTGAACTCGCCCTCTTCGCCCGCGCGTTGTGGGCGGCACCGGTCGGCGGGCCCGCCGCCGGGGAGCACAGCTGGTACCGGGGCGCCTCACCCGCGCACTACGACGAGGAGACCCGCGCCTGCCTCGCGGCGCTCGGAGGCGTCGTGGACACCCGCGCCGCGGCCGAGGTCTGGGACGCCGCGCTCGCCGCGCCCTTCACGGGTCGCCCCGGCTGGTTCCACGGTGACCTGGCCCCCGGCAACCTCCTCCTGCGCGAGGGCGAACTCGCCGCCGTCATCGACTTCGGCACCTCGGGCGTCGGCGACCCGGCCTGCGACCTCGTCCCCGCCTGGAACATGTTCGAGGGCCCGGCCCGCGCAGCCTTCCGCGAGACGGCGGCGATGGACGAGGACACGTGGGCACGAGCGCGCGGCTGCGCCCCGTGGAAGGCGCTCCTCGTCCTGACGGAGCGCCCACGGGAAGGCGACCCCGTACGGGGGGGACTGCTCGCGGATCGTACGGGCGGTGCTCGACGAGCACGCGGCACGAGGCTGACCGAGGGCGCCGGCACCACGTGGACGGGGCCGCCCCGTTCGTCACCCCGTGCCGGGAGCCGCGCCCAGCGCCGCCACGTCCAGTGCGCCGCCCGCGCCCCCGTCCGCCGCCGCGTACCGCGCGAGCAGGCCGGCCGCCGCG
>NZ_JAAGLR010000050.1 GCF_010548245.1 Streptomyces sp. SID11385
CGACCCCTCGCCGCTTCCCGTACGGGCCGTCGCGCCCGGCCCCGAACCCTCCCCCGGGGCCGTGCGGGCGCGCTGCCCGGCACGGGTGGTCGTGCGGTCTCGTCGTACGTCGGTGTTGTCCTTGAGCCGCGTGCGCGGCCCGTGTCCCGGCCGCGTGTGCGGCCGTGTCCTCCCGGTCGGTGCGGGCGGCTCAGCGTCCCCCTGAACGCAGCCTCCCCACCCCCTTGAGCAGCCGGTCGGCGGGTGCGAAGAGCGCGGAGTTCCCCCGCACGGTGTTGCGCGCCGCCCGCGCCGGGGCGCGGCGCGCCCGGTAGGCGTAGGCGACCGGGTGGCGTCTGGCCGCCCAGCCCTCCAGCACGGTCAGTTCCCGCGTGCGGAGGGAGTCCTTGTACTCCTTGGGGCCGCGCCCCAGGTCGAGGTACGCGATGCCGTCGGCCGCCGCCGCGCGCGCCATCCGCAGATGGAGCACGAGCCCGGGCGAGTACTTCGCGTACGCGGGGTCGTAGGCGGGGAACCAGCAGGCGAGGACGTGTTCGGAGCGCAGCCCGAAGTGTGCGGCGACCGGGCGCTCGCCCGCGTACAGCACGGAGAGCAGCCCCGCGCCGCCCGGCGCCGTGGTCTGGAGGAGCCGGCGCACGAGCCCGCTGATCCACGGGTGCGCGAAGCGGTCCCCGCGCCCCGTCCTGCGGTACTGCGCCGACTTCCAGCGCATGAGCGTCGCGAGCACGGCCGGGTCCCGTGCGTCGTGCACGTACCGCAACTCGCCGTGCTCACGTTCGAGTTTGCGTTCCTTGGCGAGCGTCGTACGGGTGAACTTCGGCGAGCGGCGGCGCAGCGCGTCCAGGACGGACTCCCAGCCCTCGTCGACGTCGAGCACGGGCGAGGCGTAGCGGCCCGTGGCGTGCGCGGCGAAGGGCTGCGACTCGCCGGCGAGGTGGTCGAACTCGTAGACGCGCAGGCCCAGTCCGCGCAGCAGTGCGCGCGGTTCCGCGTGGAAGCCGGGCCCGTGCACGAGTCCCTGGCAGTCGGAGAGGCCGAGCCCGATCGCCCGGCCGACGCCGCCCGCGCCGTGCTGGAAGGGGAGGAAGGCGACGGGGTCGCCGTCCTCGCGGACGACCCCGATCCGCACACCGCGCCGGTGGTGGGCGACGGCGAGCGCGAACTCGGGGGAGAGGAAGGGGTTGGCGAGTTCCGTCGCCCCGGTCTGCGGGGCCTTCGCCTGGAGCGCCGACCAGACCGCGCGGTCCGCCTCGCCGAGCGTGCCGGGTCTGTGCACGGTGATGTCCACGTCACGCGCCCCCGCCGCTCGTCGTCCGCCGCGGCCACCGGCAAAGGACGAGGCCGACGAGACTGAGCGCCCCGATCGCGAGCACCCCGCCCCGCACCGACCACACGTGCAGCATGAGCATCCCCTGCGCCACGAGCAGCGGCAGCGCGAGCGCCCCGCCCACCGCCGCGAGGACGCGGCCGAGCGGATCGAGGCCGCGCAGCGCCAGCGCGAGGACGAGCGCGGGGGCGCCGAGCAGGAAGGCGGGGACGAGCACGGCACGGAGCACGCCGAGCACGTCCCCGCCGCCCCCGCCGTCCGCGTCGCTCAGGGCCAGCGCCGCCCCGGCCGCCAGGACGACCACCGCCGCACCCGCCGGCAGGGACGGGAAACCCTCGCCGCCTCGCGCCCGTCTCCGCGCGGTCCGCCGTCTCTTCTCCCCTGCCCGGTCTCTCGTGCCGCTCTTGATGCCCTTGGTCCCGATGGTGTGCATGGGCCGCTTTGCCCCCCGAAGCGCCGGATGCCGGGCTTCAATGTCGCGCAGTCCGCGCGGCCCCGTCAAGGGAACTCCGAAGCAAGGGAATCGAGGGGAGAAGTGGGCCTCTGGCGGTCATGTGGCCCCAGGAGAAGGCGAGTTGAAACCCACCCCAGGTGAAACTTTCCGCCCGGTAACTTCTTGGCACGCACACTCCCGCGACGCGGCCCGGGGTGGTACCAACAGGAGCGCAGAAATCCTGCTACACGGAGGTCCCATGAGATTCCCCCGCGTCACCGCGATCGTGTCCTCGCTCCTCCTCGCCGCCGGCGCCACCCTCGCCTCGGCCGCGACCTCCCACGCCGCCGCCCCCACGGGCTACGTGGCCCTCGGCGACTCCTACTCCTCGGGGGTCGGCTCCGGCTCCTACGACAGCGCGAGCGGCGACTGCAAGCGCAGCTCCAAGGCGTATCCCGTCCTGTGGAAGAACGCGCACGCACCCTCCAGCTTCAACTTCGACGCGTGCTCGGGCGCTCGTACGGGTGATGTTCTCGCCAACCAGCTCGGCCACCTCAGCTCCTCCACCGGCCTCGTGACGCTCTCCATCGGCGGCAACGACGCCGGTTTCGCCGACGTCATGACGACGTGCGTCCTCCAGTCCACCGACACGTGCGTCGCCAAGGTCAACACCGCCCGCGCGTACGTGCAGAACACGCTCCCCGCCGCGCTCGACAACGTCTACGACCAGATCCGCGCCAAGGCCCCCGCGGCGAAGGTCGTCGTCCTCGGCTACCCGCGCTTCTACCAGCTCAACGGCTCCTGCATCGCGGGCCTCGCCGAGGCCGAGCGCTCCGCCATCAACGGCGCGGCCGACCTCCTCGACAACACCATCTCGGCCCGCGCGGCGAGCCACGGCTTCTCCTTCGGCGACGTCCGCACCACCTTCGCGGGCCACGAGATCTGCTCGGGCGACGCCTGGCTGCACAGCGTCGACTGGCTCAACATCGGCGAGTCCTACCACCCCAAGCCGGCCGGCCAGTCCGGCGGTTACCTCCCGGCCCTGACGAAGTTCGCCCCCTGACCGACACGGGTCCGTACGCCCTGGTACGGACCGGGTCGTCCGCGCGCGCACGCTACGCGCGTGGACGACCCGCACCGGGCCCGACCCGTACCGCTCCCGTACCGCGGTCCCGTCCGCGTCAGGCCAGCGCCACCCACACCAGCACCGCCGCGACCACGAGCACCGCGAGCCCCGCGCCGAGCAGCGCGGTGTACGAGGCGGCGCGACCCGGACCGCGCGGGGGCGCCTCCGGCGTGACCGGCGCGGGCGTCGCCCCCGGGGGCGACACCGCTTTCTGCCCCGCCGCCTCCGTCCCGCGCCCCCACCCGGGCGCCGCCTCCCGCTCCTCCACCGGTTCCCTGCCCTCCGCCACCTCGCGCAACTGCCGCGCCGCCCGCTCCGGCGAGATCCGCAGCGCCGGGTCCTTGCGCAGCAGCCCTTCGAGCACGGGCGTGAGCGGTCCCGCCTGCGCCGGGCGCGGCAGCGGGTCCTCGACCGCCGCCCGTACGGCCGCGAGCGGCGTCTCCCCCCGGAAGGGCGGATCGCCCTCGACCGCCGTCCACAGCACGACGCCGAGCGACCACAGATCCCCCTCCGGCCCCGGCTCGGCGCCCTCCGCCCGCTCCGGGGCGAGGCTCGCGGGGGAGCCCACGACCTCACCCGCGAGAGT
>NZ_JAAGLR010000081.1 GCF_010548245.1 Streptomyces sp. SID11385
GGGCGGGGCGCGCCGGCCCCGCGGCGAGCGGGCGCGTCGGCCCCGTACCCGTGTCCGTCCCGTCGGCGCGCCCCGCGGGGACGGGCCTCAGTTCACCAGCATCCGGACCGAGGCCGTGATCGCGTCCGCGTCGATGCCCGCCGCGGCGAGGCACTGCTCGGGTGTGGCGGAGCCGGGCATGTTGCGGACGGCGAGGCGGACCAGGCGCGGCGCGGGGCGGCCGTCGTCGAAGGCGGAGGCGACGGCGTCGCCGATGCCGCCCTCGGGGTGGTGGTCCTCGACGGTGAGCAGGCAGCCGGTCTCCTCGGCGGCCTTCCACAGCGTCTCGCGGTCCACGGGCTTGACCGAGTACAGGTCCATGACCCGTACCGCGATGCCCTCGGCGGCGAGCCGGTCGGCGGCGGCAAGGGCCTCGTGGAGGGTCTGCCCGGCGGCGACGACAGTGAGCCGGTCCGTGCTGCCGGAGCGGAGCGTCTTCGAGCCGCCGACCGGGAACGTCTCGTCGGGCCCGTAGAGAACGGCGCTCGCGCCGCGCGAGGTGCGCAGGTAGGAGATGCCCTCGGTGTCGGCCATCGCGGCGGTCAGGTGCGCGGTGGCATTGGCGTCGGCCGGGTAGAGAACCGTCGAGCCGTGCACGGAGCGCATCATCGCGAGGTCTTCGAGGCCCATCTGCGAGGGACCGTCCTCGCCGATCGCGACGCCGGAGTGCGAGCCGCACAGCGCGAGGCTGACCTGGCTGACGGCCGCCATGCGGATGAAGTCGTGGGCGCGGGTGAGGAAGGCGGCGAAGCTCGCGGCGTAGGGCCGCCAGCCGCGCGCCGCCATGCCGACGGCCGCGCCGACCATCTGCTGCTCGGCGATGTACATCTCGAAGTACCGCTCGGGGTGTTCCTTCGCGAAGAACTCGGCACGGGTGGAGTCGCCGACCTCGCCGTCGAGGACGACGACGTCGCGCCGGGAGGTGCCGAGCGCGGTGAGGGCCTTACCGAAGGCGTCGCGCGTCGGGACCTCGTCGCCGCCCTTGTCCCAGCGGGGCAGGGCGAGGGGCGCGGCGGCGGGGTTGCGCTGGCCCGGGGAGTCCTTCGGCTTCTGGACGGAGACGCGGATGTCGCGGACGCCGCCGAGTTCGGCGATGGCGCCCTCGGGGTCCTTCAGCGGCTTGCCGTGCAGGCCCTCGTGGTCGGCGGCGGCGCGGACGCCCTGGCCCTTGATGGTGCGGGCGAGGATCACGGTGGGTTCGCCGCGCGTGGACTCGGCCTCGCGGTAGGCGGCGTCGATCTCGTGGACGTCGTGGCCGTCGATCTCGATGGTGTGCCAGCCGAAGGCGCTGAAGCGGCGGGCGTACGCGTCGAGGTCGTGGCCGTGGCGCGTGGGGCCGCGCTGGCCGAGGCGGTTGACGTCGATGATCGCGGTGAGGTGGTCGAGGTGGAGGGCGCCCGCGGCCTCGGCCGCCTCCCACACGGAGCCCTCGGCGATCTCGCTGTCCCCGCACAGGACCCACACCCTGCTGTCGGTACGGTCCAGATCACGCGCGGTGAGCGCGAGGCCCACGCCGACCGGGAGGCCCTGGCCGAGGGAGCCCGTCGCGACGTCGACCCAGGGGATGCGCGGCGTGGGGTGGCCGTCGAGGCGGCTGCTCTCCTTGCGGAAGGTGAGCAGTTCCGCGTCGCTGACGGCCCCGGCGGCCTTGAAGGCGGCGTAGAGGACGGGCGAGGCGTGGCCCTTGGAGAGCACGAAGCGGTCGTTCGTCGCCAGGTCGGGGGCGTCGAAGTCGTAGTGCAGGTGCCGGGCGAAGAGCACGGCGACGAGATCCGCCGCGGACATCGACGAGGTCGCGTGCCCGGAGCCGGCGGCGTCCGTCGCACGCACCGAGTCCACCCGCAACTGCTGGCCGAGTTCCGCGAGGGCGTCGAGGTTCTCCGGGTCGAGCGGCGTGGCGGTGCCGGTTTCACTCGGCATGGTGACTCCTTTCGTACGCTTTCGTACGCGGGGTGCACGAGTCGTGCACGAGCGCGGCTCTTCGGGTCCCCGGGGGTACGACGGGCAAACGTGCCCCCGGGGCGTTTCTCCCAATTCTCCCAGTATGGAAAGGGACGCGGTATCGCGCGCGGTGAGCGGGGGCGGGCCGGCGGGGGCATCGCTCGTGCGGGGCGGATCCGGGCCCGGATCGTGGTGGGTCCGGGCCGGAAACGTGGTGGGCGGCCGGAAACGATCACCTCGCGCGGGCGCGCCAACTAGGCTCGGGCCCATGGAGATTCTGGGTACCACGCTCCGCGTGTGCGTCGATGACCTGGACCGCACGGTCCCGTTCTACGAACGGCTCGTCGGCCGGCCCGCCGAGCGTTTCGATCGCGGGAACGTCTCGGTCGCCGCCGTGGGCTGCTTCCTGCTGATGAGCGGCCCGGCGGCCGAGATCGAGGTGCTGCGCCAGGTACGGGCGACGCTCGCGGTCCCCGACGTAGAGGAGGCGGCGGTCGCGCTCCTGGCCTCGGGCGGACGCGTGCTGGCGGGGCCCATCGGCTCCCCGGCGGGGCGCACGCTGGTGGCGCTGCACCAGGACGGGAGCATTTTCGAGTACGCGGACCGGGGTGGGGCGGGGCGGGGATGAGAGGGGCGGAGGAGGACGGCTGCCGAGGACGGCGGCGGTCCTCTCGGGCAGGTGAGTGAGCACTCACCCACCCCGCGCCTGTGGATAACTTCGGCGAATCCGCGCAACGTCTCACTCTTTCCGGTGAGGCGGTGTACGGGTTCGCCGAAGTTGTCCACAGATGTGGCGGGAGGGCGGGGGTGGGGGGTGCGGGTTTGGGAGACTGGTATAGGGGTCGCCCCCCAGGGCGGGAGGGGGCTGTTCACCACCCTGTACGAAGGCACGCGCGCACGCCCCGCCCCGCTTCACCCCGCCCCACCACTCCCCCGCCGCCCCAGCCCGTACGCCGCCGTGACCGCGACCCCCCGGTCGTCGTCCCGCGTGAGCGCGGTGAGAGTGCGCCTCGCGGACTCGCCCGGGATGTCCGCGAGGGCCTGCGCGATCCGCCGCCTCACCGGAGCCTCCGCAGCCCCCGGCACGACGCACCCGGCAAGCAGCCCCGCGACGCGCTCCCGCACGGCGGCGTCACCACCGGCCCCCGCGCCGCCACCCACCGCACCACTCCCACCACCCACCCCACCCTCACTACCCGCCCCCAGCACTCGTCGCCCTCCGCCCCCACCCGCCAAGCGACTCAACGCCTCCCCCGCATCCACATCCCGCCGCCCCGCCGCGACCATCGCCACGAGCGCGGGCACCGCCTCCGCGTGTCCCCGCGCCCCCAGCGCCAGCGCCGCGTGGTCGCGCACGTCGGCGTCGGGGTGGTCCAGAACCTCCCGCAGCAGCGCCGTCGTCCCGTCGTCGGCCGGGAGCGCCGCGAGGGAGCGCGCCGCTCGTTCCCGTACCGCCGCCTCCGGTGCGCCGAGGCCCCGGGCCAGCGGGGCGAGCGCGCTCTCGCCCGCTCG
>NZ_JAAGLR010000117.1 GCF_010548245.1 Streptomyces sp. SID11385
AGGGGCGCTGTTCCGTACGTCCGAGGAGAAACCGCCGATGTCCGCACTTCCCCCCGCGCTGCCCCCGGCCCGCCTGGAGTCCGAGCCGCAGCTCGCCCGGGCCGCGCTGGCCGCCCCGGTCCTCGCCCGCGCGGTCCGCCTGGCCCGCTGGGCGAACCCGGACACCCGGGTCGGCGCGGGCGGCGAACTCGTCGACGAGCAACTGCCCGAGGCGGTCAAGGAGCTGGGCCTTTCCGGGCCCGACGCGGAGGCCGAGGCGAGCGAGGCGTGGCGGGTCGCCGTCGACACCGGTCTCGTGGAGGTCAGCGACCCGGAGGAGGACGGCGAGGAGTACGGCAGCGCCGCGCCCGGCGAGGACCTCGCGCAGCTCACCTCGGGCAGCCCGCAGGACGCGCTCGGCCTGTGGCTCGGCGCGCTCGACACGCTCCTCGCCGACGCGAGCATCCCCGACATCGAGGACCTGGACGAGCTGACCGGCGCGCTGGAGGGCGGCGGCACCGTCGACTTCGACGCGCTCGGCTGGGACCCCGAGGAGGAGGCCGAGTTCGTCGACCAGGCGCTCCTGAGCCTCTACCTCCTCACCGTCTCCGAGGGCGGCTCCACGGACACCCCCGTGCCGCTGCCCGCGCTCGCCGCCGCGATGGTCGTGCCCGACGACATGCCCGAGCCGAGCGACGCGATCCTGGAGCAGGTCTCCGAGACGATGGTCCGCCTGGACGCGAAGTTCCGGCTCCTCGACACCTCCGGGCTCCTCGTCTACGAGCCCCTGGACGAGGCGCTGCTCATGGAGGCGGACGCGGGGGAGCCCGTCGAGATCGAGGAGGAGGACGTCTCGCGGTACGGGCTCGTGCACTACACGCCGCTCGGCCTGTACGGCATCCGCGAACGCCTCGTCGAGGCCGGGCTCGAAGCCCCGGTCGTCGGCGACCTCGCCGAAGCGACGGCGGACGTGCTGCTCGCCGGGGTCGCCGAGTACCCGGCGCCCTCGGTGCGCGCCGAGCTGGAGGGCTGGCTCGCGGGCCGCGAGCCGGTCGCGGCGGCGGGGGACCTGCTCGCGGCGGCGAAGGGCGAGGACGCGGAGGGCCCGGTGCGCAGGCTGCGGGCGCAGGAGGCCCTGGAACTCCTCGGCGCGGGGGCCGAACCGGCGGTACGCGCCGTGCTGGACGATCCCGAACTCGGCGGCCTCGCCCGCGTGTGGCTCTCCGAGCGCGGGCTGCCCGACGTCCCGCCGCCCCCGGCGGACCTCGTCTTCTGGCTCACCGTCGACACGGTCGCGGCCCAGCTCGCCGTCGAGGGCGAGTCGGCGGAGCTCCAGGCCCTCGTGGCGGGGCTCGCCGCTCAGCACAGCGGCTTCTTCGAGGCCGCCTGGCGCGTCCGGCACCCCGCGACGGCCGAGGTGCTGGAGGCGATGGGCCGCCTCCACCCGGACAAGCGCACGGCGAAGGAGGCCCGCAAGGCTGCCTTCAAGGCGAGGTCGGCGGCGGGGGCGAGGCCGGGCGGGGGTGCGGCTTCGGGCTCGGAGCCGGGCTCGGGTTCTGGTTCGGGCTCGGGTTCGGGCTCCGGTTCGGCGGAGTGACGACGGGCGGGGCGTGACAGGGGCGGGGCGGGCGCCGGCGCGGTGCGAAGAGGGGCCGCCCGCTTCCTTACGGCCGGTCGCGGGAAACCCGGTTGTCTGCGACGCGGGCGGTCTCCCTAGGATCGCGGCATGAGCGGACGGGGTGGGGCGCGCGGGTTCCGGGGGATCGCCGATCCAGGGGCACCTCCTGAACGGCCCGATACGCGGGGGCCGCTGCGGTACATCTGGTGGCTCGTGCGGCGGCAGCGGGGGCGGGTGCTCGCGGGCGCCTGCTACGGGAGCGCCTGGAGCGTCGCGCTGACGCTGCCCCCGTACCTCCTCGCGCGGGCCGTCGACGACGGGCTCGCCGCGGGCGACACGGGCGCCCTGCTGGCGTGGACCGGGGCGCTGCTCGGGGCCGGGGCGGTGACCGCGTGGCTCAGCATCACGCGGCACCGCACGATGACCCGGGTCCGCATGGACGGCGCCTTCCGCACCGTGCGCGTCCTCACCGAGCACATCGGACGGCTCGGCGCCACGCTCGCCGGGCGCGCCTCCTCGGGCGAGGTCCTGACCGCCGGGTTCACCGACGCGGCCCGTATCGCCGACGTCCTCACCATCACCGGGCCCGGCGTCGGCTCCGTCCTCGCGTACGGTGTCGTCGCCGTGCTCCTGCTGCGGATCTCGCCGCTGCTCGCCGTCGTCGTGCTGCTCGGCGTGCCGCTCCTCGCGCTCCTCGTCGGCCCGCCGCTCGCGCGGCTGCGCGGCGCGGAGACCGCGTACCGCGAACGGCAGGGGACGCTCGCCGCGCGCCTCGTCGACCTCGCCGAGGGGCTGCGCGTGCTGCGCGCCTTCGGCGGCGGCGCGGGCTTCGCGGCCCGGTACCGCACCGGTTCGCGCGAACTGCTCGACCGGGGGCTGCGGGTCGGCGCGGTCACGAGCTGGGTCGAGGCGCTCACCGCCGGGCTGCCCGCCGTCTTCCTCGCCGTCGTCACCTGGCTCGCCGCCCGGCTCGCCGTGCGCGGCGAGATCACGACCGGCGAACTCGCCGCCGTCTACGGCTACGTCGCCGTCCTCGTCGTCCCCGTCGCCTTCTTCATCGAGGGCGCGCACTCGCTGACGCACGGTGTCGTCGCCGCCCGTCGCGTGCTCGCGCTCCTGCGTCTGGCCCCGGCCCACGCGGACCCCGCGCAGGGCCGCCCGGCACCCCCCGTCCCGGCCCCGTTGCACGACCCGGAGACCGGCGTCACGCTCGCCCCGGGCCGCTTCACCGCGCTCGTGAGCGCGCGCCCCGCCGAGACGGCGGCGCTCGTCGAGCGCTTCACCGGGCTCACGCCCTCGTCCGTCACGTGGGACGGCG
>NZ_JAAGLR010000152.1 GCF_010548245.1 Streptomyces sp. SID11385
TCGTCCTCGTGAGCACGCCCGTCAGGCCGCCCGCGAGGACGACGCACGTGGCGGCGGTGACCATCGCGCCGCGCAGGAGCGTCGGCGTGCCGCGCGAGGAACCGGCGCCGACGCTCGCGGACCCGCCGCGCCCCGCTCCGTCCCCGCGCCCCGCGAAGGGCCCCCGCCGTACCGCCCGGTGCCTCGCCCGGTTCCCGCCCACGTGTGCTCCTCCCCCACCGCGCCCCTGTCCCCCGTGTCCCCCGATGCGGGGACGTGCCCGGCACGGCGGCACGCGCCACAGGCTAGGGCTGGGAGCCTGCTGCCATGGGCCACTCTCAGCAGCCGACCGAAGTGTCCGCCCGCGCCGTGCGCCGCGTCGACGAGGGAGTGGACGGGGTCCTCGCCCGCATGCGCGGGCTCGGCGCCCACTGGCCGGAGCGCGATGGCGTCGCCGTCTTCCACCGGCTCTACACACGCGTCACGGAGGAGGTCGGGCACCTCGTGGACCGGGGCGGATTCCCCGACCGGCGGGCCGCCGTGACGCTCGACGTGCTCTTCGCCGAGCGGTACCTGCACGCCGTCGAGACCTTCGAGCGGGGCGGTCGCGCCCCCGCCTGCTGGCGCCCGCTCCTGCACGCGCGCGACCGTCGCGGGGTACGTCCCGTGCAGTTCGCCCTCTGCGGCGTCAACGCGCACATCGGGCACGATCTCGCGCTCGCGGTCGTGGACACCTGCCGTACGCTCGCCTGCGCTCCCGAGGACCTGCGCGACGAGTTCGATCAGGTCGGTGATCTGCTCGCGACGCTGGAGGAACGCGTGCGCGAGGACCTCATGCCGGGTCCCGATCTCCTCGAACTCGCCGACCCGCTCACCCACGTGGCGGGCGCGTGGAGCATCGAGCGGGCGCGGAGCGCGGCGTGGGTCGCGGCGCGGGCCCTGTGGGCGGTACGCGACCTGACGGGCGTGGCCGAGGAGATGCGCGCACGGCTGGACGAAGGGGTCGGGCTGGTGGGGCGGCTGCTCGTGACGCCCCTCGTCCCCGCGCAGCCGCGCTGACGTCCCCGGCCGCCGGGCGGGGGTCAGTCCTCCGGCAGTTCCACCGGGGCCAGTTCCTCGAAGCGGTCGCCGGGGCCCGGATTCGTCGGGTCCGTCGTGCCGCCGAGGTGGTGCATGACGCCCCACACGGCGTTGAGCGCCGTCTGCACCGCGCCCTCCGCCCAGCCCGCCGTCCAGGAGATGTCGTCGCCCGCGAGGAAGAGGCCGCGCCGGTCGTCGGGCAGGTGCTCCTGCGCGAAGTGCGTGAACAGGCGGCGCTGGTAGCGGTAGTGGCCGGGCAGGTTCGCCTTGAAGGCGCCCATGAAGTAGGGCTCGTCCTCCCAGGAGACGGTCACCGGGTCGCCGATGACGTGCCCCCGGATGTCGACGTTCGGGTAGATCTCGCCGAGCGACTTGAGCATGACCTCCATGCGCGCGTGGGCGCTCAGCGGCAGCCACTTGAGGCTGTCGTCGCACCACGTGTAGGAGAGGCAGATCGTGGCCGGGCGGTCGGGGCCGTTGTCGAGGAGGTAGGTGCCGCGCGTCATGCGGTCGGTGAGCGTCATCGACATGACGTCCCGTCCGGTGACCGGGTCCTTGTCCTTCCAGAACGGCCGGTCGACGGGCACGAAGAGCTTGCTGGACTCCATGTAGTGGGTGCGCTCGATCGCCGTCCAGTGGTCGATCGGGAAGAGGTCGTCGTCGCAGGCGATCTGGGAGAGCAGCATCCAGGACTGCGCGGTGAAGACGGCGGCCTTGTAGGTGCGGATGCGGCCGTCCGCGTCGGTCACCGTGATCCTGTTGCCCGCCGTGCGGTGCAGCCGGGTGACGGCGGGGCGCGGGCTCCCGTCGTGCAGCGAGGAGAGCGAGGTGCCGTGCGGCCAGTGCACGAGCTTGTCGGGCGCGCGCTCCCACAGCCGCAGCGGCAGTTGCTGACTGCCGCCCTTGATGCCCCGGTGGTGGTCGTCGGCCTCGGTGTAGACGACGCGGAGGATCTCCAGGATGGAGTTGGGGAAGTCGGTGTCCCAGCCGCCCGTGCCGAAGCCGACCTGCCCGAAGATCTCGCGGTGCCGGAAGGACGCGAAGGCCGGTGACTGGCAGAGGAAGCCGTAGAAGGTCTGGTCGTCCAGCTCACGCACGAGCCGCCCCCACAGCGCGCGGACGCGCGGGATGTCGCGGGCGCGCAGCGCCTCGTTCATCGCCGTGAAGTCGGCGCCGTCCTCCAGGCAGCGGCGCCAGGCCTCGGCGACGTCGCGGTAGACCTGCGGCAGGTCCTCGATGGTGCGCGCGTAGTGCGACTCGCCCTTGAGGTCGACGACGGTGGACGGCGTGACCGGCGCGAGGGGGTTCGGGAAGTCCTCCGTCTCCAGACCGACGAGGTCGATGTAGTGCTGGAGCGCGGTGGAGGAGGGCGGGAAGCGCATCGCGCCGAGTTCGGCGGTGAGCTCCGGGTCGCAGCCCTCGAAGCCGACGGTGCGCAGGCGGCCGCCGAGCCGGTCGGCCTCGTACACGACGGGGCGCAAACCCATCTTCATCAGCTCGTAGGCGGTGACGAGCCCGGAGA
This sequence comes from Streptomyces sp. SID11385, assembly GCF_010548245.1. Taxonomy (GTDB): domain Bacteria; phylum Actinomycetota; class Actinomycetes; order Streptomycetales; family Streptomycetaceae; genus Streptomyces. The sequence continues at coordinate 2,582 of NZ_JAAGLR010000152.1, forward strand.
GGCCGCCGCCGATGACGGCGACCTCGGTGCCGTGCTCGGTGGCGGGGACCTGGCCGAGCCCGGCGGGGTGCGCGAGGTGTTCGTCGTAGGGGAAGGGGAAGTCCGGGCCGCACATGGTGATGGGCGGGCGCGCGTCGCCGCCGGGCACGGCGGTGGGCACGGTGGAGGTCATGCGGGGGCTCCCAGGGTGGTGCGGGGTGGGTCAGCGGTACAGGTCCGTGCGCCGGTCGGCGAGGTACGGGTTGGCCGCGCGCGAGGCGGCGAGGAGGGCCGGATCGGCCTCGGCGAGCAGCAGTCCGGGCCCGGCAGCCGCGCGGGCGGGCGTCGTCCCGTCGGGCGCGGCCAGGCAGCTGAGCCCGACGAAGTCGAAGCCGCCCTCGGGCCCGGTGCGGTTCACGTACGCGACGTAGAGCTGGCTCTCGACGGCGCGCACGGGCACGAGCGAGCGGGCGACGAAGTCGTACGGGGCGAGCAGCGCGGTCGGCACGAGCAGCACGTCGGTACCGGCCTCGGCGTGCGCCCGTACGTTCTCGGGGAACTCCACGTCGTAGCAGATGAGCACGCCGACCCTGATCCCCCGCAGCTCCGCCTGCACCACCGCGCGGTCGCCGGGCGTGAAGACGGAGCGCTCGTGGGGGCCGTAGAGGTGGGTCTTGCGGTACGCGGCGAGCGGGGCGCCGTCCGGGCCGACGAGGAGCGCGGAGTTGTACGTGGCCGATCCGGCGCGCTCGGGGTAGCCGGCCAGGACCGCGAGGCCGTGGCGGCGCGCGAGCGCGGCGAGTCCGGCCTCCGC
>NZ_JAAGLR010000192.1 GCF_010548245.1 Streptomyces sp. SID11385
CGCCCGCTCGCGCAGCGCCGTCACCACGAGCGCGCGCGTCAGCCCGGCCTGCGCGGCGACCTCGCGCACGGTCGGCATGACGTCGGCGACGCGCACCTCCAGCGTCGGGACGTGCGCGGAAGGGCGCGCGAGCCAGTAGGCGTTGCGGGCGCGCTCGGGGAGGACGCCGGTCGCGAAGAGCCGGCGGTGGGTGGCGTCGTAGTCGGCCGCGTCCGCGAAGTACGGCGGGATCTGCGTCGTGGGCCAGCGCGAGAGGACCATCGTGCGCCAGCTCGCGAACCCGGTGTCCACGCCGTGCTCGTACGGGGAGTTCGCCGAGAGCGCGAGGAGCACGGGCAGCCAGGGGCGCACGTGGTCGAGGGCGTGCACCGCGGCCTCGCGGTCGGGGACGCCGACGTGGACGTGGCAGCCGCAGGTCTCGGTGCCCTCGGCGAGGAGCCGGTAGAGCCCGGCGACGTCGCGGTAGTGCGGGGCCGCGGTGGGGGTGCGGGGCGGGGCCTGGCGCGCCGCCGTGCCGTGGGCGAGGACGCGGCAGCCGGCCTTCCCAGCCGCCTCGACGAGGCGTTCGCGCGCGGCGGAGACCTCGGCGCGCAGCTCGGGCAGGCCCGCGCACACCGGACTCGTCGTCTCGATCATGCTGCTGAGCAGTTCGCGCTGCGGGACCGTCACCGCTCCGCCCGGGTGGAGCCGGTGGTGCACGTCGAGTACCCGTTCGGCGGCGTCGACCGGGAGCAGGGTCTCGGCGTCGACCAGCAGGAACTCCTCCTCGACGCCGAGAGTGGGGGGCGCGCTGGGGGCCGGGGGTAAGCCCGCGCCCCCGCTCTGCGTTGGGCTGGCGGGCATGCGGCAGCTCCTTGGGAGTGGAGTGGGACGCGGGGCCCCGGCGGCGGGCCCCGGGGCCGGGCCTCTCCACTTTGCCGCCGGCGGGAGGGGCTCAGGAGAGCGCATACGGGGCGCCCCGGCGCACGGAGTCCGTGCTTCCGCGATCCGGGGGCGCGAAGGTCCTTCGCCGCGCGACGCGACCAGGCGTTACGCTGGCCGCATCACCGGACACGGGGTGCCCCACCAGGGGCTGAGATCACACCCGTCGAACCTGAACCAGCTCGTACTGGCGGAGGGATGTCTTCCATGTCATTGCCGCATGCCCCCGGACGCGCCCCGGAGGGCGCGGCCCTTCAGCAGGCGCGGCCGGCCGCTCGTGTCTTCGGCGGCCGGATGCCCGAGGCCCCCGGCGACCTGCGCGTCGAGGCGCACGGCATCGCGCCGGTGCCCGAGGACCGGCGCTACGGCGGCCCGGGCAGGCTCTTCACGGTGTGGTTCGCGCCGAACCTCACCATGACGGGCGTCTTCACGGGCACCCTCGGCATCGTCCTCGGCCTCGACTTCGCGACCGCGCTCGCCGCCGTCGTCGCGGGCACGCTGCTCGGGGCGGTGCCCGTCGCGTACCTCGGTACGTGGGGCAGCAGGACCGGCGCCGGTCAGCTCCCGCTCTCGCGGCTCGCCTTCGGGCCCGCGGTCGTCCTGCCGGGCATCCTCCAGTGGCTCTCCTCGGTCGCGTGGGACGCGCTCATCGGCCTCTTCGGCGGGGACGCGCTCGCGCGGCTCCTCGGCTGGCCGTTCTGGCTCGGCGTGCTCGTCATGATGGCCGTGCAGGGCCTCGTGGGGGCGCTCGGTTACGAGGCGATCCACCGGCTCCAGAAGCTCATGTCGTTCGTCCTCGCGGTGGCCTTCGTCGTCCTCGCCGTGAAGATGCTCGACGGCGTGAGCCCGGCGACGAGCGGCACCGTCCACGGCATGGACCGCTTCGGCGCGATCATGCTGACCAGCACGGTCGCGCTGAGCCTGTCGCTGTCCTGGGCCCCGTACGCGAGCGACTTCAGCCGCTACCTGCCGGCGAAGACCTCGCGCACGCGGATGTTCTGGTACACGCTGCTCGGTGTGAGCCTGTCCTTCGTCGTGGTGCAGACGCTCGGCCTGTGGGGCGCCTCGGTGTTCACCGACCAGACGGCGGGCGGCGTGCAGAAGCTGCTCGGCGGGGGCTGGCTCGGCGGCTTCGGGCTGCTCGCCGTCGCGCTCGCGGCGCTGTGCAGCAACGCGATGAACGACTACAGCGGCTCGCTCGCGCTCCAGACGGTCGGCGTGCGCGTCCCGCGCCCCTTCGCCGCCGCCGGTGCCGCGGCGCTCGGGCTGCCGCTCGTGCTGTGGATGCACGCCGCCGACACGACCGCGCGCTTCCAGAACGTGCTGCTCTTCGTGGGCTACTGGATTCCGGGGTTCGTCGCCGTCGTCGTCGTGGACTGGCGCGTACGGGCCCGGGAACGGGCGCGTACGGGCGCGGGGCTCGACCTCGCCGCCGAGAGCGCGCGCCCCGTGCCCTGGTGGCCCGCTCCCCTGGCCTTCCTCGCGGGTTTCGCCGCCGCCGTGCCGTTCATGAACACCTCGCTGTACGCGGGTCCCGTCGCCGACGCGCTGCACGGCGCCGACCTCGCCTACTACGTCGCCTTCGTGGTGGCGCTGCTCGTCTACGCCCCGCTGCGGCTGCGCACCCGGCGCGACCGCGCCTCCGTCTGACCCCGCCCCCCAGGAGCCCTCCCATGTCCTCGCTGGAAGCAAGCCGCGCCGCGCTCGCGCGGGTACGCGGCGCCGAGCCGCTCGTGCAGTGCCTGACCAACACGGTCGTCACGAACTTCACCGCGAACGCGCTGCTCGCGCTCGGCGCCTCGCCCGCGATGGTCGACATCCCGGTCGAGGCGAGCGCCTTCGCGCGGGTCGCGGGCGGCGTCCTCGTCAACCTCGGCACGCCGCAGGCCGAGCAGCGCGCCGCGATGACGGAGGTGGCGACGGCGGCGCGCGAGGCGGGCACGCCGTGGGTGCTCGACCCGGTCGCGATCGGGGCGCTCCCGGTGCGTACGCCGCTCGCCCACGCGTTGCTCGCGCTCGGCCCCGCGGTCGTACGGGGCAACGCCTCCGAGATCCTGGCGCTCGCGGGGGCCGGGGCGGGCGGGCGCGGCGTGGACGCGGCCGAGAAGGTCGAGCAGGCGGCGGACGCGGCGCGGGAGCTGGCCCGGACGAGCGGCGCGGTCGTCGCGGTCTCGGGGCCCGTGGACCTCGTGACGGACGGGACGCGGACGGTGCGGATCGCGAACGGGGACGCGCTGCTCACGAAGGTGACGGGCGGCGGGTGCGCGCTCGGCGCGGTGATGGCGGCCTTCGCGGCGGTGACGGAGGACGTGCTCGACGCGACGGTGGCGGCGGTGACGACGTACACGGTCGCGGCCGAGCTGGCGGCGCGGGGGCGCCCGGGACCGGGGACCTTCGCGGTCCGCTTCCTGGACGCGCTGGCCGCCGTGGGGGACGGGGACCTCGTGGCGCGGGCGGCGCTGTCGTGACAGCGGACCTCTCGGTGTACCTCGTGACGGACACCGCGCAGTGCGCCGCGCGCGGGCGGACCGTCGCGGAGACGGTCGCCGCCGCGGTGGCGGGCGGGGTCACGGCGGTGCAGGTGCGCGAGAAGGACGCGGGCGGGCGGGCCTTCCTGGAGCAGGTGCGCGCGGTGGCCGCCGTGCTGCCGCCG
>NZ_JAAGLR010000223.1 GCF_010548245.1 Streptomyces sp. SID11385
TCGCGGGAGGTGTCGCGGTGTGCGGGGGCGGCGGGATGGCGACGCGGGTGCCGTCCGCGAGGTGGGCGGTGTGGCGTACGGCGGTCTGCGGGACGGCCGTCGCGGTGAACACGCCGTACGGGGACGGCCTGCCCGGCGGCGCGGTGAGGTGGAAGCCGGGGTATCCGGCGAGGCCGAGTTCGACGGCGGCGGCGCCGATCCGGCGGCCGACGGCCTCGGGGTCCGCGTCGCGCACGACGAGGCGGAGCAGGGCGCTCGCGGTCTCCTCGGTGGCGGCGTCGGGGTGGTCGGTGCGGACGAGTTCCCAGTCGGCGCGGGCGGGGGGCCGCTCGGCGAGCGCCTCGGTGAGCTGGGCGCGGACGAGCGCGGCCTTGGCGGGGATGTCGAGCCCGGTGAGGACGAAGACGACCTCGCCCCGGTGGCCGCCGAGCCGGCTGAGGCCCACCTTGAGCGTGGGCGGCGGCGCCTCGCCCCGTACGCCGTGCACGCGGACCCGGTCGGGGCCCTCCTGGGCGAGGCGCACGGTGTCGAGGCGGGCGACGACGTCGGGGCCGAGGTAGCGCGCGGGGCCTGTTTCGTAGAGGAGTTGGGCCGTGACCGTGCCCGTCGTGACGGCGCCGCCCGTGCCGGGGTGCTTGGTGAGGACCGCGCTGCCGTCGGCGCCGATCTCGGCGAGCGGGAAGCCGGGGCGGCGTACGTCGTGGGCGGTGAAGTCGCTGTAGTTGCCGCCCGTGACCTGGGCGCCGCACTCCAGGAGGTGCCCGGCGACGACCGCGCCCGCGAGGCGGTCGTGGTCGCCCGGGTCCCAGCCGAAGTGCGCGGCGGCGGCTCCGCTGACGAGGGCCGCGTCGGTGACGCGCCCGGTGACGACGAGCTGGGCGCCGGAGCGCAGGCACGCGGTGATGCCGTGGCCGCCGAGGTAGGCGTTGGCGGTGAGGACGCCTTCGCCCCAGCTCTCGCGGCCCGCCGCCCCGGGGTGGGCGAGGAGGTCGTCCCCGCTCACGTACGCGACGGGGATGCCGAGCCCTTCGCGGCGCGCGAGCCGCCGCAGCTCCTCGGCCAGTCCCGCCGGGTTGAGGCCGCCCGCGTTGGTGACGACGCGGACGCCGCGTTCGGCGACGAGGTGGAGGCACTCGGCGAGCTGGCGCGGGAAGGTGCGGGCGTACCCGGCCGCCGGGTCCCGCAGCCGGTCGCGGCCGAGGATGAGCATCGTCAGCTCGGCGAGGTAGTCCCCGGTGAGGACGTCGAGCGGCCCGTCCGAAAGCATCTCGCGCACAGCGGAGAAACGGTCCCCGTAGAAGCCGGAGGCGTTGCCGACACGGAGCGGGGCGGGGTGGGCGGAGTGAGTCAACGCGGTTGCTCCTCACCGGTGTTGGGGCGACGTGGCGGCGTCACACGAAGGCAGCATCACAGCGCGGCGGAAAACAAGCAAGCGTGCTTGCATGATTTTCTGCGGGTCGGCCCGGCGGAATTCCGGTTGCCGCGGGTGGTCCCCGGGTTCAAGGATCGGCTGGTTCGCCCGTTCCCCACCCGGAGCCGCCCCGTGGACCTCCTCGCCGCTCTCCCCCTGCGCACCCCGCGCCTGACGCTGCGCCCCTTCACGCCGGAGGACACCGACGCGATGCACGCGTACCAGCGCCTGCCCGAGGTCGCCCGCTACCTGTACCGGCCGCCCCGCACGCGCGCCGAGTGCGAGGCGGTGATCGCCGTGCAGCCCGCGTGGGAGAAGGACGGCGACCGCGTCCTCCTCGCGGTGTGCCCGACACCGGCCGCGCCGGGCGCGTCCGCATCCGGTGTACCCGCACCCGGCGTGCCCGCGTCCGGAGTGCCCACGCTCGCGGGCGAGGTGAGTCTGAACCTGCGTGACACACGCGCCCGTCAGGCCGAGATCGGGTGGTCCCTGCATCCCGGAGCGGCGGGGCGCGGCTACGCGACCGAGGCGGCCCGCGCCCTCGCCCACCTCGCCTTCACCGTCCTCGGCGTCCACCGCCTGTACGCGCGTGTGGACGCCGAGAACACCGCCTCCTTCCGCGTCTGCGAACGCCTCGGCATGCGCCGCGAGGCCCACTTGGTGGAGAACGACCTGTGGGAGGGGCGATGGGGCGACGAGTTCGTGTACGGGTTGCTGGCGCGGGAGTTCGGGGGATGAGGGCGCGGCCCCCGGCGCTCGTCCCCTCTCCCCCGCCCGCTGGTGGACACCGTCTTGACGGTCCGTCGTGACGCCCTGACACTGAGGGGGACGGTCACGATCGTCAGCGCCCGCGTGGCTCTTTCGCGCGCGGTTCATCGGCCCCGGCCCGCTGACAGGCAACCCTTCGACCGCGATGGGGTGCCCCGGGTGACGACCTGGTCCCGCCACGGCGGCGGGACAAGCGCGGCCCCCGCGGGGTGGCCGGGGAGGGGTGGGTGTCATGTCCGGAGCTCTCGCCCCGCACGGTACCGACCTTTCCCCTTCGCCGGTACGCCTCCGGCGCCGCACCCTCACCCGCAGGCTGCACATCGACCTGCTGCGCGTGTGCGGGGCGACGGGCCGACCGGTCCGCTGACGCCCCTCGGCCCTTCGCGATCCAGACGCCCCGTGCGTCCTGTGTGCCGTGCCCCGCTCCCCTCTCTTCGTCTGGGAGAACCATGTCCGGAACCCTTGCCCCTTCCTCGCCCGACCTTCCCCTCTGTACCCCCGCGACCACCCGGCGCGGCAGTGGCCTGCCGCGCGTACGCGAAGCGGTCGAACCCGTCGTACGGCAGCGCATCGGCGTCGCGGGCGGGCACGGCTTCTACCCGGCCCCGCACCGGTACGCGCTGTACCTGACGCCCCGGCGCGCCGACGCGCTGCGCGTCGCGGTGACGGTGCGGCTGCTCGGTCTCGCCGAGACCCTGGCCCTCGTCCCGCTCGAAGGCCCCGGCTCGCCCGCGTACGAGAGCCTGCGCCGCTCCTACGAGGCCACGCGCCGGCACTACGCGGGAGCCCTCACGGTGCCCGCGCTGTGCGACCGCTGGACCGGGCGTGTGGTCAGCAACCACACGCCCGACATCCTGCGTGATCTGCACGGCCGCTTCGGCCCCGCGGAGTCGGCCGAGTGCGGGGCGTGCGCGCTGCGTCCCGCCGCGCTCGACGCCGAGACCGACCGGCTCGAAGCGGCGTGGGACTTCACGGGGGCCGTGCCGGGCACGGCGCCGCTCGACGTCGTCGCGGCGCGGTTGCGGCACGCGCCGTACGTCCTCGGCGAGCGGCTGACGGCGGCGGACGTCGACGCG
>NZ_JAAGLR010000260.1 GCF_010548245.1 Streptomyces sp. SID11385
CGCTCGCGGCCCACGCCGCGCGCGAGCTGACCGCCGCCGTCGCCGCGGCCCTCGACAACGTCGGGCGGCACGCGGGCGAGGAGGCGCGGGCCTGGCTGCTCGTCGAGGACGAGACGGACGCGGTGCTCGTGACCGTGCGGGACGACGGGCCCGGCATCCCCGAGGGCCGCCTCGCCGAAGCCGCCGAGCAGGGGCGCCTCGGCGTCGCGCAGTCGATCAGGGGCCGCCTCGCCGACCTCGGCGGCAGCGCGGCACTCGTCTCGGTCCCCGGCCAGGGCACCGAGGTCGAACTGCGCCTGCCGCGCCCGGACGGGAAACCGGACGGAAGAACCGATGACAGGAAGGACCGCGTCCGATGAACGCGCCCGCCCAGACCGCCCGCGTCATGGTCGTCGACGACCACCCGATGTGGCGGGACGCCGTCGCCCGTGACCTGGAGGCGGCCGGTTTCGAGCTGGTCGCGACCGCCGGGGACGGGCCGCAGGCCGTACGCCGCGCGAGCGCCGCGCGCCCCGATGTGCTCGTCCTGGACCTCAACCTGCCGGGCCTGCCCGGCGTCGAGGTGTGCAAGCGGCTCGTACGGGAACTGCCCGAACTGCACGTCCTGGTGCTCTCGGCCTCCGGCGAGCACGCCGACGTCCTGGAGGCCGTGAAGTCCGGGGCCACCGGGTACCTCGTGAAGTCGGCGAGCACGGAGGAGCTGATCGAGGCGGTGCGCCGGACGGCCGTCGGCGACGCGGTCTTCACGCCCGGACTCGCCGGGCTCGTCCTCGGCGAGTACCGCAGGCTCGCCGCCGAACCGGAGCCGAAGGCCGCCGCCGGGGGACCTGAGACACCGCGTCTCACCGAGCGCGAGACGGAGGTGCTGCGGCTGGTGGCGAAGGGGTTGAGCTACAAGCAGATCGCGGAGCGGCTCGTCATCTCGCACCGGACCGTGCAGAACCATGTGCAGAACACGCTGGGGAAGTTGCAGCTCCACAACAGGGTCGAACTCGTCCGCTACGCGATCGAACAAGGGCTGGACGACCCGGCCTGAGGACCCTGGGGGGCGCCCACCGGCCGCCGTAGGGTGATGGCCCGACACAGGGAGTTGACGTGGACGTGCTCGCGTTCGGAGTGCAGGCCGACGAGCGGCCGCTGATCGAGGCCGCCTTCGCCGAAGAGGGCGGGGCGCGCTGTGTCGAGGTGTTCCTCACCGCCGACACCGCGGCCATCGCGCACGGCCACCAGACCATCTCGACCAGCGTCAACTGCGACCTCGGGCCCGAGGTCCTGCGGACCCTCGCCGCCGGCGGCACGCGGATGATCGCCCAGCGCTCCACCGGCTTCAACAACATCGACATCGACGTCGCCGAAGCCCTCGGCCTCACCGTCTTCCGCGTCTCCTCCTACTCCCCGTACTCCGTCGCCGAGTTCGCCTGGGCCCTCGCGACGGCCGTCAACCGCAACCTCGTGCGCGCCGCGATCCGCACCCGCGACTTCGACTTCCGCCTCCAGGGCCTCATGGGCCGCGACCTCCACGGCCGCACCGCCGGAATCATCGGCACCGGCAGGATCGGCGCCGCCTTCGCCTCGATCGCGCACGGCTTCGGGATGCGGCTGCTCGGCTGGGACGTCCACGAGAACCCGGACTGCCGCGCCCTCGGCATGGAGTACGTGGACCGCGACCGCCTGCTGCGCGAGTCCGACCTCGTCAGCCTCCACGTGCCGCTCCTGCCCACCACCGCGCACCTCCTCGACGCGCGGGCGCTGCGCCTCATGAAGGACGACGCGCTCCTCGTCAACTCCAGCAGGGGCGGCCTCATCGACACGGAGGCGCTGGTGGGGGAGTTGCGCAAGGGGCGGTTCGCGGGCGTCGGGCTCGACGTGTACGAGGCGGAGAGCGGGCTCTTCTTCCTCGACAAGTCCCTGGAGGGGGTGGACGACGACGTGCTGGCCCGTCTCATGACGTTCCCGCACGTCATCGTCACCTCGCACCAGGCGTACTACACGCAGGACGCGGTGGGGCAGATCATCGCGGCCACCGTGGAGAACGTGCGGGACGGGGAGGCGGGGCGGCGGACCCCGAACGTCATCGTGCCGCGGGCACCAGAAGCCGGGTGATCGACTCCCGCACCACCTCCACCCCTCCCAGGCTCAGCACCGACTCCGGGTGGAACTGGACCGAGGCGAAGCCGGGGCCGCGCAGGGCGTGCACCTCGCCGCTCGCCGGGTCGCGGCTCACCTCGATGCCGTGGGCCGCGAGTTCGGCGGCGGCCTCGTCGTCGCAGCGGGCGACGAAGCTGTTGTAGAAGCCGACCGTCTCGCGGCGGCCGAAGAAGCCGATCTCCGTCTGCGCGCCCTGGCAGGGGACGTCCTTGCGGACGAGGGGGAGGCCGAGGCGCTCCGCGATCAGCTCGTGGCCCAGGCACACGCCGAGCACGCCGTGCCGGTGCCCGGCGAGCAGCGCGTCCGCGAGCGCGCCGAGGCGCCGCATCCGGGGGTCCTCGCGGTCGGCGGGGTCACCGGGCCCGGGGCCCAGCACGACCGGTCCTTCGTGGGCGAGCGCCGCCTCGTGCAGGCCCGGCTCGTCGTGCCGCCGTACGGTCACCTCGCAGCCCGTCGCGCGCAGCACGTGGGCGAGCATCGCCGTGAACGTGTCCTCCGCGTCCACGACGAGGACCCGCGCCCTCGGCTCCCCGCCCGGCGTCTCCCGCAGCCGCAGCCAGAACGGCGCGA
>NZ_JAAGLR010000291.1 GCF_010548245.1 Streptomyces sp. SID11385
CTCGCGGGCGCACTCGGCACCGACCGCGACCGTGAGGTCCTGGAGAAGCGGCTGCGCGGACTGCTCGGCGACGTCGAAGCACCGCTCCTGCTCGGGCCCGCCGAGGCCCGGCTCACCACGTGGGCGGTCCGCGCGGGCGAGACGAGCCGCGCCACGGCGCTCGCCGCGCTCGACGACCCCCGCTGCCGCGCGCTCCTCGACGACTGGGCGAACCTGCTCGCCGCACCGCCCCTGACGCGTGCCGCGGTGCGACCCGCGCCGCAGCACTTCCGCAAGGCGATCAAGAAGGAACGCCGCAGGTCACGGCGGCTCCTCGCGCAAGCCTTCGCGCTCCCGCACGGCCCCGCGCGCGACGTCGCGCTGCACGAGGCGCGCAAGAAGACGAAGCGGCTGCGGTACGCGGCCGAGTCCGCGCGGCCCGTCCTCGGCAAGCCCGCCAAGCGCCTCACCCGCGAGGCCAAGGCGCTCACCTCGCTCCTCGGCCACCACCACGACGGCGTCGAGGCGCGCGCCGCGCTCCTCCGCCTCGCCACCCACGCCCAGACGGCGGGCGAGGCGGGCTTCACGTGGGGCCTGCTGTACGGGAGGGAGGAGGCGCGGGCGCGGGCCTATGAGGAGGAGGTGGAGCGGTTGCGGGCGGGGGAGTGAGGGGAGCAGGTCTCAGGGTTTTCCCCTAAGGGTCGCGTGGGCCCCCGGTGGGCCCAACGGGTGGGGCAGGGCCGGGGTTCCCGGGGCGGCGGTCCTCGTGCGGGCGCGGGGGTCGGGCCGGGGGCGGTTACGCTGAGAGTTCGTGATCCCTCCCCGGATCGCGCCCAGCTCCCGACGTCACAAGGTCAGCGAGATGCCCGTCGAGTCCGCAGCATCGGTCTTCCCCCAGCTCGAAGCCCTGCTTCCGCACGTGCAGAAGCCCATCCAGTACGTCGGCGGTGAGCTGAACTCCACGGTGAAGCCGTGGGAGGAGTGCGAGGTGCGCTGGGCGCTCATGTACCCCGACGCGTACGAGGTCGGGCTGCCCAACCAGGGCGTCATGATCCTCTACGAGGTCCTGAACGAGCGCGACGGCGTCCTCGCCGAGCGCACGTACAGCGTGTGGCCCGACCTGGAGAAGCTCATGCGGGAGCACGAGGTCCCGCAGTTCACCGTCGACAGCCACCGCCCCGTCGGCGCCTTCGACCTCTTCGGCCTCAGCTTCTCCACCGAGCTGGGCTATACGAACATGCTCGCCGCGCTCGACCTCGCGGGCATCCCGCTGGAGGCCGCCGACCGCACCGTGGCGCACCCGCTCGTCGTCGCGGGCGGCCACGCCGCCTTCAACCCCGAGCCCGTCGCCGACTTCATCGACTGCGCCGTGATCGGCGACGGCGAGCAGGCCGTCCTGGAGATCACCGACGTCGTACGGGCCTGGAAGGCCGAGGGGATGCCCGGCGGCCGGGACGAGGTGCTGCTGCGGCTCGCGAAGACGGGCGGCGTCTACGTACCGCGCTTCTACGACGTCGAGTACCTTCCCGACGGCCGCATCGCCCGCACCGTCCCCAACCGCTCCGGCGTCCCGTGGCGCGTCTCCAAGCACACCGTCATGGACCTCGACGAGTGGCCCTACCCCAAGCAGCCGCTCGTCCCGCTCGCCGAGACCGTCCACGAGCGCATGTCCGTGGAGATCTTCCGCGGCTGCACGCGCGGCTGCCGCTTCTGCCAGGCCGGGATGATCACCCGCCCCGTGCGCGAGCGCTCCATCACCGGCATCGGCGACATGGTCGAGAAGGGCCTGCGCGCCACCGGCTTCGAGGAGGTCGGCCTCCTCTCGCTCTCCTCCGCCGACCACTCCGAGATCGGCGACGTCGCCAAGGGCCTCGCCGACCGGTACGAGGAGGAGAAGATCGGCCTCTCGCTCCCCTCGACCCGCGTCGACGCCTTCAACGTCGACCTCGCCAACGAGCTGACCCGCAACGGGCGCCGCTCCGGCCTCACCTTCGCCCCCGAGGGCGGCAGCGAGCGCATGCGCAAGGTCATCAACAAGATGGTCAGCGAGGAAGACCTCATCCGCACGGTCTCCACCGCCTACGGCAACGGCTGGCGGCAGGTGAAGCTCTACTTCATGTGCGGGCTCCCCACCGAGACCGACGAGGACGTCCTCCAGATCGCCGACATGGCGACCCGCGTCATCGCCGAGGGCCGCGCCGCCTCGGGGCGCAGCGACATCCGCGCGACCGTCTCCATCGGCGGTTTCGTGCCCAAGCCGCACACCCCCTTCCAGTGGGCCCCGCAGCTCTCGCCCGAGGACACCGACGCGCGCCTCGCGAAGCTCCGCGACAAGATCCGCGGCGACAAGAAGTACGGCCGCTCCATCGGCTTCCGCTACCACGACGGCAAGCCCGGCATCGTCGAGGGCCTCCTCTCGCGCGGCGACCGCCGCGTGGGCGCGGTCATCCGCGCGGTGTACGAGGACGGCGGGCGCTTCGACGGCTGGCGCGAGTACTTCTCGTACGACCGCTGGATGGCCTGCGCCGAGAAGACCCTGCCCGCCTTCGGCGTGGACGTGGACTGGTACACGACGCGCGAGCGCTCCTACGAGGAGGTCCTGCCCTGGGACCACCTCGACTCCGGTCTCGACAAGGACTGGCTGTGGGAGGACTGGCAGGACGCGCTCGACGAGACGGAGGTCGAGGACTGCCGGTGGACGCCGTGCTTCGACTGCGGGGTGTGTCCTTCGATGCAGACCGAGATCCAGATCGGGCCGACGGGGCGAAAGCTTCTGCCGCTGTCGGTGGCGGGGAAGTAGCTCGGCCTTTCGCCGGGGCGGGCCCTTGTCGGGGCTCCGCCCCGGACCCCGCTCCTCAAACTCCCCCAGCCTTCGGCCGGGGGGACCCCCAGAGGGGCTGGATTTTTGCCGGGATGGGCTGGATCTTTGCCGGGGGAACCTCCGCTCCGTGCGGCACGTACTCTAGAGAGAAGGACCACCGCACTCTCTAAGGACTGACTCCCCTGGGCAAGCGACAGCCCGAAGGCCCCCCTCCGGCGCCGGTCACGCAGCGCATCCGGCTGCGGTACACCAAGCGCGGGCGCCTCCGGTTCACCAGCCACCGCGACTTCCAGCGCGCCTTCGAGCGCGCGCTGCGCCGCGCCGAGGTACCCATGGCCTACTCCGCGGGCTTCACACCCCACCCGCGCGTGTCGTACGCCAACGCCGCACCCACCGGCACCGGCAGCGAGGCCGAGTACCTGGAGATCGGCCTCGCCGCGTCCCGCGATCCGGAACGCCTGCGTCAACTGCTCGACGAGTCGCTGCCCACCGGGCTCGACATCGTCGACGCGGTCGAGGCCCGCACCCCGCACCTCACCGAGCGCCTCCAGGCCAGCGTGTGGGACCTGCGACTCGACCAGGTCGCCCCCGAGACCGCCGCGCTCGCCGCCGAGAAGTTCATGGCACGGAGCACGGTGGAGGTGGAACGCCTCACCAAGAACGGCGTACGCACCTTCGACGCCCGCGCCGCCGTCGTCCGCCTCGGCCTCGCCGAACAGCGGGCCGACGAGCCGACCGGGCGTCCTTGTGCGATACTGCGCCTGGTAGTACGGCACCTGACACCCGCCGTACGTCCTGACGACGTCCTGTCCGGCCTCCGAGCCGTGGCCGAACTGGCGCCGCCGGTCCCCGCAGCGGTGACCAGGCTGGCGCAGGGGCCGCTCGATGAGGAGTCCGGCACGGTCACCGACCCGCTCGCGCCCGACCGCGAGGCGGCACCGCCAGCCACGGCAGCCACCGTGAGCGCCGGCTCCGCCACCGCGACGACGCCCGCCGAGGAAGGCACCGCGTAGGGAGTCTCCCGCCCACCCCGGCGGGCCCGCAGCACCTGGCACGGCCCTGCCCCAGCCCCCGGCTGGGAGGAGCCTCCACACCTGCGGCCCCGGCCCCGGGAAGGACGGGAAGCCTCCTGACCGGCCGTCGCACCGCACCGCCTCCGTACCCGGAATCCACCGGGACCTGGCGGGGCACCCGACCACAAGACTTTCGCCAGGCCGCCGCACCCGCGGCCGGAACCGGCGAGACAGACACGAACAAGCTCCTGAGCGGCGCCCGCGCCCTCCGGTCCGGCGGCCACCGCGCGTCCAGCGCGAGCCGCCCGCGTCACCGGTAAACGGCGCGGCGCCCGGGAGCACGACGGGAGACACCCCCGCAATGCTTGAGCCGAAGGAACCCGGCACTTCCGGGACCCACGACGACACTCCCTCCTCGCCCGGCGACACGTTGCCGCCGCGCCGCAGGCGCCGCGCCGCCTCGCGCCCCGCGGGCCCGCCCGCCGGGCAGAGCGCCACCGCGGAGAACACCGCCGCCGAGCAGGCCGCCCCGGCCATACCGGCGAAGGCGCAGGAGACGGAGACCACCACCCGTACGAGCGAAACCGA
>NZ_JAAGLR010000320.1 GCF_010548245.1 Streptomyces sp. SID11385
CCCGGCGGGCCCGGCCGGGCCCGCCCTCGTACCGCCGCAAGCGGCCGACCAGGACGGCGAGATCGCGTGGCTGCTGCGCGTCTCGGCCGCGTACCGCGACGCCGCCCGCAAGCCCGCGACACCGCGCCCCGCCCCCGTACCGACCCCGAAAGGCACCCCCTCGTGAGCACGACGACCGCCGAGGACCACCGTCTGGCCCGTACCGTCACCGACGTCTTCCAGCCGCGCAACCTCCTCCTCGGCGGCATGGCGGCGGTCGGGCTCGCGGCGGCCGGGGACTGGACCGGCCTGCCGTGGGGCCTGCTCGGCGCGCTGTGCGCGGGCATCGTCCCGGCCGCGTACATCGAGTGGGAGCGCGGGCGCGGCACCTGGGGCGACCGGCACGTCGTGGACCGCAAGCAGCGCGCGCCGATCTTCTTCGTCATCCTCGCCTCGATCGGCGCGGGCGTCGTGATCATGCTCCTGGGCCACGCCCCGAACGGCATCCTGCGCGCGATGCTCGCGCTGTGGCTCATGACGATCATCCTGCTCACGGTCAACACCGCCTGGAAGATCAGCGTGGACGCCTCCGTGGCCTCGGCGGTCGTCGCCCTCCTCGCCTGCGTCCACTCCCCGTGGTGGCTCGCCGCCTACGCCCTGACGGCGGCCGTCTGCTGGTCCCGCGTGGCGCTGCGCTACCACACGGTGGCGCAGGTGTGCGCGGGCGCGGCGCTGGGGGCGGCGACGGCGGTGGCGTACGTGGGGGCGTGAGGGTACGGGTACGGCGGGGCGGGGCGGCGGGACGTACGGAGCCCCGCAGCGCCCCCACCCCCCGTACGCCCCAGCGCCGCCCCGCCCGCCTCCCCACCGGCTCACCCGTGCGCGCTCGCCCACGCCGACAGGGCCGTCAACGTCGACTCCATGCTGTCGGCCGTGGCCTCGCGGAGGGTGTCGAGGTCCTGCGGGGTGGTGCCCAACACCGGGTCGTACGCCAGGAGTTGCCATGACTGGGTCAGGGCGGTGCCGGTGGCGTACGGGGTGAAGGTCCACGTCCAGCGGACGACGGGGCTGCCCTCCGAGCCGAGGACCGTGTAGGCGAACTCACGCCCTGGCTGGGTGACTTGCACCTGTGAGCGGCTGTCCCACTCGGCGCCGTCGCGGCGGTTGCGGCCGTGGAACCAGGCGCCCGCGTGGGGCCCGGCTCCTTCGTCGTACGCGGCGCGGACCGCGTTCGGGCTCCAGCGGGAGATGTGCGAGACCTCGCTCAGGAGGTCGTAGGCGCGGGCCGGGGAGAGCGGGACCCAGGCGCGGCGGGTGAGGTGGTGGCGGGTGACGTCGAGGGGCATGGCGTGGCTCCGGAGGGATCAGGTACGGGAGAAGGGCGCCCAGGCGGCGATGTCGAAACCCCGGCCCTCGCGGCGGAGTTCGAAGGCGCCGTGGCCCGGGATGTGGGCCGGGAGCACGAGGGCCCCGGTGTCGGCCGCGCGGGCGAACATGCGGGCGCGGCTCACGCGGGCCGCCGCCTCGTCCTCCTCGAAGCAGCTGTTGAGGTGCGGTTCGCGGACCTGGATCGCGCCGTGCAGCAGGTCACCGGCGAAGATCGCCCGGTCGCCCGCCGAGTCGAGGTGGATCACCGAGGCGCCGGGCGTGTGGCCGGGCGTCGCTTCCAGGCGCAGGTTCCCGTCGATCACGTACGACTCGTCCCACAGCTCCACGAGCCCCGCCTCCGCGACCGGCTCGACGCTGTCCTCGAAGACGTTCTGGTTGCCGCGCCCGAAGACCGTCCGGTGCAGGTTCTCCGGCTTCCAGTACGTGAAGTCCGCACGCGGCATGAGGTACGTGGCGTTCGGGAACGTGGGGACCCAGTCGCGGCCCTCCAGGCGCGTGTTCCAGCCGACGTGGTCGTCGTGGAGGTGCGTGTTGACGACGAGGTCCACGTCCTCGGGGCGGATGCCGACCGCCGCGAGGTTCGCGAGGTAGTCCGTCTTCAGGTAGGACCAGATCGGTTGCAGCGGACGGTACTTGTCGCTGCCCGCGCCCGTGTCGATCACGATCGTCCTGCCCTCGCTGCGCAGCACCCAGGACTGCGTCGCCGCGCGGGTCAGGTCGGTCTCGGGGTCCCAGTGGTGCGGGGCGAGCAGCTCGCGGTGGCGGTGCCACTCCTCGCGCTCGCTGTCGGGGAAGAAGACATCGGTCGTCATCGGGGTCGTGTCGGAGTACTCGATGACGCGGTGGACGGTGACGTCGCCGAGTTCGATCGTGGTGACGCGGGGGGCCGGGGAGGCTTCGGGGGGCACGGTGCCGCTCCTGCGGGGGTGGGGTGGGTGGTGGTACGTGCCCAGCCTCGTCCCGGGGGAGCGGGCGCGGTATCCGGCAGGTGACTGCACCGCGCCACGGACGACTGCCCCGTACGACCGGCAGCCCGGTACCGCCCCGGACAGCCCCGGACGACAAAAAAGGGAGCGTCGCCGCTCCCTGCCACTATCAAGCTATAGCGCAAGGGGGGTCTTGCCGCAAGACCCCCCTTTTCGCGCAGAATCTCCCGCCCGGGGCCGGTCGCGGTCCCGGCACGTGGGAACCGAGGGAGATCGCCTACATGAGCCATGTCGTCATCGCGGGTGCCGGGCCGACCGGACTGATGCTCGCGGCGGAGTTGCGGCTGCACGGGGTCGAGGTGGTCGTGCTCGACCGGGACCCCGCGCCGTACGCCTGGTCGCGGGCGCAGGGGCTGCACGTGCGCAGCATCGAGATCATGGAGCAGCGCGGGCTGCTGGAGAAGTTCCTCGCGCGCGGGAAGGTCTTCCGCACGGGCGGGTTCTTCGCCGCGCTCGGGGACCGCTGGCCGGAAGGGCTCGACTCGGCGCACTCGTACGTGCTCGGCATCCCGCAGACGGTGACCGAGGAGCTGCTGACCGCGCACGCCGAGGGGCTCGGCGCGCGGATCGTCCGGGGCGCCGAGGTGACCGGCTTCGCGCAGGACGCGGAGGGCGTGAGCGTACGGCTCGCGGACGGGACCGAGCGGCGCGCCGGGTGGCTCGTGGGCTGCGACGGGGGCCGCAGCACGGTCCGCTCGCTGCTCGGCGTCGGCTTCCCCGGGGAGCCGACGCGCCACGAGACGCTGCTCGCCGAGGCGGAGGTGACCGCGCCCGCCGAGGAGATCACGGCGGTGGTCGCGCGGGTGCGCGAGACGCAGAAGCGCTTCGGGCTCGCGCCGCTGGGCGAGGGCGGGTACTGGCGGGTCATCGTGCCCGCGCGCGGGGTGGCGGGCCCGGACGCCGGGGAACCGACGCTCGACGAGCTGCGCTCCTGCCTGCGGGCCGTCGCCGGCACGGACTTCGGGGTACGGGCGCCCCGCCGCCTGACCCGCTTCGGCGACGCGACCCGGCTCGCCGAGCGCTACCGCGTGGACCGCGTCCTGCTCGCGGGCGACGCCGCGCACATCCACCCGCCGACCGGCGGCCAGGGCCTCAACCTCGGCATCCAGGACGCCTTCAACCTCGGCTGGAAGCTCGCCGCCGAGATCACCGGCCGGGCACCGGACGGGCTGCTCGACACGTACGAGAGCGAGCGGCGCCCCGTCGCGGCCGAGGTGCTCGACAACACGCGCGCGCAGATGGAACTGCTGTCGACGACGCCGGGCGCGCTGGCCGTGCGGCGCCTCCTCGGCGAACTGGTCACCTCCTACGACGCCGTCAACCAGCACCTCATCGAGAAGCTGACGGCGATCGGGGTGCGGTACGACGTCGGCGGCGGCGAACACCCGCTGCTGGGACGACGGTTGCGAGACCTCGGAGCCGGGCGGGTGTACGCGGCCATGCACGGCGGCCGGGGCGTCCTCGTGGAGGGCGGCGCCCCGCGCCTGACCGTGGACGGCTGGGCGGACCGGATCGCGCACGTCACGGGAACGGGAGGCACCGAGGACGAGGGCCCGGCCGGCGACGTCCTCCGGCACGGCGGCGCGGTGCTCACCCGGCCGGACGGGCACGTGGTGTGGGTGGGAACGAGCGAGGGGAGCGACGACGGCTTGCGGGAGGCCCTGGAGCGGTGGTTCGGGGCGGCGGGGGAGCGGTAGGGGGGGCGCGGTAGGGAGCCTTCCGTGGAGCGGCGGGGGGCCTTCCCGTGGGGGCGGTCTTTCCGTGGGGTGCCCTTCCCCGCTCGGGCCGTCGGTGGTGGGATCGGGGTATGAACACCTCTGCTTCAGCCTCAGCGAGTCCCGCCCCGTCTCCCGTCTATGACCGCATCGGTGTCGGCTACCGGCGGGTGCGGCAGGCCGATCCTCGGCTTGCCGCGCTCATCCGCGAAGGGCTGGGCGGGGCGCGGACGGTCGTCAATGTCGGGGCGGGGACGGGATCTTACGAGCCGGTCGATGCCGAGGTCGTCGCGGTCGATCCCTCGCAGGTCATGCTCGACCAGCACCCCGGGGAGCGGAAGGTGCGGGCGGGCGCCGAGGAACTGCCCTTCGGGGACGGTGAGTTCGATGCGGCCATGGCGGTGATGACCGTGCACCACTGGTCCGGTCTCCGGCAGGGGCTCGCCGAGTTGCGGCGGGTGGCGCGCCGGCAGGTCGTCTTCACGTGGGACCCGGTCCACGAGCCCGAACTGTGGGTCGTCGGGGAGTACTTCCCGGAGATCCGCGCCATGGAGCGGGAGCGGTTCACGCCCGTGTCGGACGTGGCCGAGGCCATGGGCGCGCACACCGTCGTGCCGTTCCCCATCCCGCACGACTTCACCGACGGCCTCCAGACCGCGTACTGGCGGCGGCCCGAGATGTTCCTCGATCCCGTGGTACGGGCGGCGAGTTCGACCTTCGCGCAGCTCCCCGACTCCGTCGTCGAGCCCGCCGTCGCACGGCTGCGCGCGGACCTGGAGTCGGGGGAGTGGCACCGACGGCACGCCGAACTCCTGACGCGCGAGTCCGTGGACTACGGGTACCGGTTGCTCATCGCGGGGGAGTGAGGCGGGGCGCCCGGGGCGCCCGGGGCGCGCCGTAGCGCGCCAGGTAGTGCCAGACCTTCTTGAGGTCCTGGGGGTGGGCCCGGCCGGCCCGGACCGCGTCGCCGACGATCCTCGGGTCGAGACGGCCGCGCTCGGCCACCTCCAGGGCCAGCGCCACGTACTCGGGGCCCCTGAACTCCGGGTGCGCGCGCAGGAGTTCCGCCTCGACCGTGAAGCCGGGGTGCCACTCCACGGGGCACGGCAGCCGCCGGGCCGCCGCCTCCACGGGTGTGCCCCGGTAGGCGGCGTCCAGGACGAGGGCCTCGATGTCGGACGCGAGGCGGACGCCGCCGTGGACGTGCGTCTCGACGTACGCGTCCAGGAGGTCGCGGCCCCCGGCGCGGCAAGGCTGAGCAGGTCGCAGCGCTCCCGTACCCCGAAGTCCTCCGGCTCCGCCGCGCTGTCCGGGTAGCAGAAGGTGGCGCGGTCCAGGGTCTCGGGGCGCAGCCGGAAGTACGAGGAGCCGAAGCGCGGCGCGGCGCCGACGGGGCCGCGTGTGCCGTCGTCGAGCGCGCCGTACACGGGGCGGGCGGCCGGGGGCGCGGCGTCGTAGGCGCCGCCGAAGATGCGGCTCTCCCAGCGGTGGCGGTCGCCGCCCGGGTGCGCGGTGAGGCCGCCGTTGCTCGTGCCCGTCACGTACTGCGAGTGGTACGCGCCGTCGGCGGCGAGGCGCTCCAGGACGGGGGTGCCGTCGCTGGCGAGGCGGTCGGGGTGGAACTGGAGCGTGACGCGTACGTGCGCGGGGAGCGCGGCGCCCCGGGCACGGGCGGCGACATGGGCGAGCGCCGTGCGGGC
>NZ_JAAGLR010000355.1 GCF_010548245.1 Streptomyces sp. SID11385
CCGGCCGCCGCGAAGCCCGCGCCCGCCGCGAAGACCCCGGCGCAGCCGCAGCCCTCCGCGAAGCCGGCCGAGTCCGCCGCGGCGGGCCCCGAGTTCGTGACGCTGCGCGGCCCCTCCGCCGCCGTGGCGAAGAACATGAACGCCTCGCTGGAGCTGCCGACCGCCACCTCGGTGCGCGCGGTGCCCGTCAAGCTGCTCTTCGACAACCGCATCGTGATCAACAACCACCTCAAGCGGGCCCGGGGCGGGAAGATCTCCTTCACGCACCTCATCGGCTACGCGATGGTGCAGGCGATCAAGGCGATGCCGTCGATGAACCACTCCTTCACGGTGAAGGACGGCAAGCCGACCCTCGTCAAGCCGGAGCACATCAACTTCGGCCTCGCGATCGACCTGGTGAAGCCCAACGGCGACCGCCAGCTGGTCGTCGCGGGCATCAAGAAGGCCGAGACGCTCAACTTCTTCGAGTTCTGGCAGGCGTACGAGGACATCGTCCGCCGCGCCCGCGACAACAAGCTGACGATGGACGACTTCTCCGGGGTGACGGTCTCGCTGACCAACCCCGGCGGTCTCGGCACCGTCCACTCGGTGCCGCGCCTGATGCCCGGGCAGTCGGTCATCATGGGCGTCGGCTCGATGGACTACCCGGCCGAGTTCCAGGGCACCTCGCAGGACACCCTGAACAGGCTGGGCATCTCCAAGGTGATGACCCTCACCTCGACGTACGACCACCGCGTCATCCAGGGCGCGGCCTCGGGCGAGTTCCTGCGCATCGTCGCGAACCTGCTGCTCGGCGAGAACGACTTCTACGACGAGGTCTTCAAGGCGCTGCGCATCCCGTACGAGCCGATCCGCTGGAACCGCGACATCGACGCCTCGCACGACGACGACGTCACCAAGGCCGCCCGCGTCTTCGAGCTGATCCACTCCTACCGGGTCCGCGGCCACGTCATGGCCGACACCGACCCGCTGGAGTACCACCAGCGCAAGCACCCCGACCTCGACATCACCGAGCACGGGCTCACGCTGTGGGACCTGGAGCGCGAGTTCGCGGTCGGCGGCTTCGCCGGCAAGACGATGATGAAGCTGCGCGACGTCCTCGGCGTGCTGCGCGACTCGTACTGCCGCACCATCGGCATCGAGTTCATGCACATCCAGGACCCGAAGCAGCGCAACTGGATCCAGGACCGGGTCGAGCGCGGCGCCACCACCGCGAAGCCCGAGCGCGAGGAGCAGCTGCGCATCCTGCGCCGCCTCAACGCGGCCGAGGCGTTCGAGACCTTCCTCCAGACGAAGTACGTCGGCCAGAAGCGCTTCTCGCTGGAGGGCGGCGAGTCCGTCATCCCGCTGCTCGACGCCGTGCTCGACGCGGCCGCCGAGTCGCGCCTCGACGAGGTCGTCATCGGCATGGCCCACCGCGGCCGCCTCAACGTCCTCGCCAACATCGTCGGCAAGTCCTACGCGCAGATCTTCCGCGAGTTCGAGGGCAACCTCGACCCGAAGTCGATGCACGGCTCCGGCGACGTCAAGTACCACCTGGGCGCCGAGGGCACCTTCACGGGCCTCGACGGCGAGCAGATCAAGGTCAACCTCGCCGCGAACCCCTCGCACCTGGAGACCGTCGACCCGGTCATCGAGGGCATCGCGCGCGCCAAGCAGGACATCATCAACAAGGGCGGCACCGACTTCACCGTGCTGCCCGTCGCGCTCCACGGCGACGCGGCCTTCGCGGGCCAGGGCGTCGTCGCCGAGACGCTCAACATGTCGCAGCTGCGCGGCTACCGCACCGGCGGCACCGTGCACGTCGTCATCAACAACCAGGTCGGCTTCACCGCTCCCCCGGAGTCGGCGCGCTCCTCGATGTACGCCACGGACGTGGCCCGCATGATCGAGGCGCCGGTCTTCCACGTGAACGGCGACGACCCCGAGGCCGTCGTCCGCGTCGCACGCCTCGCCTTCGAGTTCCGTCAGGCGTTCAACAAGGACGTCGTGATCGACCTCATCTGCTACCGCCGCCGCGGGCACAACGAGTCGGACAATCCCGGCTTCACGCAGCCGCTGATGTACGACCTCATCGACAAGAAGCGCTCGGTGCGCAAGCTCTACACCGAGTCCCTCATCGGCCGGGGCGACATCACCCTCGAAGAGGCGGAGCAGGCGCTCCAGGACTTCCAGGGCCAGCTGGAGAAGGTCTTCACGGAGGTCCGCGAGGCCACCACGACGCCCGGCGAGACCGAGGTCGCGCAGCCGCAGGCCGAGTTCCCGGTCAACGTGGACACCTCGATCTCCACCGAGGTCGTCAAGCGGATCGCCGACTCGCAGGTCAATATGCCCGAGCGGGTCACCGTGCACCCCCGGCTGCTCCCGCAGCTCCAGCGGCGCGCGGCGCAGATCGAGGAAGGCGCCATCGACTGGGGCACCGGCGAGATGCTCGCCTTCGGTTCCCTGCTCATGGAGGGCACCCCGGTCCGTCTCGCGGGCCAGGACTCGCGCCGCGGCACCTTCGGCCAGCGCCACGCGGTGCTCGTCGACCGGGTCACGGGCGAGGACTACACGCCGCTCCAGTACCTCTCCGAGGACCAGGCGCGCTTCAACGTCTACGACTCGCTGCTGAGCGAGTACGCGGCGATGGGCTTCGAGTACGGCTACTCGCTCGCCCGTCCCGAGGCGCTGGTGCTGTGGGAGGCGCAGTTCGGCGACTTCATCAACGGCGCGCAGACGATCATCGACGAGTACATCTCGGCCGCCGAGCAGAAGTGGGGCCAGACCTCCGGTGTCACGCTGCTCCTGCCGCACGGCTACGAGGGCCAGGGCCCGGACCACTCCTCGGCCCGGATCGAGCGCTTCCTCCA
The DNA here is from genome assembly GCF_010548245.1 of Streptomyces sp. SID11385. Classification (GTDB taxonomy): domain Bacteria; phylum Actinomycetota; class Actinomycetes; order Streptomycetales; family Streptomycetaceae; genus Streptomyces. Next base: position 2,853 of record NZ_JAAGLR010000355.1, read on the forward strand.
GCTCTGTGCGCAGAAGAGCATGACGGTCGCGATGCCGACGCTCCCGTCGAACTACTTCCACCTGCTGCGCTGGCAGGTCCACAACCCGCACCACAAGCCGCTCGTCGTCTTCACGCCGAAGTCGATGCTGCGCCTGAAGGCGGCGACCTCGAAGGCCGAGGAGTTCACCTCGGGCCAGTTCCGTCCCGTCATCGGCGACGACACCGTGGACGCGGCGAAGGTCCGCAAGATCGTCCTGTGCTCCGGGAAGGTCTACTACGACCTGGAGGCCGAGCGGACCAAGCGGGGTGCGGACGACACCGCGATCATCCGCCTGGAGCGGCTCTACCCGCTGCCCGGCGCCGAGATCCAGGCCGAGTTCGCGAAGTACCCGAACGCGGAGAAGTTCCTGTGGGCCCAGGAGGAGCCGGCGAACCAGGGTGCCTGGCCGTTCATCGCGCTCAACCTGATCGACCACATCGACCTCTCGGTCGGCGCGGCGATCCCCCACGGCCAGCGTCTGCGCCGCATCTCCCGCCCGCACTCCTCCTCCCCGGCGGTGGGCTCGGCGAAGCGGCACCAGCAGGAGCAGGCACAGCTCGTGGCGGAGGTCTTCGACGCCTGAGGCGCCGGAGGCACCGACCGCGCTGACAGCTGAGGCGTGAGCCGGAAGGCCCCGTTCCCACCGGAGACGGTGGGGGCGGGGCCTTCCCGCGTCCTCTCAGGTCGTGTACGCCTCGAAGTCCCACAGGCGCCCCTCGCGGGCCGCGCGGGTGAGGGGATGGTCCGGGCCGAGCGTCCGCGCCGCATCGGCCGCCGCGCGCGCCCGGAGCC
>NZ_JAAGLR010000389.1 GCF_010548245.1 Streptomyces sp. SID11385
CCCCGGCGACCAGCGCCCCCGCGACCCGACCCCGCCCCCCTCACGCCCCCACCGGCAGCCCCAACTCCCTCGCGATCAGCATCCGCTGGACCTCGCTCGTGCCCTCCCCGATCTCCAGAATCTTCGCGTCCCGCCACATGCGCGCGACCGGGTACTCGTTCATGAAGCCGTAGCCGCCGTGCACCTGCGTCGCGTCCCGCGCGTTGTCCACGGCGATCGTCGACGAGTACAGCTTCGCGAGCGCCGCCTCCTTCTTGAACGGTTCGCCGTGCACGAGCCTGCTCGCCGCGTCCCGCCACGACAACCGCGCGGTGTGCGCCCGCAGTTCCATGTCGGCGATCTTGAACTGGAGGGCCTGGTTGGCCCCGATCGGCTTGCCGAAGGCGTGCCGCTCCTTCGCGTACGCGACCGACTCGTCGACGCAGCCCTGGGCGAGCCCCGTCGCGAGCGCGGCGATCGCTACCCGGCCCTCGTCGAGGATGCGCAGGAACTGCGCGTACCCGCGCCCGAGTTCCCCGAGCAGATTGGCCTTCGGGACCCGTACGTCCTGGAAGGACAGCTCGCGCGTGTCCGAAGCGTTCCAGCCCACCTTCGAGTACGGGGCGGCCACCGTGAAACCAGGGGTCCCCGAGGGCACGATGATCGAGGAGATGCGCGGACGCCCGTCGTCCTTGCGCCCGGTCACGGCCGTCACCGTCACCAAACCCGTGATGTCCGTACCGGAGTTGGTGATGAAGCACTTCGAGCCGTTGATGACCCACTCGTCCGTCGCCTCGTCGAGCACCGCCGTCGTGCGGGTGCCGCCCGCGTCCGAGCCCGCGCCCGGCTCGGTGAGGCCGAAGGCGCCCAGGATCTCGCCCGCGCACAGCCCCGGCAGCCACGCGCGCTTCTGCTCCTCGGTGCCGAAGAGGTGGATCGGCATGGCGCCGAGCGAGACGCCCGCCTCCAGCGTGATCGCCACCGAGGAGTCCACGCGGGCGAGTTCTTCGAGCGCGAGGCCGAGCGCGAGGTAGTCCCCGCCCATCCCCCCGTACTCCTCGGGGAACGGCAGCCCGAAGAGCCCCATGCGGCCCATCTCGCGCACGATCTCGTAGGGGAACTCGTGCCGCTCGTAGTAGTCGCCGATCTTCGGCGCGACGACGTCGTGCGCGAACTCCTCGACGGTACGCCGCAGTTGCTCGTGCTCCTCGGTAAGCCTGTGGTCCAGGGGCATGGGGGTCACTCCTCGGTACGGGTGAGCGGGGACACGCCCCGGGGTGCCGGGACGCGGGGGAGGGGAGGGCCGCCGCCGGTCGGGCGACGCGACGAATACGGGACAGGGCGAGGACGGGGGCAGGGCGAGGACGGGACGGGTACGGGGGCGGGTACGCGGCGGGGACGTGCGTGCGGGGTCAGGAACCGGCCAGTGCGCGGACCGTGCGGGACGGGGACGGGCGGCCCAAATGCCCGGCCATCCACGTACTGGTCTCCACCAGCGAGTCCAGGTCGACGCCGGTCTCGATGCCGAGGCCGCGCAGCATCCACACGAGGTCCTCGGTCGCCAGGTTCCCCGTCGCACTCCGCGCGAAGGGGCAGCCGCCGAGCCCCCCGGCTGAGGCGTCGACCGTGGTCACGCCGCAGCGCAGCGCCTCCAGGGTGTTCGCGAGCGCCTGCCCGTACGTGTCGTGGAAGTGCACGCCGAGCGTCGCGAGCGGCACGTCCGCTTCCGCGAGGGCGGTGAGCAGGGCCCGTACGTGCCCGGCCGTCGCGACGCCGATCGTGTCGCCGAGGCTCAGTTCGTCGCAGCCCATCGCTTCGAGCGCCTTCGCGACCCCGACGACCCGCTCGACCGGAACCGGGCCCTCCCACGGGTCGCCGAAGCACATCGACAGGTAGCCGCGCACGTGGGCCCCGGCCGCCTTCGCCTCCGCGACGACCGGCGCGAAGACCGCGAGCGACTCGTCCACGGTGCGGTTCAGGTTGGCCTTCGCGAAGCTCTCCGTGACGCTCGCGAAGATCGCCACGCGGTCCGCGCCGAGCGCGAGCGCACGCTCCAGGCCGCGCGCGTTCGGTACGAGGACGGGCAGCCGCACGCCCCGCTCCCGCAGGTCCGCCAGCCGCGGGAACAGCTCCTCGGCATCGGCGAGTTGGGGCACCCACTTGGGGTGCACGAAGCTCGTGGCCTCGACCGTCGTGAGCCCCGCGGCGGCCAGCCGGTGCACGAACTCCGCCTTCACACCGACGGGTACGGTGCTCTTCTCGTTCTGGAGCCCGTCGCGCGCGCCGACCTCGTGGATGCGGACACGGGAGGGGAGCCCGTCGAGCGCAACCGTCATCGGAAGTCCCGTGCTCATGGCGCCACCTCGGTCAACGGCTCGACGACGGCGAGGACTTCGTCCATCGCCACGGTGCTTCCCTGCCGCACCGCGATGCGGGTCACCGTGCCGTCGTGCGGCGCGGTGATGACGTGCTCCATCTTCATCGCCTCCACCACGAGCAGCCCGTCGCCCGCCCGGACCGAGTCGCCCTCCTGGGCCTTGACGACCGTGACCGTGCCCGGCATCGGCGCGGTGAGCGAGCCCGTGCCGCCCGCGCCCCCGGCCGCGCGCAGCGCGGCGGCGACCGGGTCGTGGTCGCGCACCTCCCACGCGTCCCCGTCGCGCCCGAGCCAGTCCCCGGCCCGTACGAAGCGGAGCCGCCGCCCCACCGCCGTGACCGTCACGGCCTCCGCGCTCACCTCGGCGTCCGCCGGCACGGTCCGCTCGACCGGCTCGTGACCGGGGACCCGCAGCGGTACGCGCAGGGGGGCCGGGGTC
>NZ_JAAGLR010000413.1 GCF_010548245.1 Streptomyces sp. SID11385
GACGGCGGTCGCGCGATCACGGCCCTGGCCGCCGAGGCACGGCCCCTGCTGCCCGCCGACGACCCGCGCCTCCGCGTCCTGACGTGGATGGGCGAGGGACTCTACGAGCTGGTGGCCTCCTCCTGGCAGTCCCTCGCCGGGGGCCCGCCGCTCACGGTGGCCGACATCGACGCCCTCGCCGTCGCCGCCCGCCGCCAGCCCCTGCGCGCCGCCGGACTCCTGCACCACCTCCTGACCCGCGCCACCGCCCCGGAGGCCACGCCCCTGCGCACCCGCGCGCACGCCCTCCTGACCACGTGGTGCGGGGACTTCGCCGACGCGCTGGGCCTCCGCGCGATCCCGCCCCGCGACCAGGTCGGCCACCAGGCCGCGACGGCACTGGCGGCGGCGGAAGCGGCGCTGGAGGAAACGGGCGGGGGGTGACGGGCGCCCCGTACCTCCGGTCCCCGCTCCCCCTCAGACCTCCTCCAGCACCTCCTCCGCCCGCTCCGGGCTCCCCTCCGCCAGGCCCTCGTCGATCGCCGCGCGGGAGGCGAGCCACATCCCGAAGCCGATGAAGAGGACGATCACCTCCGTCGCCGTCAGCGACCAGATGACGCCGTCGAGGCCGAACCAGTGGTTGCCCAGGATCACGATCGGGATGAACAGCACCCCCGGCGCCGAGGCCATCACGAGGGCCGGGCGCGCGCGGCCCGTCGCCTGGAAGAGCGTGGTCAGCAGGCCGGTGAAGCCGTTGCCGACCATGCCGACGAGCTGCGCGAGCAGCACCGTCGTACCGAAGGCGAGGACCGAGTCGTCCGAGGAGAAGATCTTGATGACCTGCTCGCGGAAGCCGATGATCGCCGCGAAGAAGAAGAGCCCGACGACCCCGACGGCCGTGGCGGAGGCCCGCAGCGAGGCGTTCAGGCGCGTGCGGTCGCCCTTCCCGTACGCGTAGGCGAGCAGCGGCAGCACCCCGATCGTCACGCCCATGAGCAGGAACTCCGGCACCTGCGCGATACGGACGGCGACCCCCATGGCCGCGAGCGGGCTGTCGCCGTAGTGGGCGGCGTAGTTGTTGAGCAGCAGGCTCGTGACGATCATGAAGCCGGCCTGGAGGAGCTGTCCGCCGCCGACGCCGAAGACCGGCTTGAGCACCGAGGTCCGCAGGGTGAACCAGCGCGGTGCCAGGCTCATGTGCTCGCTGTTGCGGTGGAGCCAGAAGGCCCAGTAGGCGAGGCTCACGGCGTTCCCGAGCCCGACGGCCGCCGCCGCGCCCGCCACGTTCCAGTCGAGCACGAGGATGAAGAGGACGTCGAAGACGAGGTTCGCGACGGTCGACAGGATCAGCCCCGTCATCGCCTGGCGCGCGGCACCCTCGGCCCGTACGAGGCTTTCGAGGCAGAGCGACGCGGCGAGTACGGGCACGAAGGCCAGCATCACGGCGACGTAGTGCTTCGTCGGCCCCGCCGCCGCCCCGTCCGCGCCGAGCGCCGACACGATCGGGTCCAGGAGCAGGAGCCCGAGGCCCGCGATCACGACCCCGGCGATCACCGAGCCCCACACCGCGAACGAGGAGACGTGCTTGATCTCGCCCGCCTTCCCGGGCTCCCGCTCGGCCGCCCCGAGCAGACGCGACACGAGCGCGCCGCCGCCGACGCCGAAGACGCCGCCGAAGGCGAGCACCAGGGCGAGCATCGGGGTGCCGAAGGTGATCGCCGCGAGCATCGACGTGCTGTGCAGCGAGCCGACGAAACCGGAGTTGATCACGTTGTAGACGGCGCTGACGGCCGTCCCCGCCGCCATCGGCACGCACAGGTGGACGAGGGCACGCAGGAGGGGGGCGCTGGAGAGGTACCAGCGGTTGGTGCCCACGGCGTCCGTGGGCGGCGCGGGTGTTTCCGGAGGTGTGGTGGTCATGGCGGTGCTCCTTTCGGGCAGCTTCGAGCGCTCGGCTCGGAGGTTCCGGGCCGCGCGGCGCGGAGGTTCCGAGCGCGCGGCTCAGGCGTGTCGAGCGCGCGGCGACGGGCGCCGGGGCTGCTCGGGAGGGAAGGGGCGCGCAAGGCGCGTGGCACGGTGCGGCACGGGAGGCGCCGCACGGCGCACGCGACAGCTGGATGCCGAACGCTCACTTGGAAAGCTAACAGTTAGAGTTCTAACAGTCAAAGCACGAACCGAACACCCACGATTAGGCTTCTCGGCATGGCGACACCGGACTTCGGCCCCACGGGCAGCCTCGACCTCATGCGCTGGATCGTCTGGGCCCTGCGCAAGGGCGGCGAGGACTGGATGCGGGAGCGCGAACTCAGTCACGAGCAGGCGTTCGCCCTCGGCTACCTGGTCCGCAACCCGGGCGCGATGCAGCGCGACATCGCCCAGGCGAGCCGCACGAGCGCGGCGAGCGTGTCCAGCCTCCTCAAGGGCCTCGAACGCCGGGGTCTCGTCGAGCGCCGTACGGAGCCGGGCGACGAACGCAGCAAACGCGTCTACGCGACGCGGGAGGCGGACGAGCACATCGCGGGCTTCGACACCACGATGCGCGCCGTGACGGAGGACATCCTCGCCCCCCTGACCAAGAAGGAGCGCACGACCCTGCACTCCCTCCTCACGAAGATCTCCGGACAACTGCCGCCGCCGACCCCCTGACGCGGAGCGCCCCGGCACCCGGCGCGCTGCGGCCCGTCACAGCTCCGCGCGCAGAATCCCCTCGACCCCGCCGAGAAACGTCCTCGCGACCCGCTCCGGGTCACCGAGGCACCCCGCCGCCATGGCCCCGTCGCGCAGCAGCACGAAACGCCGCCCCGCCTCGCCGGCCGGCAGGCACCCCGCCTCGGCCAGCAACTCCGTGACCGTCTCGGCGAACCACTTCCGGTGGGCCACCACGGCCCGGTGTATGGGGTGCACGGGGTCCGGATACTCGGTGGCGGCGTTGAGGAACGCGCACCCGCGGAACCCCGGCGCCCGAACGCCCTCCGCGATCGACCCGGCCACGGCCCGCACCCGCCCGACGGGCGTCTCCGCCCCGGCCCGCACCTCCGCGACCCGCGCCCTGATCCCGTCGTCCGCCCCGGCGAGACAGGCGAGCACGAGTTCGTCCTTCCCGGAGAAGTGCCGGTAGAGCGTCGCCCGGGTCACCCGCGCCTCCGCGACGATCCGGTCGACGCCGACGGAGCGGATGCCCTCCGCGTAGAAGATCTCCGTCGCCGTCCGGAGCAGCCGCGTCCGCGCCTCCGACATGCCGCGCGAGGCGCCGCCCCCTCCCGCACCACCAGTACCCCGAGTCATGCGGGCGAGCGTACCAAGCAATGAGGGAGAACGTTCGGTCTTGACAGGCGACGACTCCGGGCCTTGAATAAGAAGGAGACCGAGCGTTCTCCCTCAGTCAGCCGCAAGCCCCGGCCGACCCCGTCCCCACCCGAGAGGCAACCCCATGAGCACCCACGCCACCGCCCCCACCTCCCGCACCGCCCCTGGCACCCCGGCCGCCCCCGCCTCCCTCCGCAAGCTCTACCTCACCCGCTTCGCGTTCGCCGCCGTGTGGGCCGCCGTCCTCTTCGCGACGGGTGACAGCGGGCTGAGCCCGCTCAGCGGGACGCTGCTCGTCGTCTATCCGCTGTTCGACGTGGCGTGCGCCGTCGTCGACGTCCGCTCGGCGCGGGCGGGCGCGGGGCCGGTACGGGGGCTGTACGCGAACATCGCGCTGAGCACCCTCACCGCGATCGGCCTCGCGGTCGCCGCCGCGTCCGGAGTCCCCGCGGTGCTGCGGGTGTGGGGCGCGTGGGCGATCACCGCGGGCCTCGTCCAGCTCGTCGTCGGGGCGCTCCGGCGCCGTATCGGCGGGCAGTGGGCGATGATCGCGAGCGGTGCGATCTCCACGCTCGCGGGCGCGTCCTTCGTCGCGATGGCCGGCGCCGACGGAGCGAAGCTCAGCAGTCTGGCCGGGTACGCCCTCCTCGGCGGCGTCTTCTTCCTCGTCTCGGCCCTCCGCATCAAGCGCGACCGCGCCTGACCCCGGCCCGGCGCACGCACCCGGCCGCCCGCTCCCTCAGTACTCGTCCACCCACACCACGATCCCCGTCAGCCCGTGCAGCACCGCCGCGACTCCCGCCCGTACGGCCGCCGCGCTCCGCGCGGGCGTGAACGAGGCCGCGTCGTACGTCGAGGACATCCCCAGCCCCTCGCCCCGGAACGAGGCCCCGCTCCAGTCGACCGCCGTCACGTTCTCGGTGGGCTCCGCCAACTCGGCGCCCACGACGAGGAAACGGCGGTCGAGGTGGTGGGGCGTCACGGTGGCGAGCGGGTCGACGAGCGTGTTGCCGGCCGCGAGGACGAGGTCGGGGCCGAGGTCCATCGCCCGGTCGATCGAGGGCAGCAGGTCGGGCTCCCCCTCGGCCCGCACGGTGCGCAGCGCGACGTCCTCCGCCCCCGCCCACTCCCGCACCGCGCGCACGAGCGTCTTCGTGGGGCCGTCGTCCCCGGCGGTGAGCAGCACGACGCGGTAGCCGCGCGGCGGGTGCACGTCCTTCCACGAGCCGGGTTCCGGCGTGAGGGTCGCCTCGGGCGTCGGCGTCGGCGAGGGCCCGGCGAAACCGGCGCCGAGCGCGCCGAGCGGCGTGGGCGCGGCGCGCGGCCCCGCCCAGTCGTCGCCGGAGCCGCACCCCGCGGCGAGGAGCGCCAGAACGGCGAACAGGGCGAACCCGGCGGCGGCGCGGGGAGCGCGAAGTGGCGTGCGGCGCACGGCGATCGTCCTCCTGAGATACGTAC
>NZ_JAAGLR010000440.1 GCF_010548245.1 Streptomyces sp. SID11385
GCGCCCCCGGAGGCCCGCCCCCGCCCCTCGCGCCGCGCCACCGCGCTCGTCCGCGACGCGACGGCCGCCGTGTACGCCACGCTCGACGCCCTCGACACGGCCCCCGCCGACGGCCTCGCACACCGCCCGGAGGCCGCCCCGCTCCCGTACGAAGCACTGCTCGAAGCCGTACGCGCACGCCACCCCGGCCGCACCCTCCACACCCTCGCCCTCGGCCCCGCCCCCGAAGGCGCCCGGCACCACGCCCTCGCCCCCGCGACCCGCTGGCCCTCCCTCCTCCGCGTCCTCCTCCTCGCCGAACTCGCCCGCGACCCGGTGGCGTTGGCCGCCGCGCTGGTCGAACTTCAGCCCCCAGACATGGGGGCGGAGGGTTCCCTGCACTGGGTACGTCCCCCCGCGCCGCCCACCGCGGGGGCCCCGAGCCCCGCCCCGCGCGCCTTCAACCAGCTCGCGCTCGGCTCGTACAACGAGAAGCTCGTCATCGAGAGCATCCGCGAGGCGGGCACGCTCAGCCGCGTCGAGATCGCCGCCTCGACGGGCCTCACCCCGCAGGCCGTCTCGCGCATCACCCGCAACCTGCTGACCTCGGGGCTCATCGTGCAGGACGAGGGCCGCTCGGCCGGCGCGGGCAAGCCCCGCATCCCGCTGCGCCTGCGGCCCGACGCCGGTTACGCGGTCGGCATCCACCTCGACCCGTGGATGATCACGGCCGTCGCCGTGGACCTGTGCGGCCAGGTCGTCGCCCGCCGCCGGATGCCGCTCGAAGCCCCGCGCGACCCCGACTGGTGCCTCGCCCAGATGGCCGCCCTCGCCCGCGAGGCAGCGGCGGAAGTGCCGCACGGAGGGCCGGTGCTGGGATACGGGGCGGCCCTGCCGGGGCCGCTCGACCGGCGTGCGGGCGTGCTGCTCGACCCGCCGCTCTTCGAGGGCTGGGAGCGCGTCGAGGTCGGCACGAAGCTCAGCGGCCTGCTCGGCAGCCCCGTCGTCGTCGAGAAGGACGCGACCGCCGCGGCGATCGGTGAACGCTGGCTCGGCGCCGCCGAACGTGCCGAGGACTTCGTCTACCTCTACCTGGGAGCGGGCGCGGGCAGCGGCGCCTTCCTGGGCGGCGACGTGCACCGGGGCGCGACGGGCAACGCGGGCGAACTGGGTGAGCTGTGCGCCCGGCGCCCCCGGCCGGTGGGCGACGACGGGGCGGGCGACGACGAAGCGGCCGACGACGGCGTGCCGCGCTCCGCCGAGGAGTGCGCCCCCATCTCCACGACCCTCGCCCGCGTCCGCGCCGCCGGACTGCCCGTACCGCGCGGCGAGGACGCCTACCCGTGGGTCTGCGCGCGCGCCGCCGAGGGCGATCCCGTCGTCCGCGAGATTGTCGACGGCGTCGCGCGCGTCCTCGCCCGGGGCGCCGCCGGGCTCGTCGGGCTCTTCGACACCGAACTCGTCGTCGTCGGCGGCCCCGCCGTCCTCCCCGGCGTCCGCACCCGCTACCTGGACGTCATCACCGCCGCCGTCAACACCTTCCCGCTCGCCCACCACGTCCGCACGGTGCGCGTCGCCCCCTCGCACCTCGGCGAGGAGGCAGCGGCCGTCGGCGCCGCGTCCAGCGTCTTCCACGCCACCTTCACACCCAGCCTGAAGACCGGACGAAGGGCAAAGAACTAAGCGGCCACGAGGGAAGGTATGGCGCGTACGCACCCCCATCTCCCTTGTCCCGCAGGGAAATCGCTTTCGCCCAACCGGTTGACGAGGTCCGTCCGAGGGATTTTCATGGCCGCACCTCACCGGTGCCGCGCCCGTCCCCGAAGCTCCCTCCACGGAACCGAGGACCCCCATGCCCAGACGCCGTACCCGTCTCTCCCTCGCCACCGCCGCGAGCCTCACCCTCCTGGCCACCGCACTCGGCACGCAGGCCGGAGCGGCGAGCCCCACCGCCGCGCCCCCCACCCTCAAGGGCCACGTCTACGCCGGCTACCAGGGCTGGTTCAACCACCCCTCCGACGGCTCCCCGCTCGGTGCCTGGCGCCACTGGGCGGGCTCGCGGCCCGCACCGGGCAACCAGACCTTCGAACTGTGGCCGGACACCCGGGCCTACCCCGACTCCGTCCTCGCGGACACGGGCTACGCCCCGCTCGGCAACGGCGACCCGGCCCGTCTGTTCTCCTCGTACCCGGCCGCCGTCGTCGACCAGCACTTCGCCTGGATGCGCGACAACGGCCTCGACGGCGCGGCCCTCCAGCGCTTCGGCAGCGACGTCTCCGACCCCGCCTCGCCGCGCGCTGCCGTCCGCAACTCGGTCGCGGACAAGGCCCGCGATGCGGCCGAGCGCACGGGCCGCGGCTTCTACGTGGAGTACGACGTCAGCGGCCTGACCGACGCGAACTTCGAACAGGTGCTCCAGGACGACTGGACGAACGTCGTCACCGGCTCCCTCCACCTCACCGATTCCCCCGCCTACGTCCACCAGGACGGCAAACCGGTCGTCGAGCTGTGGGGCCTCGGCTTCAGCAACCGCCCCGGCTCGGCGGAGCAGTCCGAGCGCATCGTGAACTGGTTCAGGAGCAAGGGCCTGTACGTGGTCGGCGGCGTCCCCACCGGCTGGCGCACGGACTCCAACGCGAAGCCCGGTTTCGGCCCCGTCTACGCAGCTCTCGACATGCTCTCGCCGTGGATGGTCGGCAACGCGGGCGACAACGCCCCGCAGATCACCGCCGACCTCGCCGCGCTCACCCCGCGCGGGCAGGACTACCTCCCTGTGATCTACCCGGGCTTCTCCTGGTCCAACTGGAAGGACGGCCCGCGCAACGAGATCCCCCGCCGCTCCGGGGACTTCCTGTGGCAGCAGGCGGTGAACGTCAGGAAGGCGGGCGTGGGGCAGGCGTTCCTCGCCATGTTCGACGAGTACGACGAGGCCACCGCGATCGCCCCGGCCGCCGAGGACTCCTCGATGATCCCCACCGACCAGTACTTCCAGACCACGAGCGCGGACGGCACGTATCTCTCCGCCGACTTCTACCTCCGCCTCGCGGGCGCGGCCACCGGCATGATCAGCGGCCGCGACCCGCTCGACCCGGAGATCCCCGTCCCCCCGTCCACGGGGCCCGTCCAGTTCCGCACGGGGTTCGAGCCGGGCACGGACGCCCGCCCGACGACGGGCGCCACGGCGAAGGGCCTCGCGGTGGCGACCGCCGGGGGGAGCGCGCACCGGGGGAACACCGCGCTCACGGTGAAGGGGAGCGGAAAGGCGGCCGCCCCGACCTCGTACGGCGTCTTCGACGTGGACATCCCCGTGACGGGGAGGACGGAGCTGACCTATTACCTGAAGCCCGCCGACGCGGCCGGCCGCTCCGTCACCGTCGACCTCCTCCTCGACAACGGCGAAACCGTCCGCACACGCTCCGCGGAGAAGACCCCGCTCTCCGCCTGGACCAAGGTGACGAGCCGCCTCAACGCCTCGGCACGCGGCCACCGCATCACGCGGCTCCTTGTCACGGCGCCGGGCAAGGGGACCGCGTCGCTCGACGACGTGACCGTCACCAACCGCTGAAACCGCAGGTGGCGCCCCCTCAAGGAGCGGCGGTACGAGGGGGCGCCCACCGGATGTGCATCGCCCCCTGACGACCTGCTACTGTCCTCCACGCCCCGAAAGAACCGCCTCACAGCGGAACAGGGTGGGCACCTCTCCGAACAATGCGGAACGAAGGACAGCCGGTAAAACGGCCGCCGAAGATCTGATAAAGTCGGAGACGCCGAAAGGGAAACGGAAAGGCCGAAAGGCCGGGCCGGGAACCGGAAAGCACCGAGGAAATCGGGCCCGAGAGAGTCTGATAGAGTCGGAAACACGAAATACCGAAGGGAAAACGCCCGGAGGAAAGCCCGAGAGGGTGAGTACGAAGGAAGCGTCCGTTCCTTGAGAACTCAACAGCGTGCCAAAAGTCAACGCCAGATATGTTGATACCCCGACCGAGGATCTCCTGATCCGAGGTTGAGGTTCCTTTGAAACACACACAGCGAGGACGCTGTGAACCTGGGAGATTATTCCTCTCCCGGTTCCGCTCTCGTGGTGTCTCCCGATTACGGGAAAACATTCACGGAGAGTTTGATCCTGGCTCAGGACGAACGCTGGCGGCGTGCTTAACACATGCAAGTCGAACGATGAACCGCTTTCGGGCGGGGATTAGTGGCGAACGGGTGAGTAACACGTGGGCAATCTGCCCTGCACTCTGGGACAAGCCCTGGAAACGGGGTCTAATACCGGATACTCACTGCCTTGGGCATC
>NZ_JAAGLR010000469.1 GCF_010548245.1 Streptomyces sp. SID11385
GCGAAGCCGCGCCCGTCCCGCTTCGCCGCCGCCCGCGCGGCACTCGGCACCGCCGTCGCGCGCGTCACCGGCTCGACGCTCGGCGCGCGGCAACTCGCCGCCGTACGGATCGGGGCCGCCGGGACGTGGGGCGTCTACCTGCTGCGGGAGTGGCCGCACCGCGCGGAGCTGTACGGGCCCGGCAGCCCGTGGGGCTGGGACCTCGCACGGCGGCTCGTGTCCGGCAACGGGGCCTTCACCGCCCTGCTGTGGTCACGGAGCGAGGTGTGGTTCACCTGTGTGTACGTGCTCGCCCTGCTCGTCTCCTTCCTGCTCGTGCTCGGCTGGCGCACGCGGACGATGTCCGTGCTCTTCGCGCTGACCGTGCTCTCGCTCCAGAACCGGTCGGTCTTTGTCGGCGACGGTGGTGACAACCTCCTCCACCTGCTCGCCCTCTACCTGTGCCTCACCCGCTGCGGACAGGCGTGGTCGCTCGATGCCCGCCGCCGCGCGCTCGGCCGCGCCGACCGCGCGGGCCCCTGGCTGTGGGGCCTGCTCGGCGCCGCGCTGCTCGCCGCCCGGCTGAGCGACCGCCTCACCCCCGGCTGGACCCTCGCCCTGGCGGCCATGTGGGCGGCCCTCGGCGCCTGGTGGTTCCTCGCACGCCACCCGCTCGGCGAGACCCGCGCGCTCGCCGACGTCCTCGGCAACCTCCTGCACCACGCCGGGCTGCTGATCATCATGGCGGAGACCTGCCTCGTCTACGCCACCGCCGGCTGGTACAAGATCCAGGGGAGCCGCTGGCAGGACGGCACCGCTGTCTACTACCCCCTCGAACTCGACTCCTTCTCGCCCTGGCCGGCGCTCTCCCACGCCCTCGCCGCCCACGGCACCCTGATCACCCTTCTGACCTACGGAACGGTCTTCGCGCAGGTCGCGTTCCCGTTCTCGCTCCTGAATCGCCGGGCCAAGAATGTTCTGATCATCGTGCTGGCCGCCGAGCACCTGGGCATCGCCTTCCTCCTCGGGCTCCCCTTCTTCTCCCTCGCGATGCTCGCCGCCGACGCGGTCTTCCTGCCGACCGGCTTCCTGCGCGCGGTGGAGCGCGGGGCCCGCCGAGCAGTGCGCGGAGCATGGCGGACGGTGCGCGGGGCGACGCGTTCGGGGAGCCGCCGCACGGCCCGTACGGCCGGTCGCGAGGCTTCCGCACGGCCGGAAACGGGGAGTGTCAGTGCCGCCCCGTAGGGTGCACGGCATGCGTGAGAACGAGGCGGCCCCGGAGGCCGCGAGGGAGGCTGCCGCCCGGGAGGTGGCCGGGCGCTGGCACGCGCTCACGGCCGGTCTGGAGGGGATCGCCGTCGTGCTCCTCGACGGTTTCCACGCGCTGAAGCACGCCCTGCGCTTCGGCGCGGACGTGCCGCTCGCGGTCGCCGAGGACCGTGCGGCGGCGCTCGCCCTCGCCGAGGAACTGGCCCCCGACCTCGCGCCACGCCTCGCCGAACTGCTCGTCCCCGTCCCCGCCGCCCTCTACCGCTCGCTCGTGCCACGCCCGCACCCGACCGGCGTCGCCGCGCTCGCCGGGCGACCACCCGCGCCCGGCTTCGCCGGTCCCCGTACGAGCCCGCTCCTCGTCCTCGACGAGCCGCGCAACCTCGGCAACGCGGGTGCGGTGATCCGGCTGGCGGCCGGTTTCGGCGCGAGCGGCGTCGTGACGACGGGCGACCTCGATCCCTGGCACCCCGCCGTGGTCCGCGCGGGCGCCGGACTGCATTTCGCGACCCCCGTCGCGCGCCGTACGGTGCCCGAGCTCCCATCGGGCCCGCTGTGGGCCTTCGACGCGGAGGGCGAGGACCTGCGCGGCCTGCGCGTCCCCGACGACGCGCTGCTCGCCTTCGGCTCCGAGCGGCACGGGCTGACGGCGGCCGTACGGGAACGCGCCGACCGCCTCGTCGCGCTGCCCATGCGCCCCCAGGTCTCCAGCTACAACCTCGCGACGAGCGTGGGCATGACCCTCTACCACTGGTCGCTCGGCGCGGGACGACCATGAAGCGGGGCCCGGCCGAGCGGGGCCCGGCCGAGGGGGCCGGGGCTGAACGGGCCCGGGCTGAGCGGGTTCGGAGCCCTGGTCTCAGCGGGGCCGCAGGCCGTCGAAGGCCAGGTGGAGGACGGCGTCCGCGAGGTCCTGCGCGCGTTCCCGTTCCTGCTCGCGGGCGTCCGCGTTCGTGCCGTCCGCCGGGCGGTACCACTCGACGATCGAGTTGATCATGCCGTAGAGGAGGCGTGTCGCGAGCCGCGGGCTGAGGTCCGCGCGCAGTCCGCCCTCCGCGACGGCAGCCTGCACGAGGTCCGCGAGGCGGTGGTCGAAGTCGCGGCGGCGCTCCATCGCCCAGCGCTCCGCGTCCGTGTTGCCGCGCACCCGCAGGAGCAGCGTCACGTACGGAAGCTCGGCGACCAGGAGCGCGACCGTGCCCCGTACGACGTACTCCAGGCGCTCCGTCGCCGTGCCCGAGCGCGCGCCCTCCTCGTCGAGCACGCCGAAGAGGCCGTCGAGGGCGCGGCTCACGGCCCTGCGCAGCAGCTCTTCCTTGCTGGAGACGTGGTGGTAGATCGAGGACTTCGAGATCCCGGCGGCCCGCGCCAGGTGCTCCATCGAGGTGCCGTCGTACCCGCGGTCGTTGAAGACGCCCACGGCGACCGAGAGGAGGGATTCCGGCGTGTAGGCATCGCGCTTGACCGCAGCCGTCATGATCAGGACCACCGTTCAGGGGAGGGCTCAGCGGCTCTCCTTCGTGCCGACCGATCGTTCGGTCACTCTAACGCCGCCGCGCCGCGTTGCCCAGGGCGGAAGCCCCCGCAGGAAGACCCCGCGGGGATCGTTCAGCGGGCCGGGTGGTCCGCCGGGTGCTCCGGAGCCGCCGAGGACTCCGGGCCCTGGCCCACCTCTTCCTCCTCGAAGACCAGCAGCGTACGAGTGCTGAGGATCTCGGGGATCGCCTGGAGCCGGGTGAGGACGAGTTCGCGCAGCGCGCGGTTGTCCGGCGAGTGCACGAGGACCAGCACGTCGAAGTCGCCGGAGACGAGCGCGATGTGCGAGACCCCGGGCAGCGCCCGCAACTGGCGGTGCACGGTGCGCCAGGAATTCTGCACGATGCGCAGCGTCAAGTAGGCGGAGGCGCCCTGACCTGCGCGTTCGTGATGGACGCGGGCGCCGAAGCCGAGGATCACACCGTCCTCGACGAGGCGGTTGATGCGCGCGTACGCGTTCGCGCGCGAGACGTGCACCTGCTCGGCGACCGAGCGGATCGAGGCGCGCCCGTCCGCCTGGAGGATGCGCAGGATGTCGTGGTCCACCGCGTCGAGCGGGCGCGGCTCGCGCGGGCGCGACGCGGGCGGGGACGCGGGACCGCGCTCGGCCGCACCGGTCGCT
>NZ_JAAGLR010000503.1 GCF_010548245.1 Streptomyces sp. SID11385
CCGCGGCGCTCGCCCCGCCGGGCGGACCCGCGGGGGCCGGCGCCGGGCCGCCGCCCTGCCGTACGCAGTCGGGGCACTGGAAGCCCACGGAGGCGCTGATCATGCAGTCGGTGCAGATGGGCCGCTTGCAGCGGGTGCAGCGGATGCCCGTCTCACGGCCCGGGTGGCGGTAGCACGCCGGGGCCGTCGCCCCGGGTCCGTCGGGGCCGGTCGCCCCGGGTCCGCCCGGTCCCGTCGGCTCCCCGCCCGGCCCACCGGCGCCGCCGGGCTGGTCCTTCGGGTCCATGGGGCTCCTCCCTGAGCCGAGTGCGCCGCCGCCGCTCGGCGGAGGTCAGGACGTGGGCACGCCCCGTCCCCCTTGACGGATGGACGGGGCGTTTCGTTCCCGCCGCGCTTGGTCCCCGCTTGGGGAACCGGAAAGCCCGGCTTGAGGAAACCGGCGAAGAGCGGCCTCAGCGGCTCTCGATCACCACGTGCTCGATGACGGCGTCCTTGAGCGGACGGTCGGTGCGCGGGTTGGTGGCGGTCGTGGCGATCGCGTCGACGACCTTCTGGCTCGCCTCGTCCTCGACCGCGCCGAAGATCGTGTGCTTGTTGTTCAGCCAGTCCGGCTTGCTCACGGTGATGAAGAACTGCGAGCCGTTGGTGCCCGGGCCCGCGTTCGCCATGGCGAGCAGGTACTCGCGGTCGAAGCGCAGGTCGGGGTGGAACTCGTCGGCGAACTCGTAGCCGGGGCCGCCGGTGCCGTTGCCGAGCGGGTCGCCGCCCTGGATCATGAAGTTCTCGATCACGCGGTGGAAGATCGTGCCGTCGTAGAGCGGCGCGTTGGTCTTCTCGCCGGTCGCCGGGTTGACCCACTCGCGCTCGCCCTTGGCCAGCTCGACGAAGTTCGCGACCGTCTTCGGGGCGTGGTTCGGCAGCAGCCGGACCTGGATGTCGCCGAAGGTGGTCTTGAGGGTGGCGTAAAGCTGCTCAGCCACGATGTGCCTTCCGTTGTCCTTGAAGCTCTCGCCCCGATCCTCGCACGGACGCCGCCGGAGGCCACGCCCCGTCGAACGTCCGTACGGCAACGGGCGCGCCCTCCCGGCCCGCCCGGGCCCCTCCCGGCGCCCACCGCCGGACCCGTCCCGGACCCCGGCTGACCCGGATGGCCCGCCACTTGGCCCCCGTACGGCGATCCAGCGGGCATGATCGCGCCGGGGGTGGAAAGGTGAAATACCGTACGCCACCGAGGAGGAGGAACCCGTGACACGCATCGACAGCGTGCGCGCCGCGACGGGCTCGGCGAGGGAGAGCGTGCTGCACGCCGCGGAAGCGGTTGCTCCCTACGCCGACACCGCCCGTGAGCGCGCGACGCTCTACGCCGGCGAGGCCCGCGCCCGGCTCGCGCCGAAGGTCGCCCAGGCCGCCGACCAGGCCAAGGTCCAGTACGACGCCTACCTGGCCCCGCGCCTGGAGCAGGCCCGTACCCACATCCCGCCGCGCTTCGACGAAGCGGCGCAGCAGGCCGCCGTCAAGGCCCGCAAGGCGGCCAAGCAGACCCGCAAGGCGGCCCACCAGGCCGCCGACTACTCCCGCCCGCGCATCGAGCAGGCCCGCGCCGCCGCGACCCCGGTCGCGGAAGAGGCGAGCGCGCGCAGCGCCGCGGCGCTCGCCGCCCTGCGCGGCCAGGTCTCGCCGAAGGACGTGCGGAAGCTCGCCAAGAAGAACCAGCGCCGCCGCGGCGGGGGCTTCTTCAAGGGCATCGCCGTCGTCACCCTGCTCGCGGGCGGCGCCTATGCCGCCTGGAAGTGGTGGGACAAGCAGGCGAACCCGGACTGGCTCGTCGAGCCCCCGGCCCCCACCGAGGTCCCGGAGAGCGGCAGCCACCTCAGCGCGGTCGACGGCTCCGCCGACGCCGAGTCCCCCTCGAACGCCGAGCCGAAGGGCTGACCGCCCCCTCCCGCACGCGTACGCCCCCGGCCGGAACCCCTTCGGCCGGGGGCTTTGCGCGCCCGGCGATGTTCCACGTGGAACATCGCCCCCAGCGCCCGCGCGTTGTTCCACGTGAAACAACGACGGAGCCGGGCCCCCGCGTTGTTTCACGTGAAACATCGCTCCGCCCGGTCGGCCACCCGCCGCCTCAGACCGGCAACTGGTCCACGTACCGCTTGGCCATCACCAGCGAAACGCCCGGGTGGCGCTCGCGTACCTCCTTGACGGCC
The DNA here is from genome assembly GCF_010548245.1 of Streptomyces sp. SID11385. GTDB lineage: Bacteria > Actinomycetota > Actinomycetes > Streptomycetales > Streptomycetaceae > Streptomyces. The sequence goes on from NZ_JAAGLR010000503.1 coordinate 2,205, forward strand.
GCGACGCTCCCCCGCTCCCGCGCGACCTCCCGCACCCGCCCCGCGTCCACCTGCCGCCGGAAGCCCTCGTAGGACCCGTAGCGCTCCTGGAAGTCCCGCGCCCGCTGCCGCGCACCCAGCCGGCTCACGAGTCCGGCCACCAGCACCACGGCCATCCCGCCGTACAGCAGCACCTCACCGCTCATCGCCATCCCCCTTGTCCAGACCGTTTTCCCGTCTCCTCCCCCGCCTTCGCGACGGCGAACCCGTCACTTGCTCGGCGTGGCGACCTGCGGCACAGCGGCCGCTCGCGGGGAATTGTGGATTCAGAGCATGAAAGAGCCCCCCTCGCACACAGCGAGGGGGGCTCTGACCTGCGGTGGACCCTAGGAGAGTCGAACTCCTGACATCCGCCATGCAAAGACGGCGCTCTACCAACTGAGCTAAGGGCCCTTGATCCCGTGCCGCCACCGGAAACCGACGCCGACACCTGGCACAGGATAGCGGTACACCCCCCGGCTTCCGCAAAAGCGATACGGACGGCCGCGCGAGGGCGTCGTTGGGGCTGCCCTCGGCGCGGGCCGCTCCGTAGGATGCGCTCAGGCACGTGGGGCCGGAGCGGGACCGGGGAACGGACCGCCGCCGCACGGCCGGTGGTTCGCCCGTACGAACCGCGCCTGTGGGGAAGCCAAGGGGAGACGCACCATGGACGCAGCACACCAGGAAGCGGCGGCGAGAGCGGCGACGGCGGCGGAGAGCCCCCGGCTCCCGCAGCCCGCCACGGAGACCGCCCGTCTCCCGCGGGACGAGGTGCCGGAGACGGCACGACCGCACGAGGACCGTGGCCGGCACCAGGAAACCGCCGCGAAATCAAGGGAGTTGCAGCGCGTCTGGTACGGGGAGCCGCTCGGCACGCTCTTCCGCCGCCTCCTCGACGACCTCGGCCTCAACCAGGCCCGTCTCGCCGCGGTCCTGGGCCTCTCCGCGCCGATGCTCTCGCAGCTCATGAGCGGCCAGCGCGCGAAGATCGGCAATCCGAGCGTCGTCCAGCGCGTCCAGCTCCTCCAGGAGCTCGCCGCCCAGGTCGCCGACGGCAGCGTCCCGGCCGCCGAGGCCACCGTGCGCATGGACGAGATCCGCGCCTCGCGCGGCGGCTCCGTGCTCTCGACGGGTCAGACCGGCTCGACGAGCGGCGGCGCCCCCACCGTGCGCCGCGTCGTCCGCGAGATGCAGGCTCTCCTGCGCTCGGTCGCCTCCGCCCAGGACATCGTCGCCGCCGCCGCGCTCATCGCCGACGACCACCCCGAACTCGCCGAACTGCTGCGGGTGTACGGAGCCGGACGCACCTCCGAGGCCATCGACCACTACGCCACGCACCAGGGCTGAGCGCCGCCATGGCCGAGATCTTCGCGGGCCGCTACGTCCTCGCCGACCCCATCGGGCGCGGCGGCGCGGGCGCCGTCTGGCGCGCCTGGGACCGGCGCAGGCGCCGCTACGTCGCGGCGAAGGTGCTGCACCGCCGCGACGCGCACACGCTGCTGCGGTTCGTACGGGAACAGGCCCTGCGCATCGACCACCCGCACGTCCTCGCCCCGCGCAGCTGGGCCGCCGACGACGAGCAGGTCCTCTTCACGATGGACCTCGCGCGCGGCGGCAGCGTCGAACGCCTCGTCGGCGACTACGGGCCGCTGCCGCCCGCGTACGTGTGCCTCCTGCTCGACCAACTGCTCGCCGGGCTCGGCGCCGTGCACGCCGAGGGCGTCGTCCACCGCGACGTGAAACCGGCGAACCTTCTCCTCGAAGCGACCGGGACCGGCCCTCCGCACCTGTGGCTCTCCGATTTCGGCATCGCCGTGCACCGCGACGAGCCGCGGCTGACCGATCCGGACCACGTCGTGGGCACCCCCGGCTGGATCTCCCCCGAACAACTCCTCGGCGCCGAACCGGACGTGCCCGCCGACCTCTACGCCGCCGGGCTCGTCGCGATCCACCTCCTCACCGGCGGCCGTCCCGACGCGCGGGGCCTCGTCTCGGCCTACGCGCGCGGCGTCCCGCCCGCCCCGCGCGACATCCCCGCGCCGCTGTGGGACGTGCTCGGCCCGCTCCTCCACCCCGATCCGCAGCGCCGCTTCCGTACCGCGACGGCCGTGCGCAAGGCCCTCGCCGAGGCCGCGCGGCTCCTGCCGGGCCCGGGCACGGACGAGGAACCCATCGAGGTCTTCGACCAACTCGGCCCGCCGCCCCCGGGGTTCACCGAGCAGGGCCCGCTCCCGCGCCCCTTCGACCCCGAGGTCCCGTACGAGGAGAGCGCGCCCGCCCCGGCGTACGGGACACCGCCGTCCCCGGTCTCCGGCTCCCTGCCGCACGCCGCCCCGACGACGACCGTGGCCCGCCCCGTCCCCCCGCCGCCCGCACACCCGCCGACGCCGGGCCCCGTGCCCCCGCGG
>NZ_JAAGLR010000546.1 GCF_010548245.1 Streptomyces sp. SID11385
CGCTGCGCCGCGCCGCCCGCACCGCCCTCGTCGACCTGCGCGAACTGCGACCGGGTGCCGCCACCGAACTCCTCCTCGCCCACTGGCGCGGCCTCGTCGTGCGCCGCCCCGACTCGCCCTGCCTCGAACTCCCCGCGCGCCCCCTCGCCGAACTCCTCACCCGGCTCCCCGCCTCGCGCGCCCAGCGCTTCCGCGCCAAGCTCCGCAAGATCGACGCCCTCGGCATCGAGGCGCGCCCCGTCCCCGCCGAAGAGGTCCCCGCCGCGATCCGCACCCTCCTCGCCCTCCACCGCCGCCAGTGGCAGGGCCGCAAGGTCACCCCCGAGCACCTGCGCCCCCGCTTCCGCGACCACCTCGTGCGCTCCGTCACGACGATGGTCCGCACCGGGGACGCCCAGCTCACCGCCTACCGCCTCGACGGCGAGACCGTCGCCGTCGACCTCACCCTCCTCTCGCAGCGCCTCGCGGGCGGCTACCTCTACGGCGCCGACCCCGCGCTGCGCGAACGCAAGGCCGACGTCGCCACGATGCTCCTGCGCACCGCCTCCGAACTCGCCGCCGAGGACGGCCGCGAGACCCTGAGCCTGCTGCGCGGCACCGAGCCGTACAAGAGCCACTGGCGTCCCGACACCGTCGTCAACCAGCGCCTCCTGCTCTCCACCCGCCGCACCGCCCCCCTCCTGTGGCTCCGCACGGCCCACGTCACCGCCCGCGCCCAGGCCGCCACCTGGCTCCACGCCCACCGCGAGAAGCCGCCGACGCGGGGCTGAGGGCGACGCCGACCGACCGGGGGGCGAGGGCGAGGGGGCAGCCCCGGTACCGAGGCCGCCCCACCCCCGTCACCAGTCGAACCGCACGCACAGCCGTCCGCCGAGCCGCTCCTCCAGCCAGCCCCCGAGCCTGACGGGCCGGCAGTCCTCCACCGGCGGCTGCTCCCGCCCACCGGCGTCCTCCGCCGGAAGGCCGCCACCCGCCTTGAACGCCTGCCGGTAGACCTCCGTCGCCCGCGGGTTCATCCGGCACTGCCACACCCCGTGCGGGCAGTAGTCGGAAAGCGTCTGGTAAAGCGGCGGGTGCGCGTCCATCCAGCGGATCATCCGCCGCATGTACTCCGCGTTGTCACCATTCTTGAAAAGCCCCCATTCGGGGTACGAGATCGGCTTTCCGTGCTCCGCCGCGAAATCCACCTGCGCCTGGAGCCCGTACGGTTCCGAGATCTGCCGGTCGAAATCCGTTCCGTACGGCTGGTCGTAGGAATCCATCCCGACGACGTCCACCACGTCGTCCCCCGGATAGCACTCCGTCCACGGCGTCGCGTCCCGCCCGCGCGACGGCGCGAAATCGAAACGGAAACCCACCCCCTCGACGCCGTTCATGACCCGCGCGATGCGCGCCCAGTACGTCCGCCACGCGCGCGGATCGGGCCCGCAGCGGTGCGTGTACGTCGTCCCGTTCATCTCCCAGCCCACCACGAGCACGGCGTCCTTCACGCCGAGCCCCACGAGCCGCCGCGCGAGCCGCTCGAAGTGCCGGTCGTACGCGCCCGAGGCGCCGCGCCGCAGCTCCAGCGCCACCGCCGCGTCCGGCAGCCGGGCCTCCGTACGCTCCAGCATCGGCACGTTGAGGACGAGCGTGCGGCCCGGCTTCGCCCGGTACCAGGCCGCCCAGTCGGCGAGCCACGCGGGCGCGCCCTCGATGTTCTGCCACACGTCCCCCGCCAGGTACGTGTGCCCCACCGTCAGCTCCCGGCCGCCGAGCCAGCGCGAGAAGTCCGCCATGCGCGCGATGCCGCGCGGGCTGTAGTGGAGGTACGCGCCGAAACCGGGGGCCGGGGAGGGCCCGGTCGTCGGGCTCGGGGCGGGCGCCGGCCCCCGGCCGGGAGACGCGCCGTCCGCCGCGCCCCGCACCGCCGGTGATTCCCCGTCATTCGTGTCCCCGGGTTCCCCGGCCGAAAGCGCCGCTACCGGTACCGTCGCGATCGTGAACGCCCCGACCGGGGCCGGAGCGAAAGCGAGAACACCGAGAATTCCGGCGGCGCCGATCGCGAGTCGCTTGCGGCCGCGGCGGAATCTCTCCTTGGTCAAATCCGTCTCCTGGAATTCTGGTGCCCGGTCTCGCCGTGGCACGGAAGTGGTGGGATGTCAGTCGTATGTATTTCTCTTACGCCGACCGGGTGTGCAACCCGTTCGCGAAATCCATCCCCCGTCCGGACGCATCCCCGCCGGAGGTGACCGCCCCCGCGAAACCCGGCCGCCGGCCCACTCGCGCAAGCCGCCCGGACGGCCTCCTCGACACGTCCGTCCCCGCCGTCCTCGTCCGCGTCGACCGCAACCCCTTCCACCACGGCACCCTCGGCGCCGCCCGCTCCCTGGGCCGCGCGGGCGTCCCCGTCCACGCCGTCAGCGAGGGCCCGCGCGGCCCCCTCGCCCGCTCCCGCTACGTCGTACGGACCTGGCGCCAGCCCCCGCCGCCGACCGGCCCCGACGGCATCGCCGCCGTCCTCGCCGAGGCCGTACGGGACCTGCCCGGGCGCGCCGTGCTCGTCCCGCTCGACGAGCACAGCGCCGTCGCCGTCGACCACCTGCCGCCCG
>NZ_JAAGLR010000575.1 GCF_010548245.1 Streptomyces sp. SID11385
TCGCCGCCGGGCGCTGCGCTGGGCGGTGCGCGGGCTGACCGGCTGCTCCCTCGCGGTGCTGCTCGCCGCGGGGGCCGGGCACACGCTGCTCAGCGGCGTCGACCACAAGATCGGGCGCGTCGACGCGTTCAAGGGCCTCGCGGGGCCCGAGCGCCCTGCCGCGGGGCACGGCATGAACCTGCTGCTCGCGGGGACCGACGAGCGCGCGCACCTCGACGAGGAGACGCGGCGCCGGTACCGGCTCGGCGGCGCGCCCTGCCACTGCACGGACACGCTGATGATCGTGCACCTGTCCGCCGACCACTCCCGCGCGAGCGTCGTCAGCCTGCCCCGCGACTCGTACGCGATGCTCCCGCCGCACGTCGACCGCACCTCGGGCGAGCACCACCACGAGCACCCCGTGAAGCTCAACGCGGCGTACGCGGAGGGCGGCCCGCAGCTCATCGTACGGACCGTCGAGAAGCTCACGAAGGTGAAGATCGACCACTACGTGGAGGTCGACTTCACGAGCTTCATGCGGACCGTGGACGCGCTCGGCGGCGTCGAGATCTGCACGACGAAGCCGCTCAAGGACTCGTACACGGGCCTCGATCTCGCCGCGGGCTCGCACACGCTCGACGGCGGGCAGGCGCTCCAGTACGTACGGGCCCGGCACGTCGACGCGGCGAGCGACCTCGGGCGCATGCGGCGGCAGCAGCGGTTCCTCGCGGCGGTCGTGGACCGCGCGACGAGCGGCGGCACGCTCCTCAACCCGGTCCGGCTGCACGAGGTCGCCAACGCGCTCCTGTCGTCGGTACGGGCCGACAACGGCTTCGGCACGGACGAGATCCTGGACCTCGCCCGCGCGATGCGCGGCTTCGGCCCCTCCTCCTCCGAGTTCGTCTCGATGCCGCTCGCGCCGAAGGGCCGCCGGGTCCCGCACGTCGGCGACACGCTGGTGTGGGACGCGAGCCGCGCGAACGCCCTCTTCACGGCCCTGCGCGAGGACCGCCCGCTGGCCGCCCACAAGCCGGCCGCGGGCCCGGCCCCCCTCCCGGTCGACGTCCCGCCGCGGCAGATCTCGGTACGGGTCCTGAACGGCACGGAGACCGACGGCGAGGCGGAGCGCGTGGCGAAGGCCCTGCGGGCGACGGGCTTCACGGCGACGGCGAGCGCGGAGCGGCCCGCCCAGGCCGCACGGACGACGATCGCCTACGACCCCGGCTGGGACCGCTCCGCCAAGAGCCTCGCCACCGCGCTGCCCCACACGCCCCTCGTCCCCCGCAAGGGCCTCGGCGCCACCCTGGAGGTCACGGTCGGCAAGGACACCCCGGCCGTCGCGAAGGTCCGCGCGGAGGACCCGTCCCAGGCCCCGAAGGAGAACGCGTACGGGGCGGTCCGGGGGGACGAGGTGACGTGCCCGTCGTGACGTGCCGCCTGTGACGGACCCGCGAGCCCTCCCGGCCCCTCCGCCGCCCCTCGGTCCAGCAGCCCCTCAGTCCAGCAGTCCCTCCGCCACCCGCTTCTCGCGCAGCTCGCGGATCGCGCGGCGGCGGGCGAGGCGGTGGGTGCGGCGGATCTGGGCCTCCTGGAAGCGGCGCTCGTCGGTGTCCGTCTCGGGGAGGACCGGGGGGACGGGGCGGGGACGGCCCTGCGCGTCGACCGCCGTGAAGACGAGGTACGCCGTGCCGACCTGCTGGCCAGGGGTCGACTCGTTCCAGCGCTCCGCCATGACCCGCACGCCGATCTCCATCGACGTGCGCCCGGTCCAGTTGCACTGCGCGTGGACGTGCACGAGGTCGCCGATGCGGACCGGCTCCAGGAAGACCATCTCGTCCATCGAGGCCGTCACCGCGGGCCCGCCCGAGTGCCGTCCGGCGACGGCGCCCGCGGCGTCGTCGACGAGTTTCATGATCACGCCCCCGTGGCCGGTGCCGTAGAGGTTCGTGTCGGTGGCGGTCATGATGTGCGAGAGCGTCGTACGGGAGGCCGAGGTCGGCTTGCCCGGGATCTCCGGGTCCGTACGCGGTGCCGGGTCAGTCATACCGTCCACTTTATGTCCGCCCGGACACCCCCGCTTTTGCATCAGCTCTGCAACAGGCCCGCCCCGATTCCTTCCCGCCCTGTATGGCGAGGCCCCGGGGGCGGCAGACTTGTCACATGAACGAGAGGCCGCAGAGCTGGGGCGGAGAGCGATCCGACAGCCGGGGATACGGACGCGGGAGCGCCGAGGCGCAGCCCGAGGGCGCCCGCTCGATGCCGCAGGTGCGGCGCGGCGGGCCCGGAGGGCCGGGGGGCCCGGCCCCCGTACCCCCGCAGCAGCAGTACGGGCAACAGGCCGGCCAGTACCCGCCGCCGGACCAGTACGGGCAGCAGCAGGGCCCGTACCAGGACGGCTACGGCGAGTACGACAGCGGCTACAACACCGGGCAGGTCTACGGCTCGCCCGGCGGCCCGCAGCACCCCGGCGGGCCCGGCGGCCCCGGGGGCCCGGCGCGGAGCCGGCCGGCGCGCCCCGCGCCGAACTGGCGCAAGCGCATCAAGTGGACCGCGATCGTCGTCGTGGCCGCGCTCGTCGTGACGACCGTCTCGACGTACTTCTGGGCGGACGGCAAGATCCGCCGCGAGGTCGACCTGTCCAAGGTCATCGACCGCCCGGACGAGGGCAAGGGCACCAACTACCTCATCGTCGGCTCCGACAGCCGCGAGGGGATGTCCAAGGACGACCAGAAGCGCCTGCACACCGGCTACGCGGCGGGCAAGCGCACCGACTCGATGATGATCCTGCACACGGGCGACAACGGGACCACGATGATCTCGCTGCCCCGTGACTCGAACGTCACGATCCCGTCCTTCAAGGGCTCGGACTCGGGCAAGATGTACGCGGCGCGCGGCGCGAACAAGCTGAACGCCGCGTACGCCTTCGACGGCCCCGAGCTTCTCGTGCGCACGGTCGAGTACAACACCGGGCTGCACATCGACCACTACGCGGAGATCGGCTTCGGCGGCTTCGCGAGCATCGTGGACGCGGTCGGGGGTGTCGAGATGGACATCCCGAAGGGCTTCAAGGACAAGAAGTCGGGCGCCGACTTCAAGGCCGGGAAGCAGACCCTCAACGGCGAACAGGCCCTCGCCTTCGTCCGCACCCGTTACGCGCTGCCCGGCAGCGACCTCGACCGCACGAAGAACCAGCAGAAGTTCCTCGCCGCGCTCGCCCACCAGGTCGCGACCCCCAGCACGGTCCTCAACCCCTTCAAGCTCTACCCCGTGATGGGCTCGGGCCTCGACTCGCTCGTCGTGGACAAGGACATGAGCCTCTGGAACCTCGTCTCGATGTTCTGGGCGATGAAGGGCGTCACGGGCGGCGACGGCAAGCAGATGAACATGCCGATCTCGGGCAGCGTCGGCGGCAACCTGGCCTGGGACATGCCGAAGGTCAAGCAACTCGTCAACGAACTGAAGAACGACGACAAGGTCACGGTCTCGGGCAACTGAACGACCGCCCGACGGCGGGGCGTTCCGGACGCGACACGGGTCCGGGGCGCCCCGCCGCCGGGTACGGGGCGCCGCGGGGCGGGTTCGGGGCGCTCCGTCCCGTACGTCCCCCCGCTCACGGCCCCCTCCTGCGTATCCTCGTCAACTCGCATACGCTCGGCGGTACATGATTCCTTCCGGTTTCTTCGTGACGGCATCTGGGGGCCCGGCATGACCGCAGCACAGCCCGAGGACGGCGAGCTCGCCATCGACACGACCCGCCCGCACCCGGCGCGGATGTACGACTGGTTCCTCGGCGGCAAGGACAACTACCCCGTCGACGAGGAGATGGGCCGCAAGGTCCTCGCCATCGAGCCCGGCACCCCGGTGCTCGCGCGGATGAACCGGGCCTTCATGCAGCGGGCCACGCGGTGGCTCGCCTCCCAGGGCGTACGGCAGTTCCTCGACATCGGCACCGGAATCCCCACCTCGCCGAATCTGCACCAGGTGGCGCAGGAGGCCGCGCCCGATGCCCGGATCGTCTACTGCGACAACGACCCGATCGTCCTCGCCCACGCCGAAGCGCTCCTGCGCAGCACTCCCGAAGGCGCCGTCGACTATGTCCAGGCCGATGTCCGCGACAGCGCGGCGATCGTCGAACGCGCCGCGAAGACCCTGGACTTCGCCAAGCCCGTCGCCCTCTCGCTGGTCGCGCTCCTGCACTTCATCAGCGACGAGGACGGCGCCCAGGACATCGTGTCCGGGCTCGTGTCGCGGCTCGCGCCGGGGAGTTACCTCGTGATCACGCACGCGACCCACGACTTCCGCCCGAAGGACGCCGAGCAGGTCGGTGCTCTCTACAAGTCGGGCTCCGCCTCCCTCCACACCCGTTCGCGCGCCGATTACGAGAAGTTCTTCACCGGCCTGGAACTGGTCGAACCCGGCATCGTGACCGGCGACGAGTGGCACCCCGAGCTGGGCTTCCCCGTCCCGGGTGCCGAGCACGCCGTCAAGGCCGGTTACCTCGCCGTGGCCCGCAAGCCGTGACGCCCTTCTCCCGGGTGCCGAGCACGCCGTCAAGGCCGGTTACCTCGCCGTGGCCCGCAAGCCGTGACGCCCTTCTCCCCACGAACGACGAACCACCTCTCATCGCACACGCCTTGGAGCCCGGCATGACCGAATCCGCCCCCTCCCCCTACATCGACACGACCCGCCCGCACCCGGCGCGGATGTACGACTGGTTCCTCGGCGGCAAGGACAACTACCCCGTCGACGAGGAGATGGGCCGCAAGGTCCTCGCCATCGAGCCGAACGTGCCCGTCCTCGCCCGCATGAACCGGGAGTTCATGCGGCGGGCCACGCGATGGCTCGCCTCGCAGGGGGTACGGCAGTTCCTCGACATCGGCACGGGCATTCCCACCTCGCCCAACCTCCACCAGGTGGCCCAGGGCGTCGCCCCCGACGCCCGGATCGTCTACTGCGACAACGACCCGATCGTCCTCGCCCACGCGGAGGCGCTGCTGCGCAGCCACCCGGAGGGTTCCGTCGACTACGTCCAGGCGGACGTCCGCGACAGCGCGGCGATCGTCGAACGTGCCTCCAAGTCCCTCGACTTCAGCAAGCCGGTGGCCCTCTCGCTCATCGCGCTGCTCCACTTCGTCGGGGATGGAAACCGTGTCGGGGACGGGAACAGCGCCGCCGGGGAGGCCGGTGCCCACGAGATCGTCTCCGGGCTCGTCGACCTTCTGGCGCCCGGGAGTTACCTCGTGCTCTCGCACGTGACCGCCGACTTCCAGCCCGAGAAGGCCGAACAGGTCGGCAGCCTCTACCAGTCCGGCACGGCCTCGCTCCACCCGCGCCCGCGCGCGGAGTTCGTGCGGTTCTTCGACGGCCTGGAGTTCGTGGAGCCCGGCATCGTCTCCGAGGGCGAGTGGCACCCCGAACTCGGCGAGGCGGTCCCCGGCGAGGAGAACGTCGTCAAGGCCGGCTACTCGGCGGTGGCCCGCAAGCCCTGAACCCGCCCGCCCCGCGCTCACCCCGACTCCCCCGTACCGCTGGAGATTTGGAGACCCAAGTGGCCGAAGCGACCCCGGACAGCCCCTCCCCCGCCATCGACACCACCCGCCCGCACCCCGCCCGGCTCTACGACTGGTACCTCGGCGGCAAGGACAACTACCCGGTGGACGAGGAGCTGGGGCGGAAGCTGCTCGCGGTCGCGCCCGGCATTCCGCTGGCGGCGCGGCAGAACCGTGCCTTCATGCACCGGTCGACGCGCTGGCTCGCGGAGCGCGGGGTGCGGCAGTACCTGGACATCGGCACGGGGATACCCACGGAGCCGAACCTCCACCGCATCGCGCAGGAGTCGGTGCCCGGGGCGCGCGTCGTCTACTGCGACAACGATCCCATCGTGCTCGCCCACGCGGGCGCGCTGCTCGACAGCACCCCCGAGGGCGTCGTCGACTACGTCCAAGCGGACGCGCGGGAAACGGACCTCATCCTCGAACAGGCCGCCAGAACACTGGACTTCGGCGAACCCGTCGCGCTGTCGCTCATCGCGCTGCTGCATTTCCTCAGCGACGAGGACGGGGCGGGCGAGCTGGTGGAACGGCTCGTCTCGGCGCTCGCGCCCGGGAGTTACCTCACCCTCTCCAACCTGACGGCCGACTTCGCCCCGAAGGACATGGCGAGCGGGGTCACCGGCTTCTACAAGTCCGGTGCCATGACGATGGAGTTGCGCGACCGGGCCCGCTTCACCGCCTTCTTCGACGGCCTGGAACTCGTGGCGCCCGGCGTCGCGGTGCTGGAGGACTGGCACCCGGAGTTGGGCGAGGTGGTACCGGCGGGCGAGGGCACCTTCAGCTCCGGGTACGCGGCGGTCGCCCGCAAGCCCTGACCCGCCTCACCGCCGCCACAGCACCACGGCCGTCATGTCCCGCGCGCCGCCCAGTGGTTGGCCGAGGAGCGAGACCGGTCCCGTCGGCGGTGGCCCCGGGGCCCACGTCGCCGCGAGCCGGGCGCGGGTGGCCGGGTCCGTGGGCAGGCGGCCGGTCGTGAGGAGCAACGCGCCGCCCGGGTGCGGGCCTTCGAGGAGGCGGGCGGCGGTGGCGGGGGTCTCG
>NZ_JAAGLR010000603.1 GCF_010548245.1 Streptomyces sp. SID11385
ACGGGGCCGCCCGCGACGAGCGCGGCGAGCAGCGCGTACTGCTCCCCGGCGAGGCGCGCCCGGGTCGCCTCGGGGACGGCGGCGCCCTCCGTACGGGACACGACGACGTCCCCCCGGGCGGCCGCCGCGCTCCCGCGCACCGTCTCGCGGATCGCCCGCAGCTCGCCCTCCAGCTCACCGGCCGGCGGGAAGTCGTCGTCCCGTTCGAGCAGCACCCCCGGCGGCTCGGCCCGCGCGCACAGCTCGCCGAGCAGCGCGAGGACCTGCGGCGGCACGGGGTGGGCGTGCGTGTCGTGCCACACGCCGTCGCGCAGGACACCGCCCGCGACGTGCACGTACGCGAGCGCTTCGAGCGGCAGCTCGTCGAGCGCGCGCACCGCGTCCTCACCGCTGTTGACCTGGTTCGTGTACAGGTTCGCGACGTCGATGAGGAGCCGTACGCCGGTCCGCTCGACCAGCTCGTACAGGAACTGCCCCTCGGTCAGCTCCTCGTCGGGCCACGTGAAGAGCGCCGCGATGTTCTCGACGGCGAGCGGGACGGGGAGGGAGTCCTGCGCGATGCGCACGTTCTCGCAGAGCACCGCGAGTCCTTCGCGGGTGCGCGGGACGGGCAGCAGGTGACCGGCCTCCAGGGCGCCCGCCCGTACGAAGGCGATGTGCTCCGTGACGAGCGGCGAGCCCAGGACCTCGGCCCGCTCCGCGAGCGCGGCGAGCCGCCCCGCGTCGGGCCGCTCGGCGCCCCCGAGCCCGAGCCCGACCCCGTGCGGCACGACGGTCACACCGCGTGCCCGCAGCCGCAGCAGCGACTCCGGTACGTGCCCGGGGCAGACGTTCTCCGCGACGGCCTCGACCCAGTCCACGTCCATCCGCTCCACGGCCTCCGCGATCTCGGGCCGCCACCCGATCCCGGCCCCGAGCCGAAGCCCCGCCCCCGCCCGCCCGCCCAGCTCCACGGTCATCCCGTCCCCCTCCCGCCGTAGGTTGTCGCGAAGGGCTGATGACCGGCGGCGGACGGGGTCAACCGTACGGGGGAACTTCTCAGAGCTGAACTTGAGGTTGGCGCGGAGGACGGCCCGCTGTCCCGCACCGGAGGCGTCAGGACCGCCGGTCCGGGAGCAGGGCGGCGCGGGCCCGGTCGAGCGCGTGCAACACCTCGCTCCTGTTCTTCGCCTTCTGCATCCATGCCGGGAGGCGCGCCACGACCGTCATCCGGATCGTGCCCCCGTCGGGGCGAGGGCGTTCGCGCAGTCCGGCGGCAACGAAGCGGCGGAGCAGGTCGAGGTGCGCGGGGTTGTACGCCCACACCCACCCGTGACGCGTCCGTGCCTGGAGCCGGAGGGGAAGCCCGAAGTACGGATCGCGCACGGGCCCGCCCCCGGGAAGTGCGCAGCGCCGGCCACTCCACTCCCGGCAGCGCCCGCAACGGCGACACACGAGGCGCCGCTTCGCGAAGAGCCCGGAATCCCCGCGCGGCTGCGGCGTCACGTGCGCGACGCCGTCGCAGCCGGGACACCGCACCAGGATCGACCCCAGGAAGGCGTACTTCGAAGCACGCGGGTCACGAAACCGGGTGACGGGGGAGGGCATCCGTCGATGATGTGGCGTCGGGAGGAGTCCGCGCACCCGGGTTTCCCGTCCGGCCCCTCAGCCCTCCCCCAGCACCGCCCCCATCGTCCGCCTCCCCACCCTCGCCATCAGCGGGTTGTCCGCCGAGTGCGTCAGGAAGACGAGGCCCAGGGCCAGGGCCCAGCCGCGAGCCCGTGTCCAGGTCGCGTCGTCCACCCCGCCGTGCGCCGCGCGGAACGTGTCGCGGTCGGCCTCGCGCGGGAAGAGCATCCAGGCCGCCGCGAGGTCCGTCGCCGGGTCGCCGCCGGTTACGTCGCCGAAGTCGACGACGCCACTCAACTCCCCTTCGTGCACGAGGATGTTGGCCGGGTGCAGGTCGCCGTGGAGCCACAGCGGCGGGCCCGTCCACGCGGGGGCCGCGAGAGCGCGGCGCCACACCTCGTACGCCGCCGGGTCGCCCAGCGCCGCCAGGTTCTCCGCCACGCCCGCC
>NZ_JAAGLR010000631.1 GCF_010548245.1 Streptomyces sp. SID11385
GGGCGCGCGAGGCGGCGGGCGCGGTGCGCGCGGCGCTGGAACCGCTCGCCGTGGACGCCTGCCAGGGCGCTGTGGACGAGAGCACCGTCCTCAACGTCTCCTGGCTCGTGGACGCCGGCCGCCTCGACGCCTTCCGCGCCGAGGCGGGGCGGCTCGCGGGCGCCTCGGCCCCGTACCTCGCGCTCGTCCTCACCGGACCGCTGCCCTGCTACAGCTTCGTCTCCGCGCCGCCCCTGCCGGTGGGTGCCTGACATGGGCCTCGTCAGCGGCGTGCTGCTGCTGCCGCTCGCGCCCGTGCGCGGCGTCGCCTGGGTCGCGGAGCAGATCGCCGACGAGGCGGAGCGGCGTCTGTACTCGCCCGCCGCCGTACGTGCCCGCCTCGCGGCCCTCAACTCCGCCTTCGAGGCGGGCGAGATTGACGAGGCCACGTTCGAGGCCGAGGAGGACCACCTGCTCGGCCTGCTGGAAACCCGTTCCCCCCTGCCCCCGTCCCCCACGACTTTGGGAATGCCCGATGGATGACTCGGACAAGCTCGTTCTCGGTACCGCCCTCATCGGCGGCTATCTGCTCGGGCGCACCCGCAAGGCACGGCTCGCCCTCGTGGTGGCCTCCTGCCTCGCCGGCAAGCGCCTCAACCTGACCCCGCAGGACCTCCTCACCGCCGGCGTGCGCAAGCTCCGGGAGACCCCGCAGTTCGCCGAGCTGAGCGATCAGGTGCGCGAGGAACTGCTCACCGCCGGGCGCACGGCGGCCGACCGCCGCCTCAGCGCGCTCGCCGACACTCTCGCGGCCCGCACCGCCGCCCTCCTGGAGCCCCCGCGGGACGAGGAAGAGGAGGAGCCGGAGGAGGGCGAGGAGGAACCCCGGGACGAGGAGGAGCCCGAGGAGCCCCGGGACGAGGAGGAGGAAGGCGAGGAGGAGCCGGAGGAGGAGGGCGAGGAGGAGCCCGCGCCCCGCCGTCCCGCCCGCCACCGGCGCCCCGCCAAGAAGGCGGCGAAGAAGGCCCCGGCCAAGAAGTCCGCGGCCAAGCGGGCCCCCGCCAACAACCCCGGTGCCAGGAAGGCCGCCGCGCTCAGGGGCAAGCCCACGCGCGAGCCCGCGAAGAAGGCGCCCGCCAAGAAGGCGGCGAAGCGCACGACGAAGAGCACCGCGAAGCGTTCGGCTTCGCGCGGCGGACGAGGAAGGTAAGGCAATGGCTGAGCAGCATTCGGGCCTCGACCGCTTGATGGAAGAGATCAACGGTTACCTCGGCGCCCAGGGCGGCAAGCTCGCCGAGAAAGCGGGCGGTTCCCTGAGCGGGCTCGTCGAGAAGCTCGGCGAGGGCGACGGCGGAGGCGGTCTCGGCAGCATGGCCGGGATCGGCGGCAAGATCCTCAAGGGCGAGAACCCGCTGAAGGCGATCGCGGGGCAGAAGGCAAAGGACCTGACGGGCGGCGTGACGGACAAGGCGAAGAGTCTCTTCGGTGGCGGTGGCGGGGACAACGGCGGCGGCGGGGGCGGCGGAGGTGGGGGCGGGGGCGAGAACGTCAAGACGACGAACATCATCGAGACGGTCGACATCGGCAAGCCCGTGCGCACCGTGTACGACCACTGGACGCAGCTCGCCGACTTCCCCGGCTTCACGAAGGGCGTCAAGAGCGTCAACCAGGAGGACGACGTCACGACGCAGTGGCAGATGAAGATCGCCCCCTCGGCCCGCAGCTGGAAGGCGACCACCCAGGAGCAGGTCCCCGACGAGCGGATCGTGTGGACCTCCGAGGGCGCCAAGGGCTCGACGACGGGCTGCATCAGCTTCCACGAGCTGACTCCGGACCTGACCCGCGTCGTGGTCGTCGTCGAGTACGAGGCGTCCGGCTTCTTCGAGAAGACCGCCAACCTGTGGCGCGCGCAGGGCCGCAGGCTCCGCCTGGACCTCAAGCACTTCGCCCGCCACGTCACCCTCCACGAGGACGAGGAGATCGAGGGCTGGCGCGGCGAGATCCGCGACGGCGAGGTCGTCCGCAGCCACGAGGAGGGCCTGGAGGACGACGAGAAGGACGAGAACGACGAGAACGGCGGGGAGGGCGACGAGGGCGAGTACGAGGACGGCTACGAGGACGAGGAGGCTCCGGAGGGCGAGGAGGAGGAGCCGGAGGAGGGCGGCGAAGAGCCGTACGAGGACGAGGAGCCCGAGGACGGCGACGAGGACGAAGAGGGCGAGGACGGCGAGGAGGAGGAAGAGCCCGAGGAGCGTCCGCGCCGCCGTCGCAAGGCCCGGAGCGGGGCCCGATGACCGTCGACCTGACCACCACTCCCCTCGATCCGCCCTCGCACGCCGCGCAGCCCGCGAACCTCGCCGACATCCTGGAACGGGTGCTCGACAAGGGGGTCGTCATCGCGGGCGACATCAAGATCGACCTCCTCGACATCGAGCTGCTCACCATCCGGCTGCGGCTCTTCGTCTCCTCCGTCGACACCGCGCGCAAGGCGGGCATCGACTGGTGGGAGACCGATCCCGCCCTGTCCTCGCGCGCCGCCCGCGAGGAACTCCGCGAGGAGAACCGGGAACTGCGCGCGCGCCTCGCCGAACTGGAGCGGGCCGCGCCCGGGCACGACGCCGCCGGGCGCGAGGACGGCAAAGCGCGCGCCGACGGCAAGGCCCGCGCGAA
>NZ_JAAGLR010000664.1 GCF_010548245.1 Streptomyces sp. SID11385
ACGGAGTGACGGGGGCGCTGCCCTCGCTGCCCGGGGCGGCGGCGGTGTGGGCGGGCTGGGCGAGGGCGGAGACCTGGGCGGCCCAGGAGCGGGTGGGGGCGGGGGCCGAGGGGGGAGGGGATGCGGGGGCGTCCCTTAGGGGGCGGTCGAACGCTTCACCTAGGGGTTCGTTGGGCCCCCCGGTGGGCCCAACGCGCGAGGCGGGGGCGGGGTTCCCGGGGGTGGCGGGGGCTGCGGGAGTGCCGGGCGTGCCCCCTAGGGGGCGGTCGAACGCTTCACCTAGGGGTTGGCTGGGCCCCCCGGTGGGCCCAACGTGCGAGGCGGGAGCGGGGTTCCCAGGGGTGGCGGAAACCTGGTTCCCAGGGGTGCCGGAGACCTGGTTCCCGCGATGACCACCGGCGCGGTTCCCCGCCGCGTCCGCGTACCCCGACGCCGCCGGTCGGTACGCCGCGGGCGGGGCCTCCTGCTCCGCGAGGCGGGCAGCGCGGGCCCGTACCGTGTCGTCCATGCCCGCCGGCTTGCCGAAGGCGACGCCGCCCCGCGCGGACGCGCCTGACGCGGAGCCGCCCGGCTCGAAGGCCCCGGGCTCCGAGCCGCCCGCCTCGAAGCCGCCCGGTTCGGCCGTACCGTTCTCGGGGTTCGCGCCGGGGCCCCCGCCCCACTGCTGTCCCCGCTCCCACTCCCCCGCCGCCCCGCCACCGCTCCTCGGGCGCATCGACAGCGTGCCCTGGCCGCCCGTCGTGGGACCACCGGCCGACGGAAGGGCGGGATACGCGCCCGGCGCGTCGAGCGCGCGCCGCTCCCCCGGCCCCGTACCACCGCCGGGCACCGCGCCATCGCCGCCCGCACCGGCAACGCCCGCGCCCTGCCCCTGCCCCTGATAAGGCGTCACCTGTCCCTGCGGGCGCAGGCTCACCGTGCCGGTGCCCTCCGGACGCGGTTGCGTGGGCTGGGGGCGGACGGGTTCGAGTGGGGGGCGGGTGTCGTACGGCGGTTGCGGCGTGTCGCGGTAAGGGTTGGGGTCGCCCGTGGACTCGGGCGAGGCGGCGGGGTGCGGGACGCGCGGGTCGTTGCCCTGCTCGGGGCCCGCGCCCCAGGAGACGCGCGGGGGCCGGCCCTGGGAGGTGTCCGCACTCCAGGGGTCGGGTTCCTGTGGCGCGTTGGTGGGCTCGGGGCCGTAGAGGACGGGCGAGGTGGCGGTACGGGGGCCGTCGAAGAAGAGGGGCCCGGTCTCCTCGGGAGCGTTCCCGGCCGGGGCGGGTGGCGGCTGCGCGGCCTGGCGCGGGTAGCCGGGGGGCGGGGGCGGGACCGAGCCGTCGGCGGGCGCGGGGCGGCTGGTGCCGGCGACCCACCCCGTACCACTCCAGTAGCGCAGGTAGCCGGGGATGGAGGGATCGGGGTAGTACCCCTCGCCGGGGTACGCGTCGCCTGCTGCCGGAGTGGGGGCGCTCATCGTCCGCTCGTCCCGTATCTGCTCGGTGAGTGGGGTGGGCGTCCACATTTACCAGAACTCGGGCGTGTTGCGGGCCGGTCCGGCGGAGGTGGAGGCAATCCCGGCGGTTGACCAAAAAACTTTCCGCAACCCGCGTAATGCTGTGCTGCGACCGCCCTCTCTCCCGGTACGGGCCTGTAGGTGGGCCGTCGCAGAGGCAGAAAGGGACCAGCCGTGGCGCACTCCGTCGTGGAACGTGAACTCGAACTCCAGCTCCTCGTCTCGCCGGAACGCACCGTCGCGGTACCCGCACGGCTGACGTACCGCACGGACGACCCCTACGCCGTGCACATCCTCTTCCACCTCAACTCCGAGTCCCCGGTGGCGTGGACCTTCTCGCGCGAACTACTGATCGAAGGCGTGTTCCGGCCCTCGGGGCACGGCGACGTGCGGGTGTGGCCGGCGAAGGAGGACGGGCGCGAGACCGTACAGGTCGCGCTCACCTCGCCGGACGGCGAAGCGCTCATCCAGGCGCCCGCGCTGCCGATGACGGCGTGGCTGGAGCGCACGCTGCGGCTCGTACCACCGGGCACGGAGGCCGAGTTGCTCGGCATCGAGGAGGGCCTGCGGCACCTGCTCGCGCCGATGCCGGTGGAGGAACTGTGGCAGCGGGACCGCGATCCGTGGCGGGAGGAGGGGTACGAGAGCGAGTGAGCGGCGGCGTGCGGCCCCGTGCTCGCACCGCGCCCTCCCGCTCCGCCTACAGCACCTTGCCGGGGTTGAGGATGTTCAGCGGGTCGAGCGCGGCCTTGAGCGTGCGCTGCACCTCCAGCCCTGTCTCGCCCAACTCGCGCGCGAGCCACTCCTTCTTGAGGAGGCCGACGCCGTGCTCGCCCGTGATCGTGCCGCCGAGCGAGAGTCCGAGGGCCATGATCTCGTCGAAGGAGGCGCGGGCGCGGCGGGACTCGTCCTCGTCGGCGGCGTCGAAGCAGACGGTGGGGTGGGTGTTGCCGTCGCCCGCGTGGGCGCAGACGCCGATGGTCAACTCGTGCGCCTGTGCGATGCGTTCGACTCCTTCGAGGAGTTCGGCGAGGCGGGAGCGGGGCACGCAGACGTCGTCGATCATCGTGGTGCCCTTGACCGCTTCGAGCGCGACGAGCGACAACCGCCGAGCGGCGAGCAGGAGTTCGGATTCGGCGGGCGTCTCGGCGGGGACGACCTCGCTCGCGCCCGCCTCGCGGCACAGGGCGGCGACGGCGGCCAAGTCGGCTCCGGGCTCCGGGGTGTCGAAGGCGCAGAGGAGGAGTGCGGCGGTGGACTCGGGGAGGCCCATGCGGGCGTGCGCGTTGACGGCGCGGACGGTCGTGCGGTCCATGAGTTCGAGGAGGGACGGGGTGTGGCCGCCCGTCATGATCGCGTTGACGGCCGCGCAGGCGGCGGACGTTGTGCCGAACTCGGCGGCGAGGACGAGTTGCGGGGCGGGCGCGGGCTTGAGGGCGAGCACGGCGCGTACGACGATTCCGAGGCTGCCCTCGGAGCCGACGAAGAGCCGCGTGAGGTCGTACCCGGCGACGCCCTTGGCGGTGCGGCGCCCGGTGCGCAGGAGGCGGCCGTCGGCGAGGACGACATCGAGCCCGAGGACGTATTCGGCGGTGACGCCGTACTTGACGCAGCACAGCCCGCCGGAGCCGGTCCCGATGTTCCCGCCGATCGTGCACATCTCCCAGCTCGACGGATCGGGAGGGTAGTTCAGTCCGTGCTCGGCGACGGCGCGCGAGAGCGCCGCGTTGATGACGCCGGGCTCGACGACGGCGACGCGCTCGACGGGATCGATCTCGACGATGCGGTCCATCTTGACGAGCGAGACGACGACGCACCCCTCGATCGCGTTCGCGGCCCCCGACAGCCCGCTGCGCGCCCCCTGCGGCACGACGGGCACGCGGTGCGCGGTCGCGGTCCGCATGACGTGCTGGACCTCTTCGACGGTACGGGGCAGCACGACGACAGCCGCCCGCCCGGCCGCGCAGAAGCTCGCCATGTCGTGCGCGTACGAGGCGACCACCTCGGGATCGTCGACGACGGCCCCGGCGGGCAGCCCGGCCCGGAGGTCGTCGAGAAGCCCGGCGGAAGCACCCTCGCGCTGCAGCTCGGTCATGATCCCCACAGTGGCATCGAGAGGCGCCGGGTGTGAAGACCCCGGCCGCGCGCCCCGGCCCCGCGCCCGTGAGGATGCGTCGACTGACCGTCAACTTCCTGCTGCACGCAACGAGTCGTGGAGATAAGGTGACCGGCGTTCGCCTGGAACCGACACCCACTGCTCACATCTTCTTCAATTCCGCGCTCGCGGGAAGGACGGAAAGGACCTCCACTCGCCGGACGACGTGTGCACGGCTTTCGCGTCCGCCGTTCCCGGGCCCCGCCGCGCCGCGTCCCGCGAGCCACTGCACGAAGGACCTGACTCCATGAAACGTGTGCTGTCCGTACGCCTGACGGCGCTGGCGGCCGTCCTGACCGCGGGGACACTCCTGTCCGGCGCCTTCCCGGCCGCCGCCGTGCGCGGCCCCAGCGCCCCCAGCACCGAGAAGGCCCTGGCCGCCACGGTCCGGATCGACATCGGCGAGGGCGCCAGAGCCTGTTCCGGCACCCTGATCGACGCCCGCTGGGTCCTGACCGCCGCGTCCTGCTTCGTGGACGACCCCGCTTCCGGCGCCGTCCCGGCCGCGGGCGCCCCGAAGGAGCACACGACGGTCACGGTCGGCCGCCCCGATCTCACCACGACGACGGGCTTCGTCACCGACGTCACCGAACTCGCGCCCTACGCCGGACACACCTGGTCATGGCCCGCCTGAAGCGGCCGGTCATCGATGTCGCGCCGATACCGCTCGCCACGGCGGCCCCGGCGGCGGGCGAGACACTGCGTTCCGTCGGCTACGGCCGTACCGCCACCGAGTGGTCGCCGCTTTCCGCGCACTCCGGCGCCTTCCGCCTCGACACCGTGGAGGCCGGCGAAGTCGGTGTCAGCGGCCAGGACGGCGCCGCCGTCTGCGCCGGGGACGCCGGAGGCCCCCTCGTCCGCGAGACGGACGGCGCACTTCAGCTCGTCGCCGTGAACAGCCGTTCCTACCAAAGCGGTTGCTTCGGTCAGGACGCGGCCGAGACCCGTACGGACGCGCTGGCGGTCCGGGTGGACGACAGCGCGACGCGCGCCTGGGTGCAGGAGACGAAGGACCGGCTGCGGGAGGTCTCCTTCGCCGCCGACGTCACCGGTGACGGGCGCAGCGACCTCCTCGTCCTGGACGAGAAGGGCACCATCACCGTGCGCCCCGCCGCGTCGAAGTGGGCGTCCAC
The DNA here is from genome assembly GCF_010548245.1 of Streptomyces sp. SID11385. GTDB lineage: Bacteria > Actinomycetota > Actinomycetes > Streptomycetales > Streptomycetaceae > Streptomyces. Next base: position 4,781 of record NZ_JAAGLR010000664.1, read on the forward strand.
TCCCGGCAGCCCCGTCTACCGCTTCACCACGCCCGCCCAGTGGAGCACGGGGTGGCAGAACTTCCGCGGCGAGGAGGGCAAGGGACGGCTGTACTTCGCCGACGTCAACGGCGACAAGAAGGCCGACCTCATCGTCCATGACACCAAGGGCGACATCGCGGTGCGGCTCAACAAGGGCACCGGCTGGGACGGCGGCACCCACTGGAGCAGCGGCTGGGCCAACTTCCTCGGCCAGGAGGGCAAGGGACGGCTGTACTTCGCGGACGTCAACGGCGACGGCAAGGCCGACCTCATCGTCCACGAGACCAACGGCGACGTCTCCGTCCGGCTCAACAAGGGCACCGGCTGGGACAGCGGCACCCACTGGAGCAGCGGCTGGGCCAACTTCCTCGGTCAGAAGGGCAAGGGGAAGCTGTACTTCGCCGACATCGACGGCGACAAGAAGGCCGACCTCATCGTCCACGAGACCAACGGCGACATCTCCGTCCGCACCAACAAGGGCACCTACTGGGACGGCGGCACCCACTGGAGCAGCGGCTGGGCCAACTTCCTCGGCCAGCCGAAGGGGAGCCTCCAGTTCTCCGACGTCACCGCTGACGGCCTGGCCGACATGTGGGTGTGGAGCACTGACGGCAGAGTCGGGCTGCGCGGCAACTCGGGGCACAACTTCCTGATCACCCCGGGCGACGACTACATCTGATCCAGCCGTCCCCAGCCGTCCCCGTGCCCTCCCGGCACGGGGACGGCCCCTTCCGGCACGGGGACGGTCCCTTCCGTCCCGTGTCTTGTCCGCTCCCGGCCGCGGATGACTGAATTGGGTCACTCGTACTCGTCACCCGTCATCCGTCCTCCACCATCCGCCGTCCGTCACCCGTTCGGCCGGGAGCCCTTCATGATCGACGCCCTCGACGCCCGTCTTCTGCTGCTGCTCGCGCGCGAGCCGCGGATCGGGGTGCTCGCCCTGTCGCGGCGGCTCGGGGTCGCGCGCGGGACGGCGCAGGCGCGGCTCGACCGGTTGCGGGCGCGCGGGGTGATCCGCGGGTTCGGGCCCGAGGTGGACCCGGCGGCGCTCGGGTATCCCGTCACCGCGTTCGCGACGCTGGAGATCCGGCAGGGGCGCGGGGAGCAGGTACGGGCGCATCTCGCGCGGGTGCCGGAGGTGCTCGAACTGCACACGACGACGGGGCAGGGCGACATGCTGTGCCGCCTCGTGGCCCGGTCCAACGCCGATCTGCAACGGGTCATCGACCAGGTCGTCGGGTTCGAGGGGATCGTGCGGGCCTCGACGGCGATCGTCATGGAGAACCCCGTACCGCTGCGGGTCCTCCCGCTCATCGAGCAGGCCGCGCACGCCGCGCGCGAGTAGGCCCGCCCCTCCCCCGTGCCCTCGCGCCCCGTGACCGCCGGATGGCGGTACCCGGGGGGCGCGGTCCGGGCGTCGCCGCCACTGTGGAGCGGTACGGCACGTACACGTATCGCCCTCGCGCGCGGTGGACCGGCCGGACGACGTCAGGAGTCAGGAGCGGTGGCGTGAATTTCTGGACCTATGTGGGCAACCGGCACGAGCAGTTGCTCTCGGACGCCTACCAGCACGCGAGCGCCGTCTTCCAGTGCATGGTCATCGCGACCGTCATCGGGGTGCTGATCGGCATCTTCAGCTACCGCTCGGAGTGGGCGGGCAACCTCGCCACGACCGCCACCTCGACGATCCTCACGGTCCCCTCGCTCGCGCTCATCGGCCTGCTCGTGCCGATCGTGGGGCTCGGTGTCGCGCCCACGGTCATCTCGCTCGTGCTGTACGGGCTGCTGCCGATCGTCCGCAACGCGATCGTGGGCCTGCGCGGGGTCGACGCGACGCTGGTGGACGCCGCGAAGGGCATCGGCATGTCCCGTACCGCCCGGCTCCTGCGGGTCGAACTGCCGCTCGCGTGGCCGCCGATCCTCACCGGCATCCGCGTCTCGACGCAGATGCTCATGGGGATCGCCGCGATCGCCGCGTACGCGTCCGGGCCCGGGCTCGGTAACGAGATCTTCCGCGGCATCGCCTCGCTGGGCAGCAAGAACGCCCTCAACCAGGTCCTCGCCGGCACCGTCGGCATCGTCATCCTCGCCCTGCTCTTCGACTTCGGCTACGTCCTGATCGGCAGGCTCACCATCCCGAGGGGTATCCGTGTCTGACGCCACCACACCGCCCTCGGGCGCCTCGGCGCCCGCAGCGACGACCGCCCCGGCCGCGCCGGGGACGGGAGACACGAGCGGGGCGACGATCGAGCTGGAGAACCTCACCAAGATCTACGCGGGCACCACCGTCCCCGCCGTCGAGAACGTGAGCCTGGAGATCAAGGCGGGCGAGACCGTCGTCTTCGTCGGCCCCTCGGGCGGCGGCAAGACGACGCTGCTCAAAATGATCAATCGGCTCATCGAACCGAGCAGCGGACGGATCAGGATCGGCGGCGAAGACGTCACCGACATGGACCCGGTGAAACTGCGGCGGAAGATCGGCTACGCGATCCAGTCGTCCGGGCTTTTCCCGCACCTGACCGTCGCGCAGAACATCGCGCTCGTGCCGAAGATGATCGGCTGGCCCAAGGGGCGGGTGAAGGACCGGGTCGAGGAGATGCTCGACCTGGTGGGGCTGGACCCCGCGGAGTTCCGCGGGCGTTATCCGCGGCAGCTCTCCGGCGGTCAGCAGCAGCGCGTGGGCGTCGCCCGCGCGCTCGCCGCCGACCCGCCCGTCCTGCTCATGGACGAGCCCTTCGGCGCCGTCGACCCGATCACGCGCGATCACCTCCAGGACGAGCTGATCAGGCTTCAGCACGAACTGCACAAGACGATCGTCTTCGTGACGCACGACTTCGACGAGGCGATCAAGATCGGCGACCGGATCGCGGTGCTGCGTGATCGTTCGAAGATCGCGCAGTTCGACACCCCGGAGGCGATCCTGACCAATCCGGCGGACGACTTCGTCTCCGGCTTCGTCGGCGCGGGCGCGGCGCTCAAGCGCCTCAACCTCACCCGGGTACGGGACGTGGGGATCACCGACTGGCCGACCGTGTCCGTCGACGACCCGCTCCAGACCATTTTCGACAAGCTCCGCGAGGCAGGTCGTACGGAACTGCTCATGCTCGACCGTCGCGAGCGCCCCTACAAGTGGCTCAGGCGCGGCGACCTCAGCCGCGCCAAGGGCTCGCTCTCGCGGGCCGGGGCGCTCGTGCAGGACACCGTGACGCGGGACGCCACCCTGCGCGACGCGCTGGAGGCGGTGCTCACGGACAACGCGGGCCGCGTCGCCGTGACCGGGCGGCGCGGCGAGTACGAGGGCGTCGTCGACATGCAGACCCTGATGAATTCCGTGCACGAACTGCTCGAAGAAGACCGTCTGGAAGCGATCGAGCACCGCCACGAGCTGGAGGAGATCCAGGAGGAGCAGGACCACGCCCACCACGGCCGGGTCACAGCCCTGGAGACGGAGGAGGAGGGGACGGGGGCCTCGGACGGTACGGGGGCGGGGCCGGGCGGTACGGGGGCCGGGGCGGGCGGCACGGGGGTCGCCGCGCCCGACGGCTCGCCCGAGAACCCCGGCGGACTGCGGCCGGGCGGCTCGGCCGTCAGCGACGCGGGACCCGAGA
>NZ_JAAGLR010000700.1 GCF_010548245.1 Streptomyces sp. SID11385
CGGCCCACGCCGCCCGCCCCGCCCGCGCCGCCCGTGTCAGCGCCCCCGCCCCGCGCGCCCGGCTCGCCCGCCTCCCGGTGGTGACCGCGTGATCGCCGTCGTACAGCTCCTCGTGGCCGCCCTCCTCACCCTCGCCTGCGCGCTCTTCGTCGCCGCCGAGTTCTCGCTCACCACCGTCGAACGCTCCGACCTGGAGCGGGCCGTGGACGCCGGCGAGCGCGGCGCCGAGGGCGCGCTCGCGGCCGTCCGCTCCCTCACCTTCCAGCTCTCCGGCGCCCAGCTCGGCATCACCGTCACCTCGCTGGTCATCGGGATGCTCGCCGAACCCGCCGTCACCGAGCTGCTGCACGGCCCGCTCTCCGCGATCGGCCTGCCGCGCGGGGTCACGTCCACGATCGGCTCGATCCTCGGCGTCGGCGTCTCCACCGTCGTCCTCATGGTCGTCGGCGAACTCGTCCCGAAGAACTGGGCGATCTCCCGGCCCGTGCCCGTCGCCCGCGCCGTCGCCGGTCCGCACCGCCGCTTCTCGGCCTTCTTCGGCTTCTTCATCCACAGCCTCAACGCGACGGCGAACTTCTTCGTACGCCGCCTCGGCCTGGAACCGACCGAGGAGCTGGCCTCCGTGCGCGGCCCCGAGGAACTCGTCGCGCTGGCCCGGCACTCGGCCGCCGAAGGCGCGCTCGAACCGGACTCCGCCGAGCTGTTCATCCGTACGCTGCACCTCAACGACCTCACCGCGCAGAACGTCATGACCCCGCGCGTCGAGGTCCAGGCCCTCGCCGAGGACGCGAGCGCGCTCGACGCCGCGAACCTCGCGCACGCCACCGGCCTCTCCCGCTTCCCCGTCTACCGCGAGCACCTGGACGACGTCACGGGTACGGTCCACATCCGCGACGTCCTCGCCCTCGAACCGGCCGCGCGCTCCCGCACCCGCGTCACCGACCTCGCCACGCCCCCGCTCCTCGTCCCCGACTCGCTCCCCGCCGACACCCTCCTCGTCCGTATGCGCGCCGCGCGCACGATGGCCGTCGTCATCGACGAGTACGGCGGCACGGCGGGCGTCGTCACGGTCGAGGACATCGTCGAGGAGGTCGTCGGCGAGGTACGCGACGAGCACGACCCGGAGGAGACCGAGGACCTCGTCCCCGGCGCGCCGACCCCCGACGGCCGCGAGACGTGGGAGGCCGACGGCTCCCTGCGCCTCGACCAGCTCCGCCTCATCGGCCTGCGCGCCCCCGAGGGCCCCTACGAGACGGTCGCCGGCCTCCTCGCGACCCGCCTCGGCCGCATCCCGGAGGCGGGGGACGTCGTGGAACTGGGCGAGCTGGACGCGACGGCCAGGGGCTGGGAGTTCACGGTCCTGTCGGTCGAGCACCACCGGGCCGAGCGCGTACGGGTCGTGAAACCGGCCGGGGACGACGCGGCACACGTCGAGGAGCCGGGCCGATGAGCGCACCAGGCGCCCGAGCCCGCGCCCGTACCCACACCCCCGCCGGTACCCCCACCCGTGCCCACGCCCGCACCCGCGCCCGCCAGGAGGACGCCCGATGACCGCCGTTCAGCTGCTCGTCGGGCTGCTCACGCTCTTCACCAACGCCTTCTTCGTCGGCGGCGAGTTCTCGCTGATCTCCGTGCGCCGCAGCCAGATCGAACCGCTCGCGCAGGCCGGCGACAAGCGGGCGGCCAGCACGATCAAGGCACTGGAGCACATCTCCGCGATGCTCGCGACCGCGCAGCTCGGCATCACCGTCTCCTCGCTCGTCCTCGGCGCCGTCGCCGAACCCGCGATCGCGCACCTCCTGGAACCGGTCTTCGAGGCGGTCAGCATCCCGCACGGCCTCGTGCACCCGCTCTCCTTCGTCATCGCGCTGACGCTCGCCACGTACCTGCACATGCTCATCGGCGAGATGGTCCCGAAGAACATCGCGCTCGCCGAGCCCGTCCGCACCGCGCTGCTCCTCGGGCCGCCGCTCGTCGCGCTCACCCGCGTCCTCAAGCCCCTCGTGTTCGGCATCAACAGCCTCGCCAACCACCTCCTTCGGCTCCTGCGCGTCGAGCCGAAGGACGAGGTCGAGTCCGTCTTCACCGACGACCAGCTCGCGCGGATGGTCGAGGACTCCAGCGAGGCCGGGCTGCTCAGCGAGGCCGACCGCGACCGGCTGCGCGACGCGCTCGAACTCGGCACCCGCCCCGTCGGCGAGATCATCAAGCCGGGCGCGACGCTCGTCACGGTCGACAGCACCGTCACCCCCGCCCGGCTCGAACGCGTCGCCGCCGAGTCCGGCTTCTCGCGGCTGCCGGTGACCGGCGAGGGCGGCGCGCTCCTCGGCTACCTCCACATCAAGGACACCCTCGGCGTCACCGAGCGGGACAAGCCATTTCCGCGCGCCGCCTACCACCCCCTCACGCGCGTCCGCATCGACACCCCGCTCGACGACACCCTCACCGCGCTGCGCACCGACGACAGCCACCTCGCCGCCGTGACGGGCGAGGAAGGACGGGTACGCGGCTTCGTGACGATGGAGGACGTGCTGACGGAACTGGTCGGCCCGGCGGCGGAGCGCTGAGGGAGCGGGGGCGCCCCGGAGCGCGCTCAGGGGCGGCGTCCGGCGGCGGCCCGAGAGGTTGCGTACCGACTTTGTGAGGGCCCTGAGAAGGCCCTGAGGGAAGTACGCGGCCGAAAACGGACGCATCGCCTCCAGGGTGGGACAAGCCACACCCGGCGGCCTTGTGCCGGGTGCGGTGGGGGTGACTACGCTGCCGCTGATGCCTTCCACCGACATGTTTCCCGCATTTCTGGTTAGACGCGTACCGACCCGTCGGCGTTCCATCGGGGAGGGATTGTGAGCGAGTCCGCGCGCGGACACGGACCAGGGGACGGTACGGAGCCGTCGTCCGAGGGGCGCGTACCGCTGCCTCCGGAGCGCGGGGCGAGAGGTGGCCCGGCGACGGGTACGGGCAGCGACACCCTCGTACTCAAGCGCGTACCGGCACCCGGGGAAACGGCGGCGACGAACGCCGGAGCGGCCGGGAAGCCCGGCGCCGAAGCCGGGGGCGCCGCCGGGAAGGCCGCCGCCAAGCGCCGCGACCCCTTCTTCGACAACGCGAAGTACCTCGCGATCCTGCTCGTCGCGATGGGGCACGCCTGGGAGCCGCTGCGCGGGGACAGCCGGGCCGCGTCCGCGCTCTACATCTTCGTCTACACCTTCCACATGCCGGCGTTCATCATCATCTCCGGCTACATGTCCCGCAGCTTCGACATGCGCCCGGACCGGCTGCGCCGCCTCATCACCGGGGTCGCGGTCCCGTACGTGATCTTCGAGGTCGCGTACACGCTCCTGAAGCGCACGGCGGGCGGCGACCCGGACTACCCGTTCAGCCTGCTCGACCCCTGGTACCTGACCTGGTTCCTCGTCGCGCTGTTCGTGTGGCGCCTGACGACGCCGATCTGGAAGCTCGTGCGGTGGCCGGTGCCGCTCGCGCTCGCCATCGCGATCCTCGCCGCGATCTCGCCGGACATCGGCGACGACCTCGACATGCAGCGGGTCCTCCAGTTCCTGCCGTTCTTCGTCGTCGGCCTCAAGCTCAAGCCCGAGCACTTCCAGCTCGTACGCCGCCGCGAGGCCCGCATCCTGTCCCTCCCGGTCCTCGTCGGCGGCGCGCTCTTCGCCTACTGGGCGGCGCCGCGCATGAACTCCGCCTGGTTCTACCACCGCGACAGCGCCCAGGAACTCGGCGCGCCCGGCTGGACCGGCGTCGTCATGACGCTCGCGCTCTTCGGCTGCTCGCTCGTGCTCACCGCGTGCTTCCTCGCGTGGGTGCCGCGCCGGCACATGTGGTTCACGGCGCTCGGCGCGGGAACGCTGTACGGCTACCTGCTGCACGGCTTCCTCGCGAAGGGCTCGCGCTTCGGCGACTGGTACGCGGCGGACTGGCTGCACAGCCCGGTCGGCGAGATAGCCGTGACGCTCATCGCGGCGAGCGTCATCACGGTGCTGTGCACGCCGCTCGTGCAACGGCTGTTCAAGTTCGCGATGGAACCCGAGATGCGGTGGGCGTTCCGCCGGGACGTCGAAGAACTCGCCAAGCGCCGCTGACCCGGCGGCGCGAGCCGCGGTGAGAGATTGTCGGCACCGACACGGAAGGGTGGACGCGATGCCTCTGAACGGTGAGTACGAACCGAGCCCCGAGAAATGGGTGCGGGAACAGGTCGCGGAGTACGAGGGCAGCGGCGGGACGCGCGGCACGGAGATGCGCGGCATGCCCGTCATCGTCCTGACGACGCTCGGCGCGAAGAGCGGCAAGATCCGCAAGACACCGCTGATGCGCGTCGAGCACAACGGCGAGTACGCGGTCGTCGCCTCCAAGGGCGGCGCCCCCAAGCACCCCGTCTGGTACCACAACATCAAGGGCCACCCCGAGGTGGAACTCCAGGACGGCCCCGTCCGCAAGGACTACACGGCCCGCGAGGCCACGGGCCCCGAGAAGGCCGAATGGTGGGACCGCGCGGTCGAAGCCTTCCCCGACTACGCCGACTACCAGAAGAAGACGGACCGCCCGATCCCCGTCTTCATCCTGACCCCGAAGAACTGACCACCCCCGCTACAGGAACCGCCCGTGCCCCGGAGGGGGTGCGGGCGGTTTCACGTGTGCAGGTACGTCGGGACGACGACGGGGGCGAGCATCCCTCACCCCCCGCCTCCCGTCACCCCGTCCCCCTCCATCCCCCGCTCCACCTGTCCCGGTACGTCCGCCAGCAGGTACAGGGACTCGTCGAAGACGGTCAGGACGACGACGACCATGACCGCGTGGGCGACCACGTATTCGATGAGGACTCCCGGTGCCACCTGGGCCTTTCGGTTGTCCTCGTGGGTGCCGATGGGGGCCGTGGCCGGGTGGTACGGGTTGCGGGCGAGGACCGAGAGGCCCCGTTCGAGGGTCACCCTGCGGTCCGGCGAGAGCAGCGCCGCCGACTCGGCGCACTCCACCGTGTAGGTGACGCGGAATCCGTCCATGGCGGGAGAGTAGCCGCTGCGGGGGCCGGGGCGGCGGTCCGGGCCGGAGGCCGGTCGCGGGAGCCGGGCGCGGGTCCCGGCGGTGGGTTCCTGGCTCTGGCGCCCACCGCCGGGAAGTCGCGCGTTCGCCTACTTAGGGCACCCTAACCTCAGTCGTCGGCATTCTTCAATTCCGCGCGGCCCTCCTCCCTCTGCCCCCGCGCGGACCACCCCGCCGCCACCACCACGAGCGCGATCGCGACTCCCTCGCGGGCGCCGATCGGCTCCCCGAGGAAGACGAGGCCGACCAGTGCGCCCAGGGCCGGGGTGAGGGCGAGCAGGACGCCGAAGGTGCGCGAGTCGATGCGGCGCAGGACGGTCATGTCGAGCGCGTACGGGACGAGCGAGGAGAGCAGCGCGACCGCGCAGCCGGGCAGCAACACCCCCGGATCGGCGCGCACTTGACCGCCGCTGTGCACCGCCGCGAGCGGCACGAGCACGCACGCCCCGGCGAGCAGCGCGAGCGAGAGCCCGCCGAAGTCGGGGAAGAGCCGCCCGACCCGCTTGCTCAGGAGTACGTACGCGGTCCGGCACCCCGCCGCCGCGAGCCCGAACCCCAGCCCCGCGAGCGGCAGTTCACCACCCGGCGCCCCGAGCAGCAGCACCCCGCCCAGCCCGAGCAGCCCCGCCGCGAGGTGCGCGGGCCGGCGGGAGAGCGCGACGGCGAGGAGGAGCGGCCCGACGAGTTCGACGGTCGCCGCGACACCGAGCGGGAGCCGGTCGAGCGCGAGAAAGAACGTCAGGTTGTTGCCCGCGAAGACGAGCCCGAGCGCACACCCGCCGAGCCACTGCGCACGGCTGTACGAGGCGAGGCGTGGCCGTACCAGCAGCGCGAGCAGCACCGCCGCGAAGCCGAGCCGCATCCCCGCCACCACCAACGGATCGACGCGCCCGTAAAGGGACTTGGCGACGGCGGCCCCGAGCTGGAGGCTGCACATCTGCCCCAGCACGAGGACGGGGGCGAGGCGGGCGAGGGAGCGGGGCGCTTTCGCGGCGGCGCGCGCCTTGGTGCCGGTGGGCGTTCTCGCGTCGGCGGGCGCCGGGGGCGGGCCCGTACGCGGCGGGCCGCTTCGTATGCCTGTACGCATGACCGCCAGCGTGATGTCATGCCCTTGTGCAGTTCAACCATTACGGCGGCGAGGCGGCCCGGCTGGCGGCGGCCCTGGTCAACGCGGCACCCGCCGACGACCTGACCCCGCTCCTGCGCGCCCACGGCATCCACCGCCCGCCCCCGACCCCGCGCGGCGTACGGGAGTTGCGCACCTGGGCGACGACATCGCTCGCCCCGTGCTTCGCCCCCTCGGGCGGCCGTCCCCTGGACCCCGAGGCGCTGGCGACGCGCTGCGCCCACGCCAACGCGGCGCTGGCACAGGCCGCTTCGCTGCCGCGCATCTCGCTCCACGACGGCACCCCGCACCTGCACTACGGCCCGGAGGACCAGGCGACGGTGGGGCACGTGAAGGCGTCGACCGCGGCGGCGCTCGCGTACGTCATCTGCTCGTCGAGCGCGCACCGCCTCGGCCGCTGCGCGCGCTGCGACGCGGCGTACGTCGACACCTCGCGCGCGGGCCGCCGCACGTACTGCACCGTGCGCTGCGCGAACAACGACGCGGTGGCCCGCCACCGGGGGCGCGGCTGAGCGTCCCCGCGCCGGGTTCGCGGGCGCGGGCGTCGGCACGCCCCGTACCCTCACGGCACCAGCACGACCCGCTCCCCGGCGGCGACCTCCTCGCCCCACACCTCGTCGACGCGCGCCAACGGCCGGGCGACAGGCCGCACATCGAGCCGCCCGCTCACGATCTCCTCGGCGAGCGCGGGGAGTTCGGCGACGATCCCCGCCGTCGTGACGGAGCCCTGGCCGCTGCCGACGAAGGACAGCGCGCCCGCGCGCAACCAGGCCGAGGGAAGCGTGAGTTCGGGACCGGCGACGGAGCCGAGCTGCACCCAGGTGAGGGGGCGGGAGCGGTCGGAGCGGGCGGTGAGCAGGGCGGGCACGGCACGCTCGGTGGGGGCGCCCCACAGGTAGTCGAGCACGACATCGACGTCCGCCGCGGCGGCCCCGAGCCGATCGGCCACCTCGCCCTCCTCGCCGCGCAGGTCGAGGGGTTCGGCGCCGAGCGCGCCGAGGAGGCCGAGGCGGTGCGG
>NZ_JAAGLR010000727.1 GCF_010548245.1 Streptomyces sp. SID11385
CCCCACTGAGCCCTACCTCACAACCACCCCCCAACCCCGAGGTTCTAACCTGAAGGGCGCCGCCCAGGCGCCAGGAAGCCGGGTCGCGGGCGGTCCGGGGCGACCCACACCCGTCCGCCCCGCGTCACCCACACGAGGAAGCGTCACGATGCCGGAGTTCGCGTACACCGATCTGCTGCCCACCGGAGAGGACACCACCCCGTACCGGCTGGTGACCTCCGAAGGGGTCTCCACCTTCGAGGCGGACGGGCGGACCTTCCTCAAGGTCGATCCGGAGGCGCTGCGCACGCTCGCCGCCGAGGCGGTGCACGACATCCAGCACTACCTGCGCCCCGCCCACCTCGCCCAGCTCCGCCGCATCGTCGACGACCCCGAGGCCAGCTCGAACGACAAGTTCGTCGCCCTCGACCTGCTCAAGAACGCGAACATCGCGGCGGCGGGTGTCCTGCCCATGTGCCAGGACACCGGCACCGCGATCGTCATGGGCAAGCGCGGCCAGCAGGTCCTCACCTCGGGCGAGGACGAGAAGGCCCTCGCGCATGGCATCTACGACGCGTACACCAAGCTCAACCTGCGCTACTCGCAGATGGCGCCGCTGACCATGTGGGAGGAGAAGAACACCGGCTCCAACCTCCCCGCGCAGATCGAGCTGTACGCGACCGACGGCGGCGCCTACAAGTTCCTCTTCATGGCCAAGGGCGGCGGCAGCGCCAACAAGTCCTTCCTGTACCAGGAGACGAAGGCCGTCCTCAACGAGTCCTCCATGATGAAGTTCCTGGAGCAGAAGATCCGCTCGCTCGGCACGGCCGCCTGCCCGCCGTACCACCTGGCGATCGTCGTCGGCGGCACGAGCGCCGAGTTCGCGCTCAAGACCGCGAAGTACGCCTCCGCGCACTACCTCGACGAGCTGCCCGAGGAGGGCTCCCCGCTCGGGCACGGCTTCCGGGACAAGGAGCTGGAGGAGAAGGTCTTCGAGCTGACGCAGAAGATCGGCATCGGCGCGCAGTTCGGCGGCAAGTACTTCTGCCACGACGTACGGGTCGTGCGCCTGCCGCGGCACGGCGCGTCCTGCCCCGTCGCCATCGCGGTGTCCTGCTCCGCCGACCGCCAGGCCGTCGCGAAGATCACCGCCGAGGGTGTCTTCCTGGAGCAGCTGGAGACCGACCCGGCCCGCTTCCTGCCGGAGACGACGGACGAGCACCTCTCCGAGGACGGCGCGGACGAGGTCGTGCGCATCGACCTCAACCAGCCGATGGACGACATCCTCGCCGAGCTGACGAAGTACCCCGTCAAGACCCGCCTCTCGCTCAGCGGCCCGCTCGTCGTCGCGCGCGACATCGCGCACGCCAAGCTCAAGGAACGGCTCGACGCGGGCGAGGGCCTGCCGCAGTACCTCAAGGACCACCCCGTCTACTACGCGGGCCCCGCCAAGACCCCCGAGGGCTACGCCTCCGGCTCCTTCGGCCCGACGACCGCCGGGCGCATGGACTCCTACGTCGAGCAGTTCCAGGCGGCGGGCGGCTCCAAGGTCATGCTCGCCAAGGGCAACCGCTCGCAGCAGGTCACCGACGCCTGCGCCACGCACGGCGGCTTCTACCTCGGCTCGATCGGCGGCCCGGCCGCGCGCCTGGCGCAGGACTGCATCAAGAAGGTCGAGGTCGTCGAGTACGAGGAGCTGGGCATGGAGGCCGTCTGGCGCATCGAGGTCGAGGACTTCCCCGCCTTCGTCGTCGTGGACGACAAGGGCAACGACTTCTTCACCGAGCCCGCCCCGGCCCCGACGTTCACGAGTATCCCGGTGCGCGGCCCGGGCCTCGGCTGAGCCCTCGCGGGGCGGTGGGCGGAATATCCGCCCCCGCCCCGCCGCTGCCTCCATAGAGCCCCCGCGCGAAACCCCCGCGCGGGTCCCCGATGGAGAGGAGCGCCGTTCCATGTCCGAAAGGTCCGCGAGGTCCGCGACCCCCGAGGCCGCCGCGCCCGAGTTCCGCGTCGAGCACGACTCGATGGGCGACGTGCGGGTGCCCGCGCACGCGAAGTACCGCGCGCAGACCCAGCGCGCCGTCGAGAACTTCCCCATCTCGGGCCAGCACCTGGAGCGCGCGCACATCCGCGCCCTCGCCCAGATCAAGGCGGCGGCGGCGAAGGTCAACGCCGAGCTGGGGGTGCTCGACGCGGAGCGCGCGCGGGCCATCCGGTCGGCGGCCGACGAGGTCGCCGAGGGGCGCTGGGACGACCACTTCCCCGTCGACGTCTTCCAGACCGGCTCCGGGACCTCCTCGAACATGAACACGAACGAGGTCCTCGCCACGCTCGCCACCGAGCGCCTGGGCGCCGACGTGCACCCGAACGACCACGTGAACGCCTCGCAGTCGTCGAACGACGTCTTCCCCTCCTCGATCCACATCGCCGCGACCTCCGCCGTCACGCACGACCTGATCCCCGCGCTGGACCACCTCGCCGCCGCGCTGGCGCGCAAGGGCGAGGAGTTCGCCGACGTCGTGAAGTCGGGCCGCACCCACCTCATGGACGCCACGCCCGTCACGCTCGGCCAGGAGTTCGGCGGCTACGCGGCGCAGGTGCGGTACGGGATCGAGCGGCTGCGCGCCTCGCTGCCCCGGCTCGCCGAGCTGCCGCTGGGCGGCACGGCGGTCGGTACGGGGATCAACACGCCGCCCGGCTTCTCGGCCGCCGTCATCGCCGAGGTCGCCCGCGTCACCGGGCTGCCGCTCACCGAGGCCCGCGACCACTTCGAGGCGCAGGGCGCGCGCGACGGGCTCGTGGAGACGTCCGGGCAGCTGCGGACGATCGCGGGCTCGCTCACGAAGATCGCCAACGACCTGCGCTGGATGTCCTCCGGCCCGCGTACGGGGCTCGCGGAGATCAGCCTGCCCGACCTCCAGCCCGGTTCCTCGATCATGCCGGGCAAGGTCAACCCCGTGCTGCCCGAGGCGGTGCTCCAGGTCGCCGTGCAGGTCGTCGGCAACGACGCGACCGTGGGCGCGGCGGGGGCGGCGGGGAACTTCGAGCTGAACGTCATGCTGCCGGTCATCGCGAAGAACGTGCTGGAGTCGGTGCGGCTGCTCGCGAACGTCTCGCGGCTCCTGGCGGACCGCACGATCGACGGCATCACGGCGAACGTGGAGCGGGCGCGCGAGTACGCGGAGTCCTCGCCGTCCGTCGTGACGCCGCTCAACAAGTACATCGGGTACGAGGAGGCGGCGAAGGTCGCGAAGAAGTCGCTCGCCGAGCGGAAGACGATTCGCGAGGTCGTGATCGAGTCCGGGTACGTGGAGCGCGGGGACCTGACGGTGGAGCAGCTCGACGAGGCGCTGGACGTCCTGCGGATGACCCGGCCGTAGGACGCGGACGGGACGGCCGGGGGCGGGGTGGCCGGGCGGGGACGGGGCGGCGGGTGGCCGGTGCGGACGGGCGTAAAATCCGCGCATGCCCCACGAAACCGCCGCCCCCCGCTGGTCCCCCGGCACCCCCATCCTCTGGCGCTACCGCGCCAATGGGACGCGTGGCGACGAGGGTGTGCACATCTGCCGCCCCATGACGGTCGTGGAGGACACCGGGGACCGGCTCGTGGCCTGGCTCGCGCCCGGCACGGAGTGCGTGCGGCCGGTCTTCGCGGACGGGACCCCGGTGCACGCCGAACCCCTCGCGAGCCGGTACACGCGCCCCCGTACCACCGGGCGTGAGCCCTGGTGGGGGAACGGCGTCCTCAAGCTCGCCCGTGCCGGTGAACCGTGGTCGGTGTGGCTGTGGTGGGACGAGGACTGGACCTTCCGCAACTGGTACGTGAACCTGGAGCAGCCGCTGCGCCGGCACCCGGCGGGCGTGGACTCCGTGGACCATTTCCTCGACATCGACGTCCAGCGGGACCGCTCCTGGTCCTGGCGGGACGAGGACGAGTTCGCGCAGGCGTGCGCGGACGGGCTGATGAGCGCGGAGACGGCGGCGGGGGTGCGGGAGGCGGGGCGCGCGGCCGTCGCGCTGATCGAGTCCTGGGGCGCCCCGTTCAGCGAGCCGTGGGCCGAGTGGCGGCCCGAGCCCTCCTGGCCCGTGCCCTCGCTCCCGGCCGACTGGGACCGGCTGCCGGCCGAGCTGACGGCATGAGGGCACCGGGCGGGAGCGCGGGGCCACCGGTCCTGGGCGCGAGGCCGCCGAGCCGGGCTCATGAGACTCTTGCCGCCCCCCGGAGGGGCAAACGTAGGATCTAGCTCCGCGAGAGGGCCCGATACTGGGCGCAACCGCCGTGACGCGCACGGAGGTTGACGGAAAGTCAACGAGGGGCGGACAGTACGTGAGCGTGGGGTACGAGGGATACGGGTCCGGCGCGCCGGACCGCACGGGGCAGGCGGCGGCGTTCGACGCGATCGGGCAGCGCTACGACGAGGCCTTCCCGCACAAGGAGGGCCAGCTCGCGGCCGGTCAGTGGCTCGCGAAGGAACTCCCGGCCGGGGCGCGGGTCCTGGACGTGGGCAGCGGTACGGGGCTGCCGACCGCGAAGGGCCTCGTCGACGCCGGGTTCGAGGTCACCGGGGTCGATCTGTCGCCCGGGATGGTGGAACTGGCCACGACGCACGTCCCCGGGGCGCGGTTCCTCCGGCGTGACGTGGCCTCGCTGCGCGCCGAGGGCCCGGACGGGCTCGGCCGCTTCGACGGCATCACGTGCTTCTTCACGCTGCTCATGCTGCCGCGCCCGGAGATCCCGCACGCCCTGCGCTCCCTGCACTCGCTGCTCGTCCCCGGCGGTCTGCTCGCCCTCTCGATGGTCGAGGCCGACCTCGACGACGCGGCGATTCCGTTCCTGGGGCACGAGATCCGGGTATCGGGCTACCTCCGCGAGGAGTTGCGCCGTACCGTGCGGGATGCCGGGTTCGAGATCGTTGGCGAGGACGCGTACTCGTACGCCCCCGCCAGCACCGACACCCCTCCCGAGTTCCAGCTCTTCCTGAACTGCCGGCGCGTCTGAGCGCGGGCCGCTCAGCCGGACGGACGGATTCGACACGCGTGACCGAGCAACCCACCCCCCACCCGCAGGCGCCGGGCGGCCTGCTGCACGCCGCGCACGGCGCGGCGGGGCAGCCCCTGCCCGCGCCGCA
>NZ_JAAGLR010000758.1 GCF_010548245.1 Streptomyces sp. SID11385
CGCCCGCGCCGCCCCGCCCGCCGACCGCCGCCCCCGTGCCGCCTCGCCCCGCGCCCTCGCCCCCGCAGGCCCTACGCCCCGCCCAGCGCCTCCAACTGCTCCATGAACCACCGTCCCGGGGGCAGTGCCGTCGCCGCCTCCGCCAGGCGCTTCGTGCGGGCCGACCGGGTCTCCGGGTCCTGGGTGAGTGCCGTGTGCAGCGCCTCGGCCGTCGCCGAGATGTCGTACGGGTTCACCACCACCGCGTCCGCGCCCAGCTCCTCGTACGCCCCCGCCTCCCGCGACAGCACGAGCGCCACGCCCGCGTCCGAGACGACCGGGACCTCCTTCGCCACCAGGTTCATGCCGTCACGGATCGGGTTGACGAGCGCGACGTCCGCGAGGCGGTACGCCGCGAGCGAGCGCGGGAAGTCGTCGTCCACCTTCAGCAGGACGGGCGTCCAGTCCGCCGTGCCGAACTCGTCGTTGATGTCCTGCGCGACCCGCTCCACCTCGGCCGTGTACGCCCGGTACACCTCCAGGTCCTGCCGGGACGGGTACGCGAAGGCGAGGTGCACGACCCGCCCGCGCCAGTCGGGGCGGTCCGTCAACAGGCGCCGGTAGGCGTGGAGTCCGCGCACGATGTTCTTCGACAGCTCCGTACGGTCCACCCGCACGATCGTGCGCCGCCCCTCGCCGCCGATCTCCTCGCGCAGCGCCGCGATCCGCTCGTCCACGTCCGCCTGCCGCGCGCGCCCGCGCAGGAAGTCGGCGTCCGCGCCCAGCCCGTGCACCGCGACCTCGGTCCGGCCCGTACCGCCGACGAGCGCGTCCGCGCAGGCCGTGAAGGCGTCCGCCCAGCGGCGCGTGAGGAAACCCGCGCGATCCGCGCCGAGAATCCCGCGCAGCACCTGCTCCGCCACGTCGTCGGGCAGCAGCCGGTAGTAGTCGAGCGGCGCCCACGGCGTGTGCGAGAAGTGCGCGATGCGCAGGTCCGGGCGCAGCGCGCGCAGCATCCCCGGCACGAGCACCAGGTGGTAGTCCTGCACGAGCACCGCCGCGCCCTCGGCCGCCTGCGCCGCCAGCGCCTCGGCGAAGGCGCGGTTGTACGCCTCGAAGGAGGCCCACCGCGCGCGGAACTCCGGGCCGAACGCCGGCTCCAACGGCGTCTGCCACAGCATGTGATGAGCGAACCACAGCACGGAGTTGGCGATGTCGTTGTACGCCTCGTGCTGCGTGCGCGGATCGATCCCCAGCATGTGGACACGGCGCCCGCCCGTGTCCGCCCGGTCCAGCTCCGCGCCCGAGCGCCGGGCCGCCTCGCGGTCCGCGTCGCTCAGCGCCGCGCACACCCACACCGCGTCGACCTCCGGCCCGATCGCCGAGAGCCCCGAGACGAGCCCCCCGCCGCCGCGCTTGGCCGTCAGCTCGCCGCGCGCGCCGAACGCGTACGAGACCGGGCCGCGGTTGGAGGCGAGGAGGACGGCGGCGCCGCTGCCGGGGCCGGTGGGGCGGGTGGGGTCGTCAGTAGGCATGGTGCATTCCTCGCCTCGGGATCATGGGCTCAAACGTGCGAACTGTGCGGGACTCGGCATCCGCCCCGAACTGCCATGTTCTGCCGCGCCCCCGCTCGCGGGACGAGGAACGGCGCACGCGCCCGCCGCCCCACCGCCGTACTCCGCCGACGCTCCCGCCGCCCCGCCTCAGGCCGCCGCCCTCCGCTCCGTGTACTCCGGGATCTCCCGCATCGGCGGCCGCTCCTCCGTGTCCACGGGATGCGTGTGCGCCGCGAAGCCGCCCTCGGGCAGGCGGTCGAACTGGGTCAGCTCGGGACGTACGAGGTGGCCGCGCGCGAGCCGTACCTGCGCCGTGCGGTAGATCGTCGCCGCCATGCGGCCCAGCGCCTGCCCGTCCTGGTGGCGGTGCACCCGTACCCCGACGTCCACCTGCGCGAGCGCGTCGAGCCCCACCGTGTGCAGCGCGTCCACGAGGAGACCCAGCTCGACCCCGTACCCCACCGGGAACGGCAGCTGTTCGAGGAGCGAGCGCCGCCCCGCGTACTCGCCGCCCAGCGGCTGCACGAACCCCGAGAGCCGTGGCCAGTGCATGTTGAGCAGCGGACGCGCCATGAGCTCGGTGACCCGGCCGCCCTGGCCGGGCTCGGAGCCGAGCGGACGGTCGTACATCGCCTTCACGAGGTGCACGTCCCGCTCGGCGAGGAGCGGGCCGAGGATTCCGGTCACGAACGCCGACCGGAAGTCCTTCAGGTCCGCGTCGACGAAACAGATCAGCTCGCTGTCCGTCGCGAGGAGCGAGCGCCACAGCACCTCGCCCTTGCCCGGCACGGCGGGCAGCCGCGGCAGCACCGCGTCCCGGTGCACGACCCGCGCCCCGGCCGCGCGCGCGACCTCGGCCGTACGGTCCGTGGAGCCCGAGTCGAGGACGACGAGCTCGTCGACGAGGGGGACGGCCTCGACGAGTTCACGCCGGATGACGTCGACGATCGCGCCGACGGTCGCCTCCTCGTCCAGCGCCGGGAGGACGACGGCCACCGAGGTCCCCGAGGCGCGTTTGAGCGCGGCGAGCCGTTCCACGGGCCAGTCGTTCGCGGTCCAGGAGCGATGCTCCAGCCAGCGTTCCACCTCTTCGATCACGGCGTCTGTCCCCTCGTGCGTACGGACCCGGTGCGAGGCCCTTCGACTGCCGCCCCCAGCGGAGGGCGCCGATGAGATCTTCATCTCGGCGTACGGACGGCTCGCTCCACGATCCAGGGCTTCGGTTACAGTCTTGAACAACGCGGGTGACCATCCCATGTCGGGGTGCGCTGTCACCTTGTGTCACAAACGCCCCGGGTCCGAAGCCCGGGTGCCACAACGCTCATCCAGAGGGGCAGAGGGATACGGCCCGTTGAAGCCCCGGCAACCCTCCAGCCAGTCTCCGCGCGGTTCGTCGATACCGCCACCGAAGGCCCTGGCTCGGGAAGGTGCCAATTCCGTCTCGCGGCGAGATGCGCCGCGGGGAAGATGAGGAGAAAGGGCCTCCCCATGGCTGTGCAAGCCGCCGAAACCCCGCAGAACACCACCTCCGCCGTCGACCTCGGCCCCGCCGTCGCGCTCTCCTGCCGCGAGTGCGGCGAGCGCTTCCCGCTCGGCCCGGTCTTCGCCTGCGAAAGCTGTTTCGGCCCCCTTGAGGTCGCCTACGAGCTGCCCTCGGGCGACGTCGAGGAACTGCGCCGCGCCATCGAGGCCGGCCCCAAGAACATCTGGCGTTACGCACCGTTGCTGCCCGTGCCCGCCGACGTGGCGAGCCACCCCAGCACCAACCCCGGACTCACGCAACTCGTGAAGGCGGACCGGCTCGCCAAGGAACTCGGCGTCACCGGCGGCCTCTACGTCAAGGACGACTCCGGCAACCCCACGCACTCCTTCAAGGACCGTGTCGTCGCGATCGCCGTCGAGGCCGCCCGCGCCTTCGGCTTCACGACCCTGTCCTGCTCCTCGACGGGCAACCTCGCGGGCGCCGTCGGCGCCGCCGCGGCGCGCGCCGGCTTCCGCTCCTGCGTCTTCATCCCGCACGACCTGGAGCAGGGCAAGGTCGTCATGGCCGCCGTCTACGGCGGCGACCTCGTCGGCATCGAGGGCACGTACGACGACGTGAACCGCTTCTGCTCCGAGCTGATCGGGGACCCGCTCGGCGAGGGCTGGGGCTTCGTCAACGTCAACCTGCGCCCGTACTACGGCGAGGGCTCGAAAACGCTGGCGTACGAGATCTGCGAACAGCTCGGCTGGGAGATCCCCGACCAGATCGTCATCCCGGTCGCTTCCGGCTCGCAGCTCACGAAGATCGACAAGGGCCTGAAGGAACTGATCAAGCTCGGTCTCGTCGCGGACAAGCCGTACCGGATCTTCGGCGCGCAGGCCGAGGGCTGCTCGCCGGTCTCGACCGCGTACAAGGCCGGGCACGACGTCGTGCGCCCGCAGAAGCCGAAGACGATCGCGAAGTCCCTCGCGATCGGCAACCCGGCGGACGGCCCCTACGTGCTCGACATCGCCCGCCGCACGGGCGGCGCCGTGGAGGACGTGGACGACGAGCAGGTCGTGGACGCGATCAAGCTCCTCGCGCGCACCGAGGGCATCTTCGCCGAGACGGCGGGCGGCGTCACGGTCGGTGTCACGCGCAAGCTCATCGAGAACGGGCAGCTCGACCCCGCCCTGACCACCGTCGTCCTCAACACCGGCGACGGCCTCAAGACCCTGGACGCGGTCGCCCCGACCACCGGGCCCACCGCGACCATCCGCCCCGACCTGGACGCCTTCCGCGCGGCCGGTCTCGCGGGCTGAGTCCCGTACGCCCGCGAGCGCCGCACCCCCGCGCCCTGAACTTTCCGTGCTGCCCGAGAAAGGCCACGCCATGAGCGTTTCCGTTCGTATCCCGACCATCCTGCGCACCTACACCGGCGGCCAGGCCGAGGTCCCCGCCGAGGGCGCCACCGTCGCCGAGGTCCTCGCCGACTTGGAGCGCAACCACACCGGCATCTCCGCCCGCGTCCTCGACGACGACGGCAAGCTCCGCCGCTTCGTCAACCTCTACGTCAACGACGACGACATCCGCTTCGAGCAGGGCCTCGACACGGCGACCCCCGACGGCACCGGCATCTCGATCATCCCGGCGGTCGCGGGCGGCTGCTGAACCCGCGCACGGGCGGTGCCGTACCGCCCGTCTTCCCTCGCTCCACCCCTGCCCCCTCCGCACCACAAGCGGAGGGGGCAATTCCATGGGATTCGCAGGAGTAGAGTCTGGGTATTGCTCCGCCCCTTTCTTCACGGCGGCTCCAGGAATCCCCAGCGCCGCGTGCGCACCTGTCGGAAACCTGGGAATCAATTCCGCTTTCCGCACCGCCCATTTGCGGCTTTGCGTTCCTTTTGCCTGGCCCGACCTGTCCTGACCTCCCGTGAATTCTCCGGCCATGTCGGGATGCGATCCGGGCTGATTTCTCGTCCGACTGACCTGTTGCGGACGGCAGTTGGGCAGATACATTCAGCGGCGGTCGACGCGTTCCGGCGCACGCCCCCCAAGATTCCCGCGGGGGTGAGGTCTGACCCGGGTGCGCGAAGTGCGTTCCTGTGCAAGGGCCAGTAATAGGGGAGTTAGGCATGGCTCAGGGCACCGTCAAGTGGTTCAACGCGGAGAAGGGCTACGGCTTCATCGCGGTCGACGGTGGTGCGGATGTATTCGTCCACTACAGCGCGATCCAGATGGACGGTTACCGCACCCTGGAGGAGGGTCAGCGGGTCGAGTTCGAGATCTCGCAGGGCCAGAAGGGCCCGCAGGCGGACATGGTCCGCGCTGCCGCCTGAACAGCGCTCCGACCGGTACGGGGTCCCCGCGGCCGCGTACGGCACGACACGACGAGCACGGGCGAGGGCCCGCACCCGGAGACTGGGGGCGGGCCCTCGTCGCGCGCCCGGACACGTACGGGGGTGTGCGGGGGCGTACCAGGGCGGACGCGTGCCGGATGGCGCGCGTGTGTACACGTACCGGTGGCATGGGTCGGCCCCGGGTCGGGTAGTGCGCACTCAAGGCGCTTGCACTCGATGGGGCAGAGTGCTAATCATTAGCGTTAGCACTCTGATGGTGAGAGTGACAGAGAGACCGGGTCGGTGAGGCCCGGCGGCCCCGCCGTGGCAAGGAATTCGGCGCGGGTCCCAGGCCGTCCGTCGCGGGCGCCACACGGTCCCTCAGCCCACCCCGTGTCCTGGGAGGACCACTTCACATGGCCAAGATCATCGCGTTCGACGAGGAGGCGCGGCGCGGCCTTGAGCGCGGTATGAACCAGCTCGCCGACGCCGTCAAGGTGACCCTCGGCCCCAAGGGCCGCAACGTCGTCCTGGAGAAGAAGTGGGGCGCCCCCACGATCACCAACGATGGTGTCTCCATCGCCAAGGAGATCGAGCTGGAGGACCCGTACGAGAAGATCGGCGCCGAGCTGGTCAAGGAGGTCGCGAAGAAGACGGACGACGTCGCCGGTGACGGCACGACGACCGCGACCGTCCTGGCCCAGGCCCTGGTCCGCGAGGGCCTGCGCAACGTGGCCGCCGGCGCCAACCCGATGGCCCTGAAGCGCGGCATCGAGCAGGCCGTCGAGGCCGTCTCGGGCGCGCTCCTGGAGCAGGCCAAGGACGTGGAGACCAAGGAGCAGATCGCCTCCACCGCCTCCATCTCCGCCGCCGACACCCAGATCGGCGAGCTCATCGCCGAGGCCATGGACAAGGTGGGCAAGGAAGGCGTCATCACCGTCGAGGAGTCCCAGACCTTCGGTCTGGAGCTGGAGCTCACCGAGGGTATGCGCTTCGACAAGGGCTACATCTCGGCGTACTTCGCCACCGACATGGAGCGCATGGAGTCGTCGCTCGACGACCCGTACATCCTCATCGCGAACTCCAAGATCAGCAACGTGAAGGACCTCCTTCCGCTGCTGGAGAAGGTCATGCAGTCCGGCAAGCCGCTGCTGATCATCGCCGAGGACGTCGAGGGCGAGGCGCTCTCCACCCTGGTCGTCAACAAGATCCGCGGCACCTTCAAGTCCGTCGCGGTCAAGGCGCCCGGCTTCGGCGACCGCCGCAAGGCCATGCTCGGCGACATCGCCATCCTCACCGGTGGCCAGGTCATCTCCGAGGAGGTCGGCCTCAAGCTGGAGAACGCCGGCATCGAGCTGCTCGGCCGCGCCCGCAAGGTCGTCATCACCAAGGACGAGACGACCATCGTGGACGGCGCCGGCGACAGCGAGCAGGTCGCGGGCCGCGTCAACCAGATCCGCGCCGAGATCGAGAACAGCGACTCGGACTACGACCGCGAGAAGCTCCAGGAGCGCCTGGCGAAGCTCGCCGGTGGCGTCGCCGTCATCAAGGCCGGTGCCGCGACCGAGGTCGAGCTCAAGGAGCGCAAGCACCGCATCGAGGACGCCGTGCGCAACGCCAAGGCGGCCGTCGAGGAGGGCATCGTCGCCGGTGGTGGCGTGGCCCTGCTCCAGGCCTCCGCGGTCTTCGACAAGCTGGAGCTCGAAGGCGACGAGGCCACCGGCGCCGCCGCCGTGCGCACCGCCCTGGAGGCCCCGCTCAAGCAGATCGCCGTCAACGCCGGTCTCGAAGGCGGCGTCGTGGTGGAGAAGGTCCGCAACCTTGAGGTCGGCTACGGCCTCAACGCCGCGACCGGCGAGTACGTGAACATGATCGCCGAGGGCATCCTCGACCCGGCCAAGGTCACGCGCTCCGCCCTCCAGAACGCGGCCTCCATCGCCGCGCTCTTCCTCACCACCGAGGCCGTCATCGCCGACAAGCCGGAGAAGGCCGCCCCGGCCGCCCCGGGCGGCATGCCGGGCGGTGACATGGACTTCTGATCCGGCCCCGGCCGTCCGGCCGGACTGGATGAGGGTTCCCCCGGGGCCCGTACGTCTGCGGACGTGCGGGCCCCGGTTGCGTGTGGGGGCCGGCCCGGGGCGGGTATGGGGCGGGGTTCGTGCCCGTACGGCGTTGGGGGCCCGTACCCGTACGGCGCCCGGCGGGCCCCGCTCGCGCACCCGTACATGAGGAAGCGGCACCTCCCGGTCCAGGAGGTGCCGCTTCTGCGTGTGGCCGACCGTCCGCGTTCCCCCGGGGGACGACGGCTGTGGCCGGTGCGGCCCGCGTCGCTTCCCCCGAATCCGGCGCGAGCGGCCCCCGGTGCCACCGCCCCGTTCCGGACGGTCGTCACCGGGACAGGATGCCGTGAACGGGCCCGGCAGGGTATGAGTACTTGTACTCACAGAGGCGGTCACGGGGAACGTCGCGGGCCGCGCGGCCCGACGGCCGCACGGACTTCTCGTACTCCAGGAAGAGGACGGCACGGTGGACGGAGCGGACGCGGACCCCGTCGCGCTCGCACGGCTGCTCGAACTCGCCGTCGCGGCACTCCACGAGACCCGCCCCGAACCCCTGTGGGCCCTCGCCTTCGGCGAACTGCTCGACGCGCTCGACGCCGACCTCGCCGTCCGCAAGGCCGAGGAATGGAACCCGGGGGAGGGCACCGTCCGGCTGTGGACCCCCGACGGCCCCGCCCACCACCTCCTCGGACCCGAGCAGCTCGACGTGATCCGCACCGGCTACCCCTTCGTCGCCCACTACACCGCCGGCCACCCCCTCGAACCCCTCACCGCGCGCACCACCGCCGGAGCCCACGCCTGGCGCCACGCCGCACCCGCCGGACGCCTGCACGACGCGCTCGGCTCCACCGACATCCTCGCCCTGCCGCTCCCGCGCCCCGAGAAGGGCACCATCAACGGCTGCCTCCTGCACCGCACGAGCCGCACCCCCTTCACCCCCGCCCACCTCGCCTACGCCCGCCGCGCCCAGCCCGTCCTCGCCGCCGTCGAGGCACACGCCGGCCACCTGCGCGCCTGGCGCACGCCCCCCGGCGGCCCGGCAGCGGCGGCGGTACGGGAGGAACGCGCCGCCGCACTCGGCCTCACCCCGCGCGAGATCACCGTCCTCGCCCTGCTCGCCGAGGCCCGTACCGCGAGCGCCATCGCCCAGCGCCTCGGCATCTCCCCCCGCACCGTCCACCGCCACCTCGCCCACCTCTACCGCAAGTTCGGGACGAGGGACCGGCTCGCGACGGTCCTGCGGGCACGGGAGACGGGCGTGCTGTGAGCCGCGTCGCCCGCTCAGCTCCCAGGGGCCTCGGAGCCCGGGGCCTCAGGCCCCCGGGGCGCGGGCCGGGAGGGAATTGAGGAGCTGGAGCTTCTCGTGGCTGTCGGTGCCGGGGGTCGCGGTGTAGACGAGGAGCGACTGCCACTGCGCGGGGTCGACGAGCACCTGGCAGTACAGGTCGAGCACCCCCAGATCCGGGTGCCGCACCCGCTTCGTCTCGGTCTGCGGCAGACCCACCTCGTGCGCCGCCCACAGCGCCGCGAACTCCTCGCTCCGCGCGAGCAGCGCCTCGGCGATCTCCTCGGCGCGCCCGCCCTTCCCCTCCCGCGCGTACGCCGTGCGCAGCTCCGAGGCGAAGAACCGCCCGCGCAGCGTGTGGTCCTCCGCCGGATAGAGCGGCCGCACGGTGCCGGGCGCGGCGAACCAGCGGTAGGTGATGCTGCGCTCCAGACCGGTGAAAAGGGTCTGGTCCCCGAGCAGCGCGGTCGCCGCGTGGGTCTGCTTGAGCGTCTCGCCGACACCCGAGACGACCTGCGCGGGGGTGTCCTCCAGGCGGTCCAGGATGCGCATGAGACCCGGCGTGATGTGGTCCGTACGGCTCGCGCGGGCGGGGGCGTTGTGGCCGGCGAGGAGGAAGAGGTGGTCGCGTTCGGCGAGCGTGAGGCGCAGCCCGCGCGCCATCGCGGCGAGCATCTGCTCCGAGGGCTGCGGACCGCGCTCCTGCTCGATGCGCGTGTAGTAGTCGGCGGACATCTCGCACAACGCCGCCACCTCCTCACGCCGCAGCCCCCCGGTACGGCGGCGCGGCCCACGCGGCAGCCCGACGTCCTCGGGTTGCAGCGCGGCCCGTCGGGTGCGCAGGAAGTCGGCGAGCTGAGCCCGGTCCACGGGGGGCCTCCTGGGGGTGGAGTGGGGTGGGGTGGGGAGTGGGGGTGCTGGTGGTGGGGTGGGGAGTGGGGGGGGCTGG
>NZ_JAAGLR010000791.1 GCF_010548245.1 Streptomyces sp. SID11385
CGCGCACCTCGTGCTGCGGGTCCTGAGCGCGCGCGAGGGCCTGCCCGAGGTCGCGGCGGAGGACGACGTACGGGCCGCGCTCGACGCGCTCCGTGTCACGGACGCGGTCGCCGCGCTGACCCCGCCGCCCGACGCCCCCGTCCGCGCGCTCCTCGCGCACGACGAGGAGCACCGCGCGGACCTCGCCCGCACCCTCGCCGCGTACCTCGACCGCTTCGGCGACGTCCCGGCGACGGCGAAGCTCCTCGCCGTCCACCCCAACACCCTGCGCTACCGCCTCCGCCGCCTCCAGGACCTCTTCGGCATGGACCTCGCGGACCCCGACACGCGTCTCGTCGCGGAACTGGGCCTGCGCGCGGCGGGCTTGCTGCCGTGGACGGCGCACCGCTGAGGCACCGGCCGGCTCACCCCGGCAGGCCCCCGAGGTGCCGGTCCACCGCCTCCACCAGCGCCTCCGGTTCGGTGCGCGTCGTGTAGTCGGGGTGCACGTCGAGCCACCGCACGACCCCCTCCGCGTCGAGCACGACGGTCGTCGGCATCGGGATCGCGCCCGTGCCGTCCGCGTTCGCCGCCGCGACGTCGAGGCCGAGCGCGCGTTGCGCCTCGCCCGCCTCCCGCGTGGCCTCCGTGAGGATGCCGAGCGCCGCCGCGAGCTTGTTGCCGGGGTCGGAGAGCACGGTGAACGTGAGCGCGTTGGTCTCGGCCGTCGTGAGCGAGCCGTCCGGGCGCTGCGGGCTCACCGCGATCAGCCGCACGCCGCGCGCGTCGAGCGCGGGCCGCACCCGTTCCTCGTACGTCCGCAGCGTGAGGTTGCAGTACGGGCACCAGGCGCCCCGGTAGAAGACGAGGACGGCGGGCGCTCCGCCGCGCGCGGCGGCGAGGGACGTCGGCTCGCCGTGGCCGTCGAGGAGGTCCGCGTCGGGGAGCGGGGCGCCGGGCGCGGGGACGGCGGTGGTAACCGGCGTCGCGGCGAGCGCGGCCTGTTCCCCGGCGAAGGCGCGCAGCGCCTCCGCGGGCACCGCGCCGGCCATCTGCTCCTGGAGCCGGGCTACTTGGGTGGCGATGGATTCGGGCACGACGGACCTCCGGCAGACGGATCGGGGCGGCCATCGGACGACCGGCCCCTTGTGCTGCCATGGTTCGCCGCGAAAAATGGGTTGTCGATACCAGAAAATCCGCCGGGCCGAAGAACACGAGAGCGGACTTCGCCCGGCCCAGGACCACGAGAGCGAGCCCGCGATGCCGACGAACGCCCCCGGCGCCAAGCCCCCGCGGCTGACCCCGAAGGGCCGCGCCACGCGGGAGCGGATCGTCGCCGCCGCTGCCCGGCTCATGACGCGGCAGGGGGTCGGGGCGACGACGCTTGAGCAGGTGCGCGAGGCGGCCGAGGTGAGCGGTTCGCAGGTGTACCACTACTTCGACGGCAAGCAGGACCTCGTACGCGCCGTCGTCGCGTACACGCGCGGCGACGTCCTGGACATGCAGCAGCCACTCCTCTCGCGCCTCGACTCGCTCGCGGGCCTGCGCGCCTGGCGCGACGGGATCGTGGCGCACCAGCGCTCCCTGGGCTGCCGGGGCGGCTGCCCGCTCGGGGCGCTCGGCGCGGAGGTCGCCGAGCACGACGCGTTCGCCCGCGGTCTCGTCGCGGAGGCCTTCGACCAGTGGGAGGACGAGATCAGGGCGGGCCTGCGCGCGATGCACTCGCGCGGCGAGTTCACGCCGGGCACCGACCCGGACGCCCTCGCGCTCGCGCTCCTCTCGGCGCTCCAGGGCGGCCTCCTCCTCACCCAGATCCAGCGCAAGACCCTCCCGCTGGAAACGGCGCTCGACACGACGCTGGCGTACATCGGGACGCGGATGCGGGAGTGAGGGCGCGCCCTCGCGGGGCGCCTTGTCCTCCCGTACGAAACGCCCCGTCCCCCTTCTCACTTCCGGACAACCCCCCGTCCCCTCCCCCGCCCCGCTTGTCCGCCCGTACGAGGAGCCCCGGCGCGACGTGGGCCGATTCGCCGCAGACGGGGTGCGCGCGGGTGCCGGAGAGTGGTGCCCGTACGACCGCACCCACCGGAATCCGGCGAGGAGACCCGACGATGGAACACGACTCCCTGGCCCGCAGGCACGCGGCGCTGCGCGAGGCCGCGCGCGCCGGGCTGGTCGGCCCCGAGGCCCCGGTCGCGGGCTTCGTCGACGTCACGGGGGTGCGCGAGGCGGTACGCGAACTGCGCGCCGCCTTCGCCGGGCCCGCGCCCGTCCTGCACACGTTCGCCGTGAAGGCGGCCTCCCTCGTCCCGGTCCTGGAAGTGCTCAACGAGGAGGGCGTGGGCTGCGAGGTGGCAAGCCCCGGCGAGCTGGAACTCGCCCGCGCGGCCGGCGTCCCCGCCTCCCGTACCGTCTTCGACTCGCCCGCCAAGACGGTCGCCGAGCTGCGCGACGCGCTCGCGCACGGCATCGCGGTGAACGCGGACAACCCGCAGGAGCTGGCCCGTATCGACGCGCTCGTCGCCGAGGGCCCGACCGACTCGCCGCTCGGCGTGCGCGTCAACCCGCAGGTCGGTACGGGCTCGATCGGGGCCATGTCGACGGCGACGGCGACGTCGAAGTTCGGCGTCGCGCTGCGCGACCCGGGCGCCGAGGACTGGCTCGTGCGGCAGTACCTGGAGCGCCCCTGGCTCACGCGCCTCCACACGCACACGGGCTCGCAGGGCGTCGCCCTGGAGCTGATGGCGGAGTCGGTGCGGATCGTGTACGGGCTCGCCGAGCGCATCAACCGCGAGGCCGGACGGCAGCAGGTCGACACGATCGACATCGGCGGCGGCCTCCCCGTCAACTTCGAGGGCGAGGAGATCACCCCGCGCTTCGCCGACTACGCGAAGCTCCTGCGCGAGACGGTCCCCGACCTCTTCGACGGGCGCTACACGCTCGTCACGGAGTTCGGCCGCTCGCTGCTCGCGAAGCAGGGCTTCGTCGTGGCGCTCGTCGAGTACACGAAGACGTCGGGCGGGCGCCGTATCGCGGTGACGCACGCGGGCGCGCAGGTCGCGACCCGTACGGTCTTCGTCCCCGACTCCTGGCCGCTGCGCGTCGCGGCCTTCGCCCCGGACGGCACGCTGAAGGAGTCCCCCGACCTGGTGCAGGACGTCGCGGGCCCCTGCTGCTTCGCGGGCGACCTCGTGGCGCGCGGCCGTACGCTTCCCGAGCTGTCCCCCGGCGACCTGATCGCCCTGTGGGACACGGGCGCCTACTACTTCTCGACGCACTTCGCCTACAACAGCCTGCCGCGCCCGGCGGTCCACGGCTTCTGGACGGACGACGAGGGCCGTACGCGCTTCGCGCCGATCCGCCGGGCCCAGTCCCTGACGGAGCTGCTGGCGGAGAGCGGCGCGGCGGAGTCGGGCGCGCTGAAGGGGGCGGGCGAGCCGCCGCTGGTACGGCGCTGAGCGAGACGCGCGTACGGCGCTGAGCGAGACGCGCGTAGGGCGCTGAGCGAGACGTGCGTAGGGCGCTGAGCGAGACGTGCGTAGGGCGCTGAACGAGCCCCCCGTACCGCGCTGACCTGCGCGGATAACCCACAAGTGTATTCCGCACCTACCAATCGGTAGGGTGCTGCGGGTCCGGTGCGCACCCCCGTGCGTCCCGGACCCGCCCCCACCCGGAGAACGACCGGCACCTCGCCGCCGTCCCCAGCCCCCTGCCTCCCGCGCGCGGCCGTCCCCCACGGCGCCGCGCGGAGCAGGCGGGCGCGCGGCAGTGCCTCTTGGCAGTACGGAGCGAACCCCCCATGCAGCAAGGAAGCCCCCGAGCGACCGCGTCCCCCGGCGCCACAACCGCGCCTCCCCCGCCCTCCTCGCCCGCCGTGGTCCACGAGGAGGGCTACGCGCCGGGCCTGCGCCGCCGCCAGGTGCAGATGATCGCCGTGGGCGGCGCGATCGGGACCGGGCTCTTCCTCGGCGCGGGCGAACGCCTGCACAAGGCCGGCCCGTCGCTCGTCATCGTCTTCGCGGTGACGGGGCTCTTCGCGTTCTTCATCGCGCGGGCGATGGGCGAACTGGTCATGCACCGTCCCAGCTCGGGGTCCTTCGTCTCCTACTCGCGCGAGCTGCTCGGCGGCGAGAAGGCGGCATACCTCGCGGGCTGGATCTACTTCCTGCACTGGATCTGCTCGGGAATCGCGGAGATCACGGCGGTCGCGGTCTACCTCCACTACTGGAGCGCGTTCCGCGACATCCCGCAGTGGACGCTGGCGCTGGTGGCGCTCCTGGTCGTGCTGGGCGCGAACATGATCTCGGTGCGGTGGTTCGGCGAGTTCGAGTTCTGGTTCTCGGTGATCAAGGTCGCGGCGATCATCGCGTTCCTCGCGATCGGCTGCTGGCTGCTCGCGAGCCGCCACCCGATCCAGGGCGAGGCCGGGGGCCCGCAGCTCATCACGGACCACGGCGGGATGCTGCCGCACGGCTTCGTCGCGGCGATCGTCATCACGCAGGGCGTGGTCTTCTCGTACGCGGCGATCGAGATGGTCGGCATCACGGCGGGCGAGACGCACAACCCGCGCAAGGTCATCCCGAAGGCGATCAACTCCGTCTCGTGGCGGATCGTGGTCTTCTACGTGTGCTCGGTGCTCCTGCTCGTCCTGCTCCTGCCGTGGACGTCGTACAGCGGCGCGGAGTCGCCGTTCGTGACCCTGATGAGCAAGGTGGGCATCCCGGGCGCGGACGGCATCATGAACTTCGTCGTCCTGACGGCGGCGCTCTCCTCGTGCAACTCGGGCCTGTACTCGACGGGCCGCACACTGCGCTCGATGGGCCTCGCGGGCTCGGCCCCGCGCTTCACGACGAAGATGAACCGCCGCCACGTCCCCTTCGGCGGCATCCTCCTCACCGCCTCCTGCTACCTGGCCGGAATCGTCCTCAACTACCTGGTCCCGGACCGCGCCTTCTCGATCGTCCTGAACTTCTCGGCGATCACGATGATCGGCACGTGGGCCATGATCATGCTCTGCCAACTGGCCCTCCGCCACCGCGTCCGCACCGGCCGCGCCGCAGACCCCGGCTTCCACCTCCCCGGCGCCCCCTTCACCTCCTACCTGACCCTGGCCTTCCTCCTCCTGGTGGTCGTCCTGATGGCCTGCGACGGAGACATCGGCACCTGGACAGTCGCCTGCACGCCGTTGATCGCACTGGGCCTGTGGGGAGGCTGGTACGCGGTCCGGGGCCGGGTCAACGCCCTGGCGGCGGAACGGGAGTCGGCGGGGGTGCCGGGCCAGCGGGACGGCGCTGGGAGCTGAACTGGCCCACGCAGCCACTGGGTACGCGCGGAGGCCCCACCGGAGCGCATCCGGTGGGGCCTCCGCGCATCGAAAGCCCGAACGCCTCGGCCGACCCGCCCCCGGTCAGATGCGGCTGAGGTCGATCTCGACAGGAAAGGGCGCCGTGGTCTCGATGGTGCCGGTGAAGAGACCGGCTTCGCGGTGCCCTGGCACTGCTCCTCGGTCCAGGAGTCGTACCGCTCCGCCGTGATCTGCTCATGCATCCATGCGGGGGCCGCCCACTCGGCAGTCATGACGCACCTCCCGGACAGTTGACACGCGGAACCGCTCCGACTCAGGTCAGCGTACGGTCTCCGTCGGCTCAACCGCTCTTGGAGCCGCGGCCGGCCGCCGTCACGGCTTGCTGAGCAAGGGGTTGCCGAGGACGTCTTCGAGGCGGCCCGTTCGAAGGGGCAGGTGGCCAGAACCGCCCGGTCCGTGGGGCCCGGAAGGTGCCACCGCTCATCGGCCACCCCGCTCGTCCGAGGCCTCGCCCGCCGCTCGCCCCCGCAGCTCACGGCGGAGTGAGCGGCGGGTCCGGTTCCCGGCGCGAGAAGGTCACGCCACCGCCGTCAGGTGGTAGGTCGTGTCGACCTCGAAGCCGCCTGTGGAGCGGGCCTTGATTTCGAGGATGTACGGGCCCGGGGGGAGGGGGGCGAGGGCGGACCACAGGCCCCAGGCGACGTGGCGGGTCAGGCCCTTGGTGCGGAAGGGCTTCGACGTGTATTCGCGGAGGGGGAGGCTCTTGCCGTTCAGGGTCGCTTCCGCCCGGGTCATGCCCATCTCCGCGGGGACGGGGGCCAGCAGGTTGCCCGGGCCCACCGTGTTCACGACCGGCAGGAACAGGCGTCGGCCCGTCGGGATCTCGCACTTGCGCACGACCGTGCCGCCGTACGTGCCCGCCAGGAACCACACGTCGTCCGGCTGGTTCCAGTCCGCGTGCTCCCCCGTCGTGTCCCTCACCGGGTCGCGGTCGTCCGGCGCCGACCACGCCCACTTCCACCACCGCACCGCCAGCCGGCCCCCCTCGGCCTCCGTCGGCTCCCACATACCGCCCACACCACCCTCGTCATTCGTTCACATGATCAGAATGGCGTGACCTTACCTGCCCTGCCGGCCCGGGGCGGGTTTGCGGGCCACCGCCGCGTAACAGGCGGATTCCGCGGGGGTGGTGGGGTCCGGGGCTTCGGGGCGCCACGCGTGGCTCGGGACGAGGCCCGGGGCGAGGAGGTCCCAGCCCTCGAAGAAACGGGCGATCTCCTCGCCGCTGCGGGCCTTGCCGGGGGTGCCGGATGCCTCGTACGCCTGGGTGAGGCGCGCTATGCCCGCCGGGTCGAACTCCGGCGTGACGTGGCTGATCGCGAGCGTACTGCCGGGAGCCAGCGCGGACTTGAGGGCTTCGACGAGCGCGTACGCCTCGCCGTCGTCCGGGACGAAGTGGAGGAGGGCGTTGAGGGAGAGGGCGACCGGGCGGGAGAGGTCGAGCGTCGCGAGGAGGTCGGGCGCGGTGAGGAGGGCGGCGGGGTCGCGGGCGTCGGCCTGCACGTACGCCGTACGTCCCTGGCGGCTGCTGCGCAGGAGGGCGCGGGCGTGGGCGAGGACGATCGGGTCGTGGTCGGCGTAGACGACGCGCGCGGCGGGGCGGACGGACTGGGCGACCTCGTGCAGGTTGGGGCTCGTCGGGATGCCCGTACCGATGTCGAGGAACTGGTCGAGTCCCGTACCTGCCAGGAGCCGGACGGAGCGGTGCATGAAGGCGCGGTTGACGCGCGCCGTCGTGAGGATGACGGGGAAGGCCGACAGGGCGGCCGCCGCGGCTTCGCGGTCGGCCGGGAAGTTCGTCGTACCGCCGAGGAACCAGTCGTACATGCGGGCCGAGTGCGCGCGATCCAGTTCGAGGTCCACCGCGTACTCGTCCATCACCCATCAGCCCCTTCCGCGGGGTCTTCTGCCCCCGGTCCCGGGGGATCTACACGTCCTGGATCAGATGTGCGAACAGAAATCCGAGGTGTCGTCCGTTCGCAGACAAAGGGGTTATGGAGGGGCAGGTGGACACGAGACAAAGGGGGGCCAGGGTTGCGGGGTTGCCGGGGGTTGCGCGAGGACGCGCGCGGTGGCTCCCGGCGATGCGGGCTGATCAGGGCTAAGGAGCGGCGCCTGTGCGGTGCGAGCGAGGGGTGGGGGACGAAGGGGGTCGTCGGAGTGCGCGGAGCGGGGCGGAGGCGGGGCATGCGTCGGACGTGGCGGACACGGTGAACACGGCGGGCGCGGGTGCGGGTGCGGGCGCGGGTGCGGGTGCGGGCGCGGGTGCGGGCGCGGGTGCGGGTGCGGGTGCGGGTGCGGGCGGGAGCGTACGGGCCGTGCTCGATCCCGCGTTGATCGCGCCCCGGCGGCCGGATCTGACCTTCGACGCCTTCGCGGACTCGCACATGAGCCTGTGGACGCGGTACGCCGAGACGCAGGTGGGCGCGGCTCACAGCGACGAGGTCGTGGCCCGGGCGTGCGGGTGGTTGCGCGGGAACTGGCGACGGGTGCTGGGCTCGGACTCGGTGGCGCGGTACGCCTGGCGGGTGCTGAAGGCGGAGGTGCACGCGTGCGCAACGGAGCGGGGGGTGCGGCCCGTGGGCGAGGTGTCCGGGGCGGCACTGGCCGAACTGCCGGAGCGGCTGTACGACTTGGTGGTGCTGCGGTACGAGCTGGGCGTGGGGGACGCGGAGATCGCGGACTACCTGGGGATCGAGCAGGCGGCGGTGGGAGCGCAGGCGCGCTACGCGCGGGGACGCGTGAAGGGGCTTTCGGGGGTGGGCGAGTGAGGCCCGTACCGGCGCCGCTCGCGCCCGCGCCGCACGAGCAGGCCGCGCGGGATCTCGACCTGGCCGTGGCGCTCGTCGTGGACGCGCCGCCCGCCGCCGCGAGTC
>NZ_JAAGLR010000829.1 GCF_010548245.1 Streptomyces sp. SID11385
GTCGGTTGCCGCGTGCGGCGCGGCTGCTCCGTTACCGCGTGCGACGCGGCTCGGTTGCCGCGTGCGATGCGGTTCGGTTGCCCCGTGCGATGCGGCTCAGTTGCCGCGTGCCGCCCGGCGGTTGCGGGCGAACCAGACGGCGCCCGCGCCGCCCACCAGGAGGACGGCCGCGCCGCCCGCGAGGTAGGGGGTCGTCGAGCTGCCGCCGGTCTCGGCGAGGTTCGCGCCGTCGTCGGACTTCCCGGCGGCCGTGGTCACCTCGGTGCCCTTGGCGCCGTTGCTCCTGGTGCCCTCGTCGTCCTTGCCGTCGCCGTGCGCGGCCGGGGACGGGCTCGCGGCGTCGCCGGAACCGTCCGCGTCGTCGGCGGGATCGTCGGCCGGGGCGGAGGCGGGCGGCTCGGAGGCCGGGGTGCCGGGGGCCGCGCCGTCCGTTTTCGGGGTCTCGCACGTGGCGCCCGCGAGGGTGACGGTGCCCTCGACCTGGGCGACGCCGAGCTTGAGCGGGTCGACGGAGACCTTCAGCTCCAGCGCCGCGGCGGCGGCCGTGGTGGCGGTGGTGGTGCGCTTCGAGAGGTCGAGGGTGACCTCGCCGACGCCGGGGACCTCGACCCGCGTGGTGCCGCCGGCGGACAGGCGCACGGTCTTGCCGAGGACCTTGACGTGGCCGAGGACGTTCGCCTCGGCGACGGGACGGTGGCCGACCTCGCACACGGCGCGCGAGGTGACCTTCTCGACCTCGACGAGCGAGAGGAGCGGGAGCCCGGGGACGTGGACGCGGGCGCCGACGAGTTCGGTGGAGCCCTCGGCGCTGTGACCGTCGGCGGTGGCCTTCGCTCGGGCGACGCGGGCGTCGAGCACGCGGAAGGGGCGGCCCTTGTCGACGCCGTCGAGCGTCGCGGTGAGCGCGGTCTCGTCGGCGTCGCCGGGGGCGCTCACCTCGTTGAGCGAGACGTGGAGCGGCAGGTCGACGGTCTTCCTGAGGAGGGAGACGTCGAGCCCGGTGCGCAGGACGACGGCGCCGGACTTCCCCCCGTGGCCCTCGGTGGCGTGCGCGGTCCCGGCGGTCGCGAGCAGGACGGGCGCGCCGACGAGGAGCGCGGCCGTGGTGGCGGCGGCGAGACGGCGCGCGGGCAGGCCGAAGGTGGTGCTGTTCAAGACGGTGTTACCCCCACAAGAGACATGGAGCCGCCGGCGCGTCCCGGGGACACGGGGGCCGGCGGCCTCGATGCGGGAATCCTCGCGGAACGGGGGTGAAAGATTGACGTACCGCAGCACGTTCACCCTAAAGGGTGGTTTCCGGCATGGTGTTCGAAAAGGGAAGCATCCTCTTGCGCACGCGTTCGCCGACGTCACAGCGGTACGTCCCCCGCGAGGAGGGGCGCCCGGCCGCGCCGCGCGCGCCCCTGGGGCGCGCGGAGCGCCGTCCCTCAGGCGACGACCCGCCCCGACATCACCACCCGCCGAGGTGCCGTCAGGACCCGTACGTCCGCGCGCGGGTCGCTCTCGTACACCACGAGATCGGCCGGGGCGCCCTCGGCGAGGCCCGGCCTGCCGAGCCAGGCGCGGGCGTCCCAGACGGCGGCGGAGAGGGCCGCGAGCGGCGGGAGGCCCGCGCGGACCAGTTCGGCCACCTCCGCGCCGATGAGGCCGTGCGGGAGGCTGCCACCCGCGTCGGTGCCCGTGAAGACGGGGACGCCCGCGTCGTGGGCGGCGCGCACCGTCTCGTAGCGGCGGGCGTGGAGCCGGCGCATGTGGGCCGACCAGCGCGGGAACTTGGCCTCGCCGCCGTCCGCGAGGCGCGGGAACGTCGCGATGTTGACGAGGGTCGGGACGATCGCGACGCCGCGCTCGGCGAAGAGCGGGATGGTGTCCTCGCTGAGCCCCGTGGCGTGCTCGGCGCAGTCGATGCCCGCCTCGACGAGGTCCGTGAGCGAGTCCTCCGCGAAGCAGTGCGCGGTGACGCGGGCGCCGAGCCGGTGCGCCTCCGCGATCGCCGCCTCGACGGCGCCGCTCGGCCAGCACGCCGTCAGGTCGCCCTCCTCTCGGTCGATCCAGTCGCCGACGAGCTTGACCCAGCCGTCCCCGCGCCGCGCCTCGCGCGCGACGTACGCGACGAGGTCCTCCGGCTCGATCTCGTGCGCGAAGTTACGGATGTAGCGGCGGGTACGGGCGATGTGCCGCCCGGCGCGGATGATGCGGGGCAGGTCCTCGCGCGCGTCCGTCCAGCGCGTGTCGGAGGGCGAGCCCGCGTCGCGGAGCAGCAGGGCGCCCGCGTCGCGCTCGGTGAGCGCCTGCTTCTCGGCCTCCTCGGCGGGCACGGCCCCGTGCGCGTCGAGCCCGACGTGGCAGTGCGCGTCCACGAGCCCGGGCAGCGCCCAGCCCTCCACCGTCCGCACGTCGCGCGCCCCCGCGGGCGGCGTGAACGTGACCCGCCCGCCGACGACCCACAGCTCGTCGCGCACGTCCTCGGGCCCGACCAGAACGGCCCCCTTCACCCGGAGCACCGGCTTCGCTTCGCTCACGTCAGTCATGACCGGCACCCTAGAAGGCGGCCTGCCCCGCCCACTCGCCCGCACCCCCTGAGTACCCTCGCAAGCGGCCCGCACGGCCACCGTCCCCGCGCGGAACACCGCACGCAGCACCCGCTGAACACGCAGAAAGAGTCCCCTCGTGACGCACCCCCTGCTTGACCTCACCCCCCTGACCGCCCACCACTTCGCCACGATCGAGCGCAAGGTCGCCGCCCTGCTCGGGCTCGGCGCGCCCGGCAGCGGGGGGTACGAACTCGTCATCACGCAGGGCGAGGCGCTGCTGCCCCTCGAAGGGTGCATCCGGGGCGTCGCCGGTCCGGGGACGGTCGCGCTGAACATCGTGACGGGCCCGTACGGGCAGACCTTCGGCAACTGGCTGCGCGACTGCGGCGCCACCGTGCACGACCTCGCGGTGCCCTTCGACACGGCGGTGAGCGCCGCCCAGGTGCGCGAGGCGCTTCAGGCGCACCCGGAGACGGACTTCGTCTCGCTCGTGCACGCGGAGGCCGCGACGGGCAACACGAACCCGGTCGCCGCGATCGGCGAGGTGGTGCGCGAGCACGGCGCGCTGCTCATGCTCGACGCCGTCGCCTCGGTGGGCGCGGAGCCGCTGCTGCCCGCCGAGTGGGGCGTCGACCTGTGCGTGATCGGGGCGCAGAAGGCGCTCGGCGGCCCGGCCGGGGTCTCGGTGGCCGCGCTGAGCCCGCGCGCCTGGGAGCGTCTGGAGGCGAACCAGGCGGGCCCGCGCGGCTCGTACCTCTCGCTGCTCGACTGGAAGCACCGGTGGATCGACGCGGGCCGCAAGGCGCTCCCGCACGCCCCGGCCCAGCTGGAGATGCTCGCGCTCGAAGCCTGCCTGGAGCGGTTCGCGGCGGAGGGCCCCGACGTCGTGCGCGGGCGGCACGCGCGCGCGGCGGCGGCGGTACGGGCCGGGCTCGCGGCGCTCGGGA
>NZ_JAAGLR010000857.1 GCF_010548245.1 Streptomyces sp. SID11385
CGAGCCGCGCGTACGGGTCGCGGGCCTGGGCGCACGCCGCCCGTTCCGGTACGGGACGGGGCCGCGCGAGGCCCGCGAGTCCGCTGTCCGCCGCGCACGCCGCGAGCCCGGACGGGCACGGGGCCTGCCGGGTCGCGGGGGCGGGGGAAGCGGTGGTCATGGTGGGGTCAGTCCCGTCCGTGGCGCAGCGCGGGGTGGGCGCCCGCGGCGACGAGGTCGGCGACGGCGGTCTTCGGGTCGCGCCCGGTGACGAGCGACTCGCCGACGAGCACGGCGTCGGCGCCCGCGTTGGCGTAGGCGATGAGGTCGTGCGGGCCGCGTACGCCGGACTCGGCGACCTTGAGGATGCCGTCGGGGACCTCGGGGGCGACGCGCTCGAAGGTGTTGCGGTCGACCTTCAGGTTCTTGAGGTTGCGCGCGTTGATGCCGATGAGGCGGGCGCCCGCCTCGACCGCGCGCTCGACCTCGGCCTCGTCGTGCGCCTCGACGAGCGGCGTGAGGCCGATCGAGACGGCGCGCTCGATGAGCGATTCGAGGGCGGGCTGCTCCAGGGCCGCGACGATGAGGAGCGCGAGGTCGGCCCCGTAGGCGCGGGCCTCCCAGAGCTGGTAGGAGGTGACGATGAAGTCCTTGCGCAGGACGGGGATGTCGACCTTGGCGCGGACGGCTTCGAGGTCGGCGAGCGAGCCGCCGAAGCGGCGCTGCTCGGTGAGCACGGAGATGACGGCGGCGCCGCCCGCCTCGTAGTCCGCCGCGAGCGCGGCGGGGTCGGCGATCGCGGCGAGCGCGCCCTTGGAGGGGCTGGAGCGCTTGACCTCGCAGATGACCTGCACACCCTCGCCGCCGAGCGCGGCGAGCCCGTCGCGGGCCTCCGGGGCGCGGGCCGCACGCTCCTTCAGCTCGTCGAGGCTGACGCGTGCCTGCCGCTCCGCGAGGTCGGCACGCACTCCGTCGATGATCTCGTCGAGCACACTCACTCCGGCGGACTCCTCTCAAGCCTCCCCGCGCGGGAAGGGGCAACGTGGTACGGGTGCGGCCGTGCCCGGTGGTACGGGGCCGGGGACCTCTGGCGATGGTAGCCGCCGCGAGGCGTAAGCCACGCATCCGGTTGACGGTGGCGAGGCTGACCAGCGGATTCGCCGCGCCTCGGCTCAAGGGTGCAGGAAGCCGCCGGGCGGCAGGTTCCGTACGAGCGTGAAGAGGAGCACGACGGCTCCGAGCGCCCACCGCAGCCGGGCCGGGGGCTGGAGCACCGCGAGGTCCTGGCCGCGGGCGGCCCGCAGGACCCACACGAGCCACAGGACGGCGGCAAGCGCGTACCCGGCGACGGCGAGCGCGTTGTCCTGGAAGGCCTGCGCGAAGTCCCCGTGCGCGACGGCGTGCGCGCTGCGCAGCCCTCCGCAGCCGGGGCAGTAGATCCCGGTGAGGCGCAGCAGGGGGCACGCGGGGTAGTGCCCGGGTTCGTTCGGGTCGACGGCCCCCACGTACGCGAACGCCCCCGCCACGCCCGCGAGGGCGGCGGCGGGGGCGAGGAGACGGCGGGCGGGGCGCGCGGCGGCGGACGGGGTGGTCACCGGGTCATTGTGCGGGCCGGGGCCGCACCGCGCACGCGCACGCCCGCGGGCGTGGCGCGCGGGTCAGTGCGCGCCGTGGCCGAGGCCGGTCTTGCCGGTGGGCCGGTTCCCCAGGCCCGCCATGCTCATGGCGCCGCCGACGATCGCCGCGAGCAGCAGGATGCCGATGCCGATCCAGAAGCCGACCGGCACGGACATCACGATGAAGATGCTGCAAACGATGAACCCGACGAAGGCGATCAGGACGCCGGTCCACGCCGCCGGGGTGTGCCCGTGGCTCCTCTTCGACATGACTTGCTCCTCGGTACGGTGGATCTACGTGTCCATTGTCGCCCACCGGGCCCGGCGGCGCGCACCGGGGTGGGCCCGCTGAGCTGCGGCGGCTCAGCGTTCGCCGGTCGGGTCCTCGCCCCGGTCGATGGCCTTCCACAGGTCCTCGGGGCGGTCCGGGTCGAACGCGCGGGCGGGGGTACGGGGCCGGGGCGCGGCGCCCCCGCGCTCGTAGCGCCCGGACATCGCGGGCCAGCGGCGGCCGTGCAGCAGCGCGAGGACGCCCGCGACGAGGAGGAGGGCGCCCGCGCCCGTGGAG
>NZ_JAAGLR010000887.1 GCF_010548245.1 Streptomyces sp. SID11385
GCGCGGCCGACCCGCTCGGACGCACGGCGGGCCGGCTCGGGGGCGCGGCCGACCCCGGAGGAGCCTTCGGCCGCGAGGTGAGTACGGCTCCGGGCCCCGCGCTCCCGCACGTCCACGCGCTCGACGCGCCCCGGTTCACGCGGGCGGGGCGAGCGGGTAGACGTGCGGGAGCGCGAGGCCCGGCAGGGTGCCCGGGAAGGCCACTTCGATGACGTGCGCGGAGGGCGTGAAAAGCGCTCCGAGCGTGCGGAGTTGGGCACGCCCGTGCCACTCCCAGCGGCGGAAGAGGTGGGGTTCGGTGACCTGCGGGGTGCCGTGCCAGGCGAGGGCGCGCACGGCGGCGGTGACGCGGCGGAGCCCCGCGTGGTCGTCGTGGAGGAGGGCGAGCAGGCGGGTGGACGTGGCGGTGAGTCCGGTCTCCTCGGCGAGTTCGCGCACGGCCGCGTCGGTCACGGACTCGCCCGCGTCCACCTTCCCGCCGGGCAGGCTCCACATCCCGCGCGCCGAACGGCCGAGCAGCAGCCGCCCGTCCGGGTCCGTGACGACGACCCCGGCCCCGAGCATCGCCTGCGCGACCGGCTCCCCCGCCATCTCGGCGATGGAGTACGCGCCGCCGGGGCGCCGCAGCACGAGGGCGGCGAGGCCGTCGACGTCGTACCGCTCGCACTCCTCGAACGCCGCCTCCAGCACGACGAGTTCGTCCTCGTCGAGCGCGATCGCCCGGCGCGATTCCGGCAAGCGCTCCGCCACGTGGGTCACCACGACGAGCGCGCCGCCCTCGGCGAGCAGGCCCCCCAACTCCCGTACCACACGCGCCCGGTCGCCCCAGTAGGGAGCGACGCACCGTACGGTCACCAGCGCGTAGGCCCCGGCCTCGCCCACGGGCTCCCGCTCGGCGTCCGCCACGCGCAGGGCGATCCGGTCCCCGCACCGCTCCCGCGCCCGGGCGACGCCCCCTTCCGCGAAGTCGACGCCCTCGGTCTCGTATCCGAGCTCGTCGTGGACGAAGGCGGCCAACGCGCCCGTCCCGCAGCCCACATCGAGCGCTCGCCCCGCCCCGAC
This sequence comes from Streptomyces sp. SID11385, assembly GCF_010548245.1. Lineage (GTDB taxonomy): Bacteria > Actinomycetota > Actinomycetes > Streptomycetales > Streptomycetaceae > Streptomyces. The sequence goes on from NZ_JAAGLR010000887.1 coordinate 1,063, forward strand.
CGCGGAAGCGACCCGCCGGTACAGGGCCTTCTCCTCCTCGCCGAGCACCTGGAAGTCCTTGCCCGCCTCGTAGTGCGCGGACCAGTGGGCGGGAGGGACGGGCGAGGCGGCCGGGCCGGACGAAGGCGTGGTCATGGGGCGATTCTGCGCCCCTGCGGCCGGGAACGGAAGGCGGGCCCCGGAGCCCCCCGAGGGGCGGGAGGTGAGCGCGGGCGCCGGACGCGCCGGGTACGGAGCGCGCCCTCCGCGCGGCGGGGCCCTCAGCGATCCCCCGCTACGGGACCGGCGCCTCCCACCTCCTCGAACCACCGCAGCAACTCCCTGCCCTCCGCCCAATACCCGACCCCGCTCGCGCTGTTGATGTGGCCCCGCCGTCCCGCGAGATGCCACTGGGCATCCCAGTCCTCGGCGAGTTCCGCCGACGTCTCGCTCGTGCAGTAAGGATCATCCGCGCTCGCCACGAGCACCGCCGGGCACGGCAGCGCGGCGGCGCGCAGGGGCACGAAGCCCGGGGCGGCCTGGGCCGGGAACGCCGTGCCGCGCGGGTCGGGCGCCGCGACGAGGAAGGCCGCGACGCCCTCGGGCCCCGCCCGCCGCACCCACTCCGCGACCGCCCAGCACCCCAGGCTGTGCGCCACGAGCACGACGCGTCCCCGCCCGGCCACGGCCTCGTACGCCCTGCCCACGGCCCCCACCCAGTCCTCCAGGTCCGGCGCCGCCCACGACCCGGGCGCGATCCGCACCGCGTCCGCGCCCCACTCCGCCTCCCACAAGCTCTGCCAGTGCGCCCCGTCCGACCCGTCGATCCCCGGCACCACGACGTACGCCGTCATCCCCGCCCCTCTCAGCCGGGCGCCAGCAACTCCCCGACCAGCGCCCCCACCTGTTCCGTCTCGGTGAGGAACCCATCATGCCCGTGCGCGGATTCGATCACGCGCACCGCGTCGGCCCCCGGGAGGTGGGCCGCCAACTCCCGTTGCTGGGACAGCGGGTAGAGCCGGTCGGAGTCGACGCCCGCCACGAGCGCGGGCGCCGTGACGCGGGCCAGCGCCGCGCGGAGGCCGCCCCGCTCGCGGCCCACGTCGTGGGCGTTCATGGACTCGCTCAGGACGACGTAACTGCCCGCGTCGAAGCGGCGGACGAGCTTCGCGGCGTGGTGGTCGAGGTACGCGTCGACCTCGAACCGGCCCCCGGCGCCTGTCGCGCGCCCGAAGCGGTCCTGGAGTTCGGCCGCCGTACGGTACGTGACGTGCGCGAGCCGCCGGGCCTGCGCGAGACCGCCCACCGGGCCCCGGCCCGTCCCGTGGTAGTCGCCCCCGTGCCAGTGCGGGTCGGCGCGGATCGCCGCGATCTGGAGCCCCGACCAGGCGATCTGCTCGGCGCTCGCCGCCGCCGCCGTCGCGAGCAGGAGCAGCGCCCCGGTGCGGGCGGGGTGGGTGACGGCCCACTCGACGGCCCGCATGCCGCCCATCGAGCCGCCGACGACGAGCGCCCAGCGGTCGATGCCGAGCGCGTCGGCGAGCCCCGCCTCGGC
>NZ_JAAGLR010000922.1 GCF_010548245.1 Streptomyces sp. SID11385
CGCTGACCCCAGACGACGCGGCGGACGCGGAGGACGCGCCCGCGCTGCCGCCCGTCGTGGTGGGCGAGGCGCTGACGGTCTCGACGGTGACCGGCACCGCGGAGCGCGCGGCCGAGCTGCGGGGCTTGCGCCCGCGCGCGGCGAGCGAGGGCATGGAGGGCTTCGCGGTCGCCGAGGCGGCGTACGGCTACGGCATCCCGGCGCTCGAACTGCGCGCGGTCTCCAACCCGGTCGGCCCGCGCGACCGCGAGGCGTGGCGCGTCCCGGAGGCGCTCGCGGTCCTGACCTCGGCCTTCACGGCGCTGGCGCCGGTGCTCCAGGAGGCACGGCGGTACGTGTGAGGGACGCCCGCCGCCTCGCGCGCCGCCCGGTGGGTGCACCATGAAGGGGTACGCGACGGGGGCGGATGATCAGGAGGCCGCGGGATGACGGTGACGGAGACGGGCACGGGCACGGACGGGACGACGCCGGGCGGCGGGCTGCCGGAGACGCTGCGCATCGCGTTCTCGCCGTGCCCCAACGACACCTTCGTCTTCGACGCCTGGGCGCACGGCCGGGTGCCCGGCGCGGCGGCGCCCGAGGTGACGTTCGCGGACATCGACATCACGAACGGGATCGCGGAGCGCGGCGGGGACGCCTCGCCGGAGGTCCTGAAGGTCTCGTACGCGGTGCTGCCGTGGATTCTCGACGAGTACACGCTGCTGCCGTGCGGCGGGGCCCTCGGGCGCGGCTGCGGGCCGCTCGTGCTGACGCGCGAGGCGGGGCAGGACCTGGGCGGCGCGCGGATCGCGGTGCCGAGCGAGCGCTCGACGGCGTACCTGCTCTTCCGGCTGTGGGCGGCCGACACGATCCCCGGCGGGGTCGGCGAGATCGTCGTCATGCCCTTCGACCGGATCATGCCGGCGGTGCGGGACGGGAGCGTCGACGCCGGTCTCGTGATCCACGAGGCGCGCTTCACGTACCAGGACTACGGGCTGCACAAGGCCGCCGACATGGGCGAGCACTGGGAGTCCACGACGGGCCTGCCGATCCCGCTCGGCGCGATCGTCGCGAAGCGCTCCCTCGGCACCGAGCGGCTGCGCGCGCTGGCCGGCACGATCCGCACCTCGGTCCGCATGGCCTGGGCCGACCCGGAGGCGAGCAGGCCGTACGTGGCCGCGCACGCGCAGGAGATGGACCCGGCGGTCGCCGAGCAGCACATCGGCCTCTACGTCAACGAGTTCACCGAGGACCTGGGCGAGGACGGGTACGGGGCGGTGCGGGGACTGCTCGGACGGGCGGCGGAGCAGGGGCTGGTGCCGGAGGTGGCGGCGGGGGCGCTGGACTTCGGGTGAGGGACGGAGGTGCCCTGCGCGGGGGTGCGCCGCGGGCGGGGCGCGGGGCCTTGTGCGGGGGCGGGGCCCGCTGAGGCGGTACGCGTGCGGGGCGGTGCGCCGCCCCGGGCCCGTACCGCCTCCGCGGGGGCCCGCTCAGACGTCGAGCTGGTCGGCGACCGCGCGCAGGAGGTTGGCGGTCTTGGCGCCGCTCGCGCGGTCGGGGTAGCGGCCCCGTTCGAGCTGCTGGGCGACGCCTTCCAGGAGGGTCGTCAGGTCCTGGACGATCGAGGCCAGCTCGTCGGGTTTGCGGCGCTGGGCGGCGGCGACCGAGGGGGTCGGGTCGAGGACCGTCACGGTGAGCGCCTGGTCGCCCCGCTGGCCCGCCACGACTCCGAACTCGACGCGCTGGCCCGGCTTGAGCGTCTCCACGTCCTGTGGCAACGCCGAGGAATGGACGAAGACGTCACCGCCGTCGTCGCGGGAGAGGAAGCCGAAGCCCTTCTCGCTGTTGAACCACTTGACCTTGCCGGTAGGCACCTGCTCGTCCTCGTCCTCGCTCGTCCACGACGGCCCACCACGGCGGGAGCCGTCCCTGTCTCCGCCTCCGCCCGCCGCCGGCGGACCCGCGCCCCCGGACGGGAACCGGCGGGAGCCGCGGGTGACGCGCGGGGCGGGCCCCGGGCACCACGAACGACCCGCCGACGCGGCCCGAGGACCCGTCAGCGGCCTCGCGGGCCCTGGAGAGCACAGCAGCGGGCCATCGGGACCCGCCGCCCTCCAGGCTAGGCGGTGTCCGGCGATTCCGTGCGGTCCGCGAGGTACCGCACACGGCAGTGCCCCGCCCCCGTCCGATCGCCGGACATCCCCTCAGGACGCGGGCGCCCGGCGGGACGTCCCGGGTTCGTCCCCGGGCCTTGGAACTACCCTGGTGCGGTGCCCGACAAAACCCCTGCCCAGGAGCCCGGACCCGGCGACCGCCTGGTCGTCGCCGGCGGAATCGTCTTCGCCATCGGCGCCGTCGCGACCCTCGTCACCCTCGCGCCCCTCTTCCTGCACACCGACCCCTTCCCGACCCTCGCGTACGCGGTGTGCATGTTGATGGGGGTGGGGCTGCTGCTCGCGGGAGCGGGGGTGGTGCGGGGGATTCTGGCGGGGAGGAGGGCGGCGGGGGCGTAGGGGGGTGGGGGCGTAGGGGGGTGGGGGGACAGGGCGGGGTGCGCACTCGCATCGGCACCCGCACCCGCACCCGCACCCGCCAGCGGACAGCCCCCGCCCTCCCAGGGGGCGGCCCCAATACCATTCTTCCAAAGCCACCCCCACCCCCCGCCCCCTCCCGCCACATCTGTGGACAACTCGCTGAAACCCGCACAACGCCTCACTCCCCCGAGTGAGCCACGTTCACGCGAAACGCGAGTTATCCACAGACGCCAGGGCGACCATCACACCGCAGCTCCCCCCGCACTCCCCGTACCGCCCGCGTCCGTCCCGCTCACGTACTCCCCCAGCCACCCCGCGAACGCGTCGAGCGTCCCGAGGACCACATCCGCCCCCGCGCCCCGCAATTCCTCCTCGTCGCACGGCCCCGTCGCCACCGCGACCGCCACCGCGTCCGCCGTACGGGCCCCGCGCACGTCCCCGATGTGGTCGCCCACGTACACCGAAGCGCCCTGCGCGCGCAGCGCCGTCCCCTTCGCCTCCGCCCACAGCCCGCCGATCAGCAGGTCCGGCTCCAGGCCGAGGTGGCTGAGGTGCAGCGCGGCGTGCGCGCGGTTCTTCGCGGTCACGACGAGTACGCGCCCGCCCGCCGCCCGTACCGCGGCGAACGCCTCCCGCGCGCCCGGCATCGCCGTCGTCTCGGCGATCGCGTGGTCGGGGTACAGCGCGCGGTAGCGGTCGCTCATGGCGACGACCTGCTCCGGCGGGAACCAGTTCGCCATCTCGTGCTCCAGCGGCGGTCCGAGCCGGCTCGTCACGAGGTCCACGTCGATGTCCGCGCCCGTCTCCGCCGCGAGCGCCCGGTAGACCGCGCCGATCCCGCGCCGCGAGTCGACGAGCGTCATGTCGAGGTCGAACCCGACGACGGGACCGCCGTCGGTGGTCTCGCGGAGCGGTACGGCGGAGGCGTCGGCGGCGAAGTCCTGGCTGGTCGCCGCGTCACTGGGGGTTATGTCCTGGGGCATGGTCCCAGTCTCTCAGGCGGTACGGGGAGGCCGCCCGTCCAGCGCCTGCCCCCCGGGCGGGAGGCGCGGTACGGGAGGCCGACCGTCCAGCGCTTCCGCTCGGGCGGTGGGCGGCTGCGGGGGGCCGTTGTCAGTGGCGGGTGCCATGATCGACGACAACTCAGGGCCGGGGGTCACGACAGAGAGGCAGTGCGGGGGGATGGGGAGGAACAAGGCGTCTCTCGACGCCTGGGGGAGCTACGCGGCGCGGCGCCGGCGGGGCGGTGCGGGCTGGTGGTACGCGGTGGGGCTGCTCGCCCTCGCGGCCGTCCTCGTGGTCGCGGTGGGCCCGGGCAGAGTGGCCGCCTGGTTCGGCCCCGAGGACGCGTCCGCGCTCCCGGCCCAGACGGCCCGCCCCGGCAACGCCCCGCCGACGCCCCT
>NZ_JAAGLR010000953.1 GCF_010548245.1 Streptomyces sp. SID11385
TGCACGGCCTGCGCCGCGCCCGGCGACTCGCCGCCGCGCTCGGGCAGCGGCGGCGCGACGGGCAGCGGGCCCGCGAGCAGCGGGTCGAAGAAGAGGTGATCGTGCGGCAGCGGATCGGGCACGGCGAGCAATTCGAGGCCGCCCGGCAGGGTGCGGGGCACCGGCCGGCCAGGGAACGCGCGCGCCACCGCGTCCCGTTCGGCGGGAACCGCGGTGGCGATGAGTACGCGCATGAGGTGGCTCAGTCGTCCTTCGTCGTCACGCGGCTCAGTCGTCCTTCTTCACCTTGAACGTCCACAGGCCGTACGCCTTCTTGCCGTCGCCCTCGACGATCGTGACGGTGCCGGTCGAGGACTGGCCGCCGTACTGCTCGTTGAAGAACACGTTGCCCGGGATGGTCGTGTACGTCTTCTTGCTGGTCTCGGTGATCTGCTGACCGTTCAGCAGGAACGTCCAGCCCTTGTCGGCCACGGCCGGGTCGACGCCGAAGCGGACCGTCTCGTCCGGGTCCACCTTCACCGTCTTGGCGTCGCTCGTGTCCTTGAGGCACTTCTGGAGCGCCGCCGTGCCGAGGGCGTGCCCGTCGTCGTAGCAGGTGGCCTCCGAGTTCACCGAGGTCGTACCGATCGTCACGGTGGCCAGCGGGGTCGGCTTGTCGCAGGCCGACAGGGCGAGGAGACCGGCGGACACGGCGCCGATGGCGGCCACGGCGCGACGGCGGTTGGCCGGGAAACGCGGGGAGGTCATGGGGGGCAGGCTATATGGCTCCCGCCGTGCGCACCTGCCCGGGGGTACGGCGTGCCGTACGCGCCGACGCGCCGTCAGGGGCCCGCGAAAGCCCTGGCGGTACGGGGTGCGGCGGGCTCCTCGCGCGGGGGACGCCGTACGCCTCGTACCGAACCCGTACAGATCACCCGCCTGCCGGGCGGCGCGCCCACGGCCCGCCCACAAGCGCCGCACAGGCCCGGGGTTCACACGACCCGCGCGCCCCCGTGCCGGCTCCTGCCCGAGCGCAGCAGGCCCCGCAGGGTGCCCAGCCAGCCCGTCGCGACGATCGCCGCGGCGACCGAGAGGCCCAGTACGCCGTTCAGCGGCAGCGCGATGCCGATCGCGCCGCCGAGCACCCACGCCATCTGCAGCATCGTCTCCGAGCGCGCGAAGGCGGAGGTACGGACCTGTTCGGGCACCTCGCGCTGGATGAGCGCGTCCAGCGAGAGCTTCGCGAGCGCCTGCGCGAAGCCCGCGCACGCCGTGAGCAGCGCCACCGAGAACTGCCCGAACAGGCACGCCGCCGTGATCGCGATCCCGAGCACCCCGCCCACGACCGTCACGATGATCAGCTCGGGCGTGCGGGTGCGCAGCCACGCCCCCACCGCCGTGCCCAGCGCGTTCCCCGCCCCGGCCGCGACCCCGACCATCCCCAGCGAGACCGCCGCGCTGCGCCCGCCGAGCGGCTGATCGCGCAGGAGGAAGGCGAGGAAGAAGATCAGGAAGCCGGAGAGCCCGCGCAGCGCGGCGTTCGCCCCGAGCGCGAGGAGCACCGTCGCCCCGACGGCCCGCAGCCCCTTCACCCGCCCGGCCCCCGCCCCGCTCCCGGCCACCGTCACGGCTTCGTCCCGGGCATCGCCCGGCGCCGCCCCGTACGGTCCGGCCCCCGCGCCCCCGCC
>NZ_JAAGLR010000983.1 GCF_010548245.1 Streptomyces sp. SID11385
GGCCGGGCCGTCGTCGCGGGGGACGTGGAGCGGGCCGTGCGCCTGTCGCGGCGCGTGACGTGGGCGGCGCTCGGGGTGTGCGTCGCGGCGCGGCTCGTGGCCTCGGGGCGCGTCGCGGGGCGTGCGCGGTGACCGGGGGCGGGCTGCTCGTCGCCGGGACGACGTCCGACGCGGGGAAGAGCGTCGTCACGGCCGGGATCTGCCGGTGGCTCGTGCGGCGGGGGGTGAGCGTCGCGCCGTTCAAGGGGCAGAACATGTCCCTCAACTCCTTCGTCACGCGCGACGGCGCCGAGATCGGCCGCGCGCAGGCGATGCAGGCGCAGGCCGCGCGCGTGGAGCCGAGCGCGCTCATGAACCCGGTGCTGCTCAAGCCGGGCGGGGAGCGCTCCAGCCAGGTCGTGCTGCTCGGCAGGCCGCTCGGCGAGCTGAGCGCGCGCGGGTACCACGGGGGCAAGCAGGCGGAGCTGTTCCAGACGGTCGTGGACTGCCTCGCCGAGCTGCGGCGCTCGTACGACGCCGTGATCTGCGAGGGCGCGGGGAGCCCGGCGGAGATCAATCTGCGCCGGACCGATCTCGTCAACATGGGGATCGCGCGGGCGGCCCGGCTGCCCGTCGTGGTCGTCGGGGACATCGACAGGGGCGGCGTCTTCGCGTCGTTCTTCGGGACGACGGCGCTGCTCTCGGCCGAGGACCAGGCGCTCGTCGCCGGGTACCTCGTCAACAAGTTCCGGGGCGATGTCTCGCTGCTCGAACCGGGCCTGCGGATGCTGCGGGACCTGACGGGGCGCGACACCTTCGGGGTGCTGCCGTTCAAACCGGGGCTCGGCATCGACGAGGAGGACGGCATGGCCGTCTCGCTGCGCGGCGCGGTGCGCGAGTCGCGGCTCGCCGAGCCGTACGGGCCGGAGGTGCTGCGCGTCGCGGTGTGCGCCGTACCGCTCATGTCGAACTTCACCGACGTCGACGCGCTCGCCGCCGAACCGGGCGTCGTGGTGCGGTTCGTGGACCGGGCGCAGGACCTCGTGGACGCCGACCTGGTCGTCGTGCCGGGGACGCGTGGGACGGTGCGGGCGCTGGCGTGGCTGCGCGAGCGGGGGCTGGCCGACGCGCTCGCCCTGCGGGCCGCCGAGGGGCGGCCCGTGCTGGGCATCTGCGGCGGGTTCCAGCTGCTCGGGGACGTGATCGAGGACGAGGTGGAGTCGCGGGCGGGGACCGTCGCGGGACTCGGGCTGCTCCCGGTGCGGGTGCGGTTCGCGCGCGAGAAGACGCTCGCCCGGCCCGCGGGGAGCGCGCTCGGGGAGCCGGTCGACGGGTACGAGATCCACCACGGGGTCGCGGAGGTGACGGGCGGCGACGAACCGTTCCTCGACGGGTGCCGGGTGGGGGCGGTGTGGGGGACGCACTGGCACGGGTCGCTGGAGAGCGACGGCTTCCGGCGGGCCTTCCTGCGCAGGATCGCCGCGCAGGCGGGGCGGCGGTTCGTGCCGGCGCCGGACACGGAGTTCGGGGCGTTGCGCGAGGAGCAGTTGGAGGCGTTGGCGGACCTGATCGAGGAGCACGCGGACACCGCGGCGCTGATGGAGCTGATCGAGCGGGGGGCGCCGGCGGGGTTGCCGTTCGTGCCGCCGGGGGCGCCGGGGTGACCTCGCGGGGCTCCGCCCCGGACCCCGCTCCCCCCTTGCCCCCAGCCTTCGGCGGACCCCCGGGAAGGGCTGGAATGTTTACCCGAAAGGAAGTCCCCGTATGACCACCCCCGACCATCCCTATCCCTTCACCGCCCTCGTCGGGCAGGACGATCTACGGCTCGCCCTGCTGCTCAACGCCGTGTCCGGGCGCGTCGGCGGGGTGCTCGTGCGCGGGGAGAAGGGGACGGCCAAGTCCACCGCCGTGCGGGCGCTCACCGCGTTGCTGCCCGAGGTCGAGGTCGTGGCGGGGTGCCGCTTCTCCTGTGATCCGGCGGCTCCCGATCCGCGGTGTCCCGACGGGCCGCACGCTCCCGCCCAGGCGGAGTCGCGGCGACCGGCGCGGATGGTCGAGTTGCCCGTGGGGGCCTCCGAGGACCGGCTCGTCGGCGCGCTCGACATCGAGCGGGCGCTCGCCGAGGGCGTCAAGGCGTTCGAGCCGGGGCTGCTCGCCGCCGCGCACCGCGGCATCCTCTACGTCGACGAGGTCAACCTGCTGGGCGACCACCTCGTGGACCTGCTGCTCGACGCCGCCGCCATGGGGGTCTCCTCCGTCGAGCGCGAGGGCGTCTCGGTGCGGCACGCCGCGCGCTTCCTGCTCGTCGGGACGATGAACCCCGAGGAGGGCGAGCTGCGTCCCCAGCTCCTCGACCGCTTCGGCCTCACCGTCGAGGTCGCCGCCTCGCGCGAGACCGAGGAGCGCGTCGAGGTCGTACGGCGCCGGATGGCGTACGAGGACGATCCCGCCGCCTTCGCCGCGCGCTTCGCCGGGGACGAGGCGGCCCTGCGCGCCCGGATCGCCGAGGCGCGGGAGCTGCTGCCCCGCGTCGTCCTCGGCGACACCGCGCTGCGTCAGATCGCCGCGACGTGCGCCGCCTTCGAGGTCGACGGGATGCGCGCCGACCTCGTCATGGCCCGTACCGCGACGGCGCTGGCCGCCTGGGCCGGGCGGGAGAGCGTGCTCGCCGAGGACGTGCGGCAGGCCGCGCTCCTCGCCCTGCCGCACCGCGGCCGCCGCAATCCCTTCGACGCCCCCGGGCTCGACGAGGACAAGCTCGACGAGGTGCTCGACGAGAACGCCGGGCCCGAGGAGGAGCCCGGGGGGCCGGACGACGGGGACGGTCCCGACGGGCCCGGGGGCGGTGTCCCGCCGCAGGGCGGGGCGCCCGAGGACCGTACGGGCCAGGACCCGAGCGGCAAGAGCGAGGACGACGGGCCCTCCAAGGCCCCCGGCGACGACGCCCCGGCCCCCTCCGCCCCTTCGGACGCCTCGGATTCCTCCGCCCCCTCGGACGCCGAGGGAAAAGGCTCCGCGGGCGCCGCTGAGCAGCCCGCCGCCTCCGCCACCGCCCCCTTCCGCACGAAGAAGCTGACCGTCCCCGGGCTCGGTGAGGGCGCCGCCGGGCGCCGCTCGCGGGCGCGGACCGCGCACGGCAGGACGACGGGCTCCTACCGCCCGCGCGGCGGCGCGCTCGGCTCGCTGCACCTCGCGGCGACGG
>NZ_JAAGLR010001012.1 GCF_010548245.1 Streptomyces sp. SID11385
GGGAGGCCGCCTGATGTCGCTCATCGCCACCCTGGCGCGGCTCGAAGCGGTGCGCGCGGGCCGCGCGCAGCCGCTCGCCACGCGCCTGCACCGGCACCTGTCCGAGCGGCCCCTCGTCCTCGTCCCGCTCACCACCGCCGGTGAGACGGGCGCCCCGCTCGGCGCGCTCGTCGGGACCGAGCGCGAGCGCCCCCGGCTGCTGTACGTGCCGCAGCCGCGCGACCGCGAGCTGCGCTTCGGCTTCCTCGCGGCGCTCGCGGCCGAAGTGCTCCCGTACGTCGAGTCGTTCGCGTCCGATGTCGAGACGGTGGAGCGCAAGGAGACCGAGCCGGAGACGGGCAAGAAGGTCACGGTCGAGGCCGAACTGTGCCGGGACGCGCCGCAGTTGCTCGTGCCGAGTGCGGCGGGCATCGAGTTCGTGCGGCTGCTGGGGCGCTCGATGCGCTTCCGGCGGACCGCCGAGCAGGACCCGGACGAGCCGTATCCGGCGCCCGCGCGGGTGCCGCTGCTCGGGCGGTGGCTCACGCACTTCGGGGAGCGCGCGCGGGTGCCGGGGTCCGCGCTGCTGCTGCCGATGACGGGGCTGCTCGGGCGGCACTGGGCGACGGGGCAGAGCCGGATGGAGGAGCAGCATCTCGGCGCGCTCCTCGGCTGGCTCGACCCGCCCGCGGGCCGCGACGGCGCCGCCGCCGCGCTCGCCGCCGAGCTGGACCGGGACGAGGAAGGGCAGTTGCGGCACCCACCGGCGGGCCCCGCGACCGATCCCGCCTTCGACAACAAGCTCCTCGCCCCCGCGATCGAGCGCTACGACACGGCCCGCCTGCGCTTCGCCGCCGCCGAGGACCCCGAGCGCGCCGACGCGCTCCTCGCCGCCCTGCACGAGGCCGAGCACGCGATCGGCCGGCTCGTCCTGCGCGCGACCCGCCCCACGTGGGACGCCGTGTGGCAGGGGCTCGACCTGCTCCGTACGCTGCCCGAGGCCCCGTACGCGGCCGAG
>NZ_JAAGLR010001031.1 GCF_010548245.1 Streptomyces sp. SID11385
CAACTGGAGCCGGTGGCCCGCCGCGAGGGCGAGCGGCAGCAGCACCGCGAGGATCACCAGGAGCGGTCCGCCCACCGCCCAGTCGCGCCCGTTGAGGCTGCCCACGGTCCACAGGAACACGCCGCCCGCCGTCGCCTGGTTCTGGCGCGACAGCACGAGGTCGCTCACCGCGCCGACGAACGTCGAGACGCCGATGCCCGTGACGAGCAGCCGGTACCCGGCGGCCCCGGCACCGCCCGCGCACAGCACGACGAGCACGGCCGCCGCCGCCGCGCCGAGCGGCCCGAGCCACCAGGCGCCGAGCATCCCGGTCGTCGACCCGGCGACCGAGGCCACCACGGCGGCCGTCGCGCCCTCGTTGACGCCGACGAGGTCGGGTGTGGCGAGCCGGTTGCCCGCGAGTGTCTGCGTGAGGCACCCCGCGACCCCGAGCGCGGCCCCGACGAGCAGCCCCACGACGATCCGCGGCAGCCGGAACTCCCGCACCACCATGGTGCTCGCCGCGTCCCCCGCCCCGAAGAGCCCCCGCAGGCTCTCCCCGGCGCTCATGCCGGTCGAGCTGGCGAGCACGGCGAGGCACACGACGGCGAGGAGAACGGGCGCGAGACACAACGCGAGGAGGAGGGAACGGCGGGGGAGGAGCCAGGAGAGGGCACCGGTGCGCAGAACCGTGCTGTCGGGCGGGGTGAGGGGGATGCCGGTGGGGGGAGGGGAGGTGTCGCCGGTGTCCCGCTCCGGCCGGGCGGGGTCGTACGCGCTCATGCCGCCCCCGCCGTCGACAGGCGCGGCGAGCGCGCGATCCAGACGAGCAGCGGGCCCCCGACGAAGGCGAGGAGCACGCTCACCGGGGTCTCCCAGGGGCGGATCACCAGGCGGGCGAGGAGGTCGGCGAAGAGCAGGACGTTGACGGCGAAGAGCGCCGACAGGACGAGCTGCGCCGTGAGCCGGGGACCCGTCAGGGCGCGGGCCGCGTACGGGGCGAGGAGGCCGAGGAAGGCGATCGGGCCCGCGAGGGCCACCGCACAGCCGGTAAGCAGCGAGACCGCGGCGGCAACCGCGAGCCGTACGCGCCCCGGATGGTGTCCGAGCGCCCGCGCCGTGTCGTCCCCGAGGCCGAGCGCCGAGAGGGGACGCGCGCACAGCAACGCGCCCGCGAGACCGAGCGCGGCGAGCGGGGCGAGCAGCGCGAAATCGCCGAGTCTCACCCCGGCGAGCGAGCCGATCGTCCAGTAACGGTACGTGTCGAAGGTCGACTGCGTGCCGAGCAGTACGTACGCCGTGAGGCCGTGGAACGTCGCGCCGAGCGCCGAACCGGTGAGCACGAGCCGCAGCGGCGAACCCGCCGTGCGCCCGCTCGCCGCGAGCAGCAGCACGATCGCGCTCGCCACCGTGCCCCCGAGCAGCGCGCACACCATGAGCCCGCCCGCCGAACCGACCCCGCCCCACGTCAGCCCGAGGACGACGGCGAAGGCGGCACCGGAGTTGACGCCGAGAAGACCCGTCTCAGCGAGCGGATTGCGGGTAGCGGCCTGGAGCAGGCAGCCCGAGACACCGAGGCAGCAGCCGACCACGAGCGCCGCGAGCGTGCGCGGGAGGCGTACGTCGCGCACCGCGAGCCGCACCTGTGCGTCGGCCCGTGCCGCCGGATCGCCCGTGAGGTAGTCCCAGGCGCGGCCCGGGCCCGTCGCGCCCGTACCGAACAGGAGCGACAGCAGCCCGAGCACGAGGACAAGAACGAGAAGTCCCGCCGCGCTCCACCGGACCACCGATGCGCGGCCCGTGAGCGGCGCGGTGCGCCGGCCGGGGAGAGCCGGACGCCCTTGCGTAATGAACATGAGGTTAGCCTAACCTAAGTAACGCGCCGTCCGGTGGGCGGTGCGCCGGGCTGCTCGCTGCCCGAAAACCCTCCGCACGCAGGGAGAACGGCGTTCCTCGCCCCCCTCGTCCCCGCTGCGGTGCTCCCCCCGTCCCCCTTTCACGGAGAACTCGATCCATGGCACACCGCCCGTCCGCCCCTCGCCCCTCCACCCGCCGCACGACCGTGCTCGCGGCACTGCTCGCCGGGGCCGGTCTGCTCACCGCGACCGCCTGTTCGGGCGACGACTCCTCCGACGCGGCCGGCGCGGCCACCACGGACAAGAGCACCGTCAGCGTCACCGACGCCACCGGCGCGGCGGTGAAGATACCCGCCCACCCGCAGCGCGTCGTCGTGCTCAGCGAGATGGACCTCGACTCCGCGCTCACCCTCGGCATCGCACCGGTCGGCCTCACCGCCGCACGCGGCCAGAAGGGCGCCCCCGGCTACCTCGCCGACAAGGCCGCGAAGATCCCCCTCGTCGGCACCGTGACCGGCCCCGACATCGAGAAGGTCGTCGCCGCCCAGCCCGACGTCATCCTCGCCGGACAACTCGCCGACACCCAGGTGCTCGCACAGCTCAGAAAGGTCGCCCCCACCCTCGTCACGATCGGGAAGGACAAGGACTGGAAGTCCTCACTCACCCTCACCGGCAAGGCCCTCGGCAAGAGCAACGAGGCGAAGAAGTTCCTCGCCCGGTACGACGAGAAGGCCGCCGCGCTCAAGAAGGACCTCGGCACCCGCGCGGGCAGCGAGGTCTCCGTCGCCCGCTACTCCGCCAAGGGCACCGCCGTCATGCAGCAGGGCGTCTTCGTCTCCGACGTCCTCAAGGACCTCGGATTCACCCGGCCCGGCATCCAGGCGAAGCAGGGCGAGGGCCACTCGACGCCGATCAGCAACGAGAACCTCAAGGAGATCGACGGCGACTGGCTCTTCATCGGCACCCTCGACCCCACGAGCGAGTCCGGACTGCTCAAGCAACTCCAGGCCGAACCCGCCTACCGGAGCCTGAAGGCCGTCGAGGACAAGCACGCCACCGTCGTCGACGGCTCGAAGTGGACCAGCCTCGGCGGCGCCCAGGCCGCCACGTCCGTCCTCGCCGACATCCGGGCGGCGATGGTCAAGTGAACCCCTCAGAAGGAGAGTTCGCGGGGAGCACCGTCTTCGTCACCGGCGCGGCGCACGGGATCGGCGCCTCGGTCGTGGCGGCCTTCGTACGGGAGGGAGCGCGCGTCTTCGCGACGGACGCCGACGCGGACGGGCTCCACGCCCTCGCCGCCCGCCGCCCGGGCGCGATCACCGCGCACCCCCTCGACGTCACCGACGCGGCGGCCGTCGAAACGGCGGTCGCGCGCGCCGAGGACAGCCACGGCCCCCTCGACGTCGTCGCCTGCGTCGCGGGCATCCTGCGCACGAGCCCCGTCACCGCACTCACCGACGCCGACTGGTCCGCGAGCCTCGCCGTCAACACCACCGGCGTCTTCCACGTCACCCGCGCCGCCGCCCGCCGCATGACCCCGCGCGGCCGGGGCACCCTCGTCACCGTCGCGTCCAACGCGGCCGGCGTCCCGCGCGCCGGAATGGCCGCCTACGCCGCGTCGAAGGCCGCGACCGTGATGTACATGAAGTGCCTCGGCCTCGAACTCGCCCCGCACCACATCCGCTGCAACACCGTCTCGCCCGGCTCCACACTCACGGCCATGCAGCGCGCCATGTGGGGCGAGGACCAGGAAGCGGGCGCCCGCCGCGTCCTCGACGGCGACCCCGCCGCCTTCCGCACCGGCATCCCCCTCGGCCGCATCGCCGAACCCGCCGACATCGCGGACGCCGTCACCTTCCTCGCCTCGGAGCGCGCACGCCACATCACGATGCACGACCTGTACGTGGACGGAGGCGCGACCTTGCGCGCGTAAGACGCCGCGACGGCCCGTGCACGAGGCGACCTGCGCACGAGCCGTCGCGGCAGGTGCGCCGAAACGCGGCGCCACGCGCGTGAGTCGCCGCGTACGAGATGCCGCCCGTCCCCCCCACACACGGCACCCCCATCCCCAGGAGGCCCCCCATGACCGCCCCCCTGCACGAACCCCTCACCCGCACCCCGGAACCCCCCGCCGCCGTCCCCGGCGGCGCGACCGCGCTGCTCGACGCCTACCGCCCGGGCGACCGCTTCCTCGCCACGCCCGGGCGCACCCTGCTCGGCTCGGGGACCGCCGCCGAGATACCCCACGCACCGGCCGTCCCCCTCGGCGAGCGCGTCCGCCGGGTGCTCGACGCGCGGCGCGCCGCCGGAGACCCCGCACCCGTCGTCATCGGCTGCCTCCCCTTCCTCCCCGACGCCCCTCCCGCGCTCGCCGTCCCCGCCCGGCTGCGCCGCGGA
>NZ_JAAGLR010001066.1 GCF_010548245.1 Streptomyces sp. SID11385
GCGCAGCCCGGTCCTGCGGCGCAGCAGCCGGGACAGCGCCAGGTTCCCCGCGCGCGCGTGGGCCGGCCACGCGCCCCGCGCGGTGGGCCGCCGCCGGCCGAGCACGAGATCGGCCTCGCCCGCGACGATCTCGCGGACGAAGGGGACGAGCAGCCCGGGATCGAGCGAGGCGTCGCAGTCGCAGAAGCACACGAGGTCGGCGCGCGCCGCCCGCAGCCCCGCGTGGCACGCGGCGCCGAAGCCGCGCACCGGCTCCCGCACCACGTACGCCCCCAGTTCCTCCGCGATCCGCGCCGAGCCGTCGCGCGAACCGTTGTCGACGACGAGCGCGCGCCAGCCGGGAGGGACGCGCCCGAGCACCCAGGGCAGCGCCTCGGCCTCGTCGAGGCAGGGCAGGACGACGTCAACGGTCGTGGGAGAGATCACGTCCCCAGCCTACGAACGCGAAAGGGGCATAACGGGCGCTTCATCTTACGAAACGCGGACGTCCGGCCCCGGCGGGAGGAGGGCGCGGACGTCGCGGGCGGCGCGGTGTCACGCTGGGGCCATGCGGCAGTCCTACGAGAGAAGCGCGGCGGCGGACGGCGGCGGCCCGCCCCACGTCCTGGTCGTCGACGACGACCCCACGGTGGCCGAGGTGGTGACCGGGTACCTGCACCGCGCCGGTTACACCGTGGACCGCGCGGGCGACGGGCCGAGCGCGCTCGCCCGCGCGCACACGCACCGCCCCGATCTCGTCGTCCTGGACCTGATGCTGCCGGGCATGGACGGCCTGGAGGTGTGCCGCCGGCTGCGCGCGCGGACCGCCGTGCCGGTCGTCATGCTCACCGCGCGCGGCGACGAGGAGGACCGCATCCTCGGCCTGGAGCGGGGCGCGGACGACTACGTGACCAAGCCGTTCAGCCCCCGCGAACTGGTCCTGCGCGTGGAGTCCGTCCTGCGCCGCACCCGCCCCGACCCGGAGCCGGACCCCGTGCGCGTCGGGCGTCTCGCCCTCGACCCCGCCGCCCGCCTCGCGACCCGCGACGGCGCCCCGCTGTCCCTGACGCTGCGCGAGTTCGACCTGCTGGCCTTCTTCCTGCGCCACCCGGGACGCGCGTACAGCCGCGAGGAGTTGATGAGCGAGGTCTGGGGCTGGGAGTTCGGCGACCTGTCCACCGTGACCGTGCACATCCGCCGCCTGCGCGCGAAGATCGAGGACGACCCGGCCGCGCCGCGGGCGATCCGGACGGTGTGGGGCGTCGGGTACCGCTTCGAGGCGGACGGGGCGGACGGGGAGGACACGGCGGTCGCGGACGACCCCGGCGGCCCGGACGAGCGCGACAGGAGTACGGACCGGCATGCGTGACACGCTTCTCATCGCCCTCTACGCCCTCATGGGCGCCGCCGGGGCCGGACTCGCCGGGGCGTGCGTGCTGCGGCTGCTGCGCCGCCGCTCGCTGATCACCTCGCTCGCCGTGGTCTCCGGCGTGAGCGTCGTCGCGATGCTCGCCGGGACCCTCACCGTGGCCTGGGCGATGTTCCTGTCCCCGCACGACCTGAGCGTCGTGACCACCGTCGTCGCGATGGCGGCCGTCGTCTCGCTCGCCACCGCGCTCCTCCTCGGCCGCTGGGTCGTCGCGAGCAGCAACGCGCTCGCCCGCGCGACCCGCTCCTTCGGCGACGGGGACGGTTTCCGCGCGCCGGACGTGCCCGCCGCCGCCGAACTGGAGGCCCTGAGCAGAGAACTCGCCGTGACCGGCGAGAAGCTCGCCGCCTCGGCGGCACGCGAACGCGGCCTGGAGGCGTCACGGCGCGAACTCGTCGCCTGGATCTCGCACGACCTGCGCACCCCGCTCGCGGGACTGCGCGCCATGGCGGAGGCGCTGGAGGACGGCGTCGCCGCGGAGCCCGCCCGCTACCTGACCCGGATCAGGACGGAGGTCGAACGGCTCGACGGCATGGTCGGCGACCTCTTCGAACTCTCCCGCATCCACGCCGGTGCGCTGCCCCTGCACCCCGCGCGCATGTCCCTGTACGACCTCGTCGGCGACGCCCTCGCGGGCGTGGACCCGCTCGCCCGCGAGCACGGGGTGCGGCTGGTCGGCGAAGGGGTGGAGGCGGTGCCGGTGGTGGTGGACGGCAAGGAGATGAGCCGGGTGCTCGCCAACCTCCTCGTCAACGCCATCCGCCGCACGCCGTCAGACGGGACGGTCGCCGTCGCCACGGCACGGCACGAGGACGGCGTGGTCCTCTCGGTCTCGGACGGCTGCGGCGGCATCCCCGACCAGGACATCGGGCGGGTCTTCGACACGGGCTGGCGCGGCGAGCACGCGCGGACGCCGCCCGGCGGGGCGGGACTCGGCCTCGCCATCGTGCGCGGCATCGTGGAGGCGCACCAGGGAAGCGCCACCGTGCGCAACATCCCCGGCGGCTGCCGCTTCGAGGTCACCCTGCCACCCGCCCCGTAGGACCCGTCAGCGCGTCGTCGCCGGAGCCTCCGCCGCGAACTCGCGCATCCCCTCGGCGAAGCCGGTCCCCGCCCTCCAGCCGAGGTCGGCGCGCAGCCGTGAGGAGTCGGCAGTGACGTGCCGGACGTCCCCGAGGCGGTACTCGCCCGTGACGACCGGTGCCGGGCCCCCGCACGCCCCGGCGAGCGCGTGCGCCAGCTCGCCCACCGTGTGCGGCGTCCCGCTCCCGGTGTTGTACGCGGTGAGCGCCCCCGCCTCCGTACCGGCCTCCAGCGCCGCCACGTTGGCCGCCGCCACGTCCCGTACGTGCACGAAGTCGCGCCGCTGGCGCCCGTCCTCGAAGACGCGCGGCGCCCGGCCCGCCGCGAGGGCCGAGCGGAAGAAGGAGGCGACGCCCGCGTAGGGGGTGTCGCGGGGCATCCGGGGGCCGTACACGTTGTGGTAGCGCAACGAGACGGCCGTGCCGCCCGTGGCGCGGGCCCAGGCCGCCGCCAGGTGTTCCTGGGCGAGCTTCGTCGCCGCGTAGACGTTGCGCGGGTCCGCCGGGGCGTCCTCGGCGACGAGCCCCGGCTCCAGGGCTGCCCCGCACGCGGGGCAGGACGGCTCGAAGCGGCCCGCGTCGAGAGCGGCGACCGTGCGCGGCCCCGGCCGTACCGCCCCGTGGCGCGGGCACGTGTACGCGCCCTCGCCGTAGACGACCATCGAGCCCGCGAGCACGAGCCGGCGGACGCCGCGCCCGGCCATGGCGGCCACGAGCACGGCGGTGCCCAGGTCGTTGCGCCCGACGTACTCGGCCGCGTCCCGCACCCCGTTGCCCAGCCCCACCATGGCCGCCTGGTGGCACACCGCGTCGATCCCCGCGAGCGCCCCCGCGAGGGCGTCCGCGTCGCGCACGTCGTGCGCCGGGTTCTCCCGTACGTCGAAGACGACGGGTTCGTGCCCGCGCGCCGCGAGCGCTTCGACGACGTGGGACCCGATGAACCCGGCACCGCCGGTGACCAGTACGCGCATGCGCCCACGCTAGGCGGGGCGGCCCCGCGCGGAGGGGGCTCCGGCGGGGACGTCAGCACCTCGTAAGAACCTCGCACCCACCCCGGCCGTCACCCCGCCGCAGTCCCCCGGGTGGCGCAACGGGGGAGCCCGGGGGAGGGTGATTCCGCGCCCCGATTCCGCTCGGTGCCGTCCTCCCCGGGCGGTACGGGCCCGGGCGCGCCCCCGTGCCGGGGGACGCCGGTTGCCGTACGCCAGGGAGGACCGCCCCGTGCCCCGTACGACTCGCAGCGCCGCCACCCGTACGCACGGCCATCCCGCCGCCACCCGGACCCACGCCCGTCCCGGTCCCGGGCGGGCCCTCCGCCTCGCCGCCCTCGCCCTCGCCTCCGTCCTCGCCCTCACCGGCTGCCAGACCGTCGCCGGGAGCGAGGCCGCCAGGCGGGCCCGCGCCGCGATGGCCGCCACACCCGAACCGGGGGCCACCGCCACCGCCGAGGCCCGCAGGGCCTGCGTGCGCGCGACCGGCACCGGCTGCTACACCTTCACGCAGCTGCGGCGGCTGTACGGGACGCGGACGCTCAACGACGGCGGCACCGACGGCTCCGGGACGACCGTCGCCTCCCTCGGCGTCGTCGGCTCCCCGCATCTCGCCGACGACCTCCGCCACTTCAGCCACGCCCTCGGGCTCCCCGCGCCCCACCTGAAGGTCGTCCGGCACCGGCCCCCGCACGGCGCGAAGGCGGCCCCGTTCGACGAGGACAACGCCGGAATGCTCGCGACCGCGCGCGAGGCGACGCTCGACATGGAGGCCCTGCACGCCATGGCCCCGCGCGCCGACCTCGTCTACCACCAGGTGGACCTCCCCGAGGTCGACGCGGACGGCGTCCTCGACGCGCACGCCGCCGAAGCGCTCGCCGCCGCGCTGCGCACCGTGCTCACCACGCAGCGCCCCGACGTCCTCTCGCTCAGCTTCGTCATGTCCGAGCGCGGCGACAGCGCGGACCAGGTCGCCGGTATCGCGCGCGGGCTGCGCCCCGTGCTCGCCGAGGCGGCGCGCGCCGGGACCACCGTCGTCGCCGCGAGCGGGGACGACGGC
>NZ_JAAGLR010001097.1 GCF_010548245.1 Streptomyces sp. SID11385
CGGCTTCCTCGGCCCCAACGGCTCGGGCAAGACGACGACGATCCGGATGCTGCTCGGGCTCATCGCGCCGACCGCGGGCCGCGCGCGCGTGCTCGGCGGCGAAATGCCGGGCGCGGGGCGCCGGGTGCTGCCGCACGTCGGCGCGCTCATCGAGGGCCCCGCCCTCTACGGCTTCCTCTCGGGCCGCGACAACCTGCGCCGTCTCGACGCCGCCGACCCCACCGCCTCCCGCGCCGACCGCGAACGCCGCGTCACCGAGGCCCTGGAACGCGTCGGGCTCACCCCCGCCGCGCACCGCAAGGCCCGTACGTACTCGCTCGGCATGAAGCAGCGCCTCGGCCTCGCCGCCGCGCTGCTCCGCCCCCGCCGCCTCCTCGTCCTCGACGAGCCGACCAACGGCCTCGACCCGCAGGGCATGCGCGAGATCCGCGCGCTCGTCCGGTCCCTGGCCGCCGAGGGCACGACCGTCTTCCTCTCCTCGCACCTGCTCGACGAGATCGAGCAGGTCTGCGACCACGTCGCCGTCATGGCGGCGGGCCGCCTGCGCGCCCAGGGCCCGGTCGCCGAACTGCTCGCGGCGCGCACGGCCCGCGTGACGGTGACGACGGCCGACACCGAGGAGGCGGTACGGGTCCTCGCGGCGCACGGCGTCGAGGACGTACGCCCCGACGGTCCCGACCGGCTCAGCGGCGAGCCACCCGCCGGGCTCGACCCGGCCGCGCTCAACGCGGCGCTGGTCGGCGCGGGGGTGCGGGTGCGGGCCTTCGGGACCGAGGCGATCACCTTGGAGGAGAGGTTCGTGGAACTGACGGGCGAGGGCTTCGATGGCGGACGCTGAACACGCGGGGACGAGGACGGGGACGGACGCGGGACGCGAGGGCGTCGAGCCTCCGGTGGCCGGGCGCGGGGGCGCCGGGCGCGGGGCCGCCGGGGGTGCGGGCGTGCCCCGTACCCGTACCTTCCCCTCCCTCCCCGGCTCCGGGCTCCTCGCCAGCGAGCTGCGCACGACCTTCCGCCGGGGCCGCACCCTCGCCCTGCTCGGCGTGCTCGCCGCGATCCCCGTGCTCATCGGGATCGCCGTGCGGATCGAGACGGGCGGCGGGGGCGGCGCGGACGCGCACGGCGGCGACGGACCGGCCTTCGCCTCGCAGATCACCAACAACGGCCTCTTCCTCGTCTTCACGGCACTCGCCGCGACGCTCCCCGTCTTCCTGCCGATGGCGGTCGGCGTCGTGGCGGGCGACGCGGTCGCGGGCGAGGCGAGCGCGGGGACGCTGCGCTACCTGCTCGTCGCACCCGCAGGACGGACGAGGCTCCTCCTCACGAAGTACGGGGCCGTCGCGGTCTTCTGCGCGGCGGCGACCGGCGTCGTGACCCTCGCCGCGCTCCTCACCGGGCTCGCGCTCTTCCCGGCCGGGGACCTCACGACGATCTCCGGCACCCGCATCGGCTTCGGCGAGGGCCTGGGACGCGCGCTGCTCATCGCGCTCGTCGTGGCGGCCTCGCTGCTCGGCGTCGCCGCGCTCGGCCTCTTCGTCTCGACGCTGACCAACAGCGGCATCGCGGCGATGGCGACGACGGTCGGGCTCGTCATCACCGTCCAGATCCTCGACGTGATCCCGCAACTCTCCGCGCTCCAGCCGTACTTCTTCTCGCACCACTGGCTCGCCTTCGCCGACCTCGTCCGCGACCCCCTCCTGTGGGACGACACCGTGAAGAACCTGGGCCTCCAGGCGGTCTACGTGGCGCTCTTCGGCTCGCTGGCCTGGGCGCGGCTGGGTACGAAGGACATCACGACCTGAGACAACCCCCGCAAGGACACCGGAAGTTCACCCACCGCCCGGTTTCTCCTCACCGGGCGCTCCACAGCCACCGAAAAGGTTTTCCCCTCGGTGGCCGCACCCTGCCGCCACCCCGTGCCGCAGGAGACCCTCGCGATGACGAGCGCCCCGCCGAGACACGCCAAACCCGCCGACCCGGCGAACCCCGACCCGGCGGACTCCGGGCCGACGACCCCCGGCCCCGTACCGGCCACCCCCGCCGCCAAGGCCCGCGACCCCTGGTACGACAACACGCGCTTCGTCGCGGCGACCCTCATCGTGGTCCTGCACACGATCGGCAGCATCATGAGCAGCCATGGCGTGCTGCACGCCTTCAACGTGGCCGCCTGGGCGTTCCGCGTCCCCGCCTTCGTCGTGCTCGCCGGGGTCTTCAGCAGTCCGGGCCCGCTCGACCCCCGCCGCCTGCGCAACCTCCTGCGCACCATAGCCCTGCCCGCACTCGTCTTCAGCCTGCTGTTCTCGCTGGAGTCGTACGCGCTGGGCAAGCCCTTCACGCTCCACATCGCGCAGCTCCCGTGGACCCTGTGGTTCCTCATGTCGCTGTTCTGCTGGCGGCTGCTGCTGCCGCTCGTCGTGCAGTTGCGGTACCCACTGCTCACGACGACGGCGGTGTCCCTCGCGCTCGGCTACTTCGACGAGTTCGGCATGATGTTCTCCGCGAGCCGCACCCTCGTCTACCTGCCGCTCTTCTACTTCGGCTGGCGGCTCGGCAAGGGCCTGGGACGAGGGTGGCTGGAGAGCCGCTGGAGCCTGCCGCTCGCGGTCGCGGGGGTGCTCGGCGCGGGCCTCGCGGCGTGGCGCTGGCACCGCGACATCCCGGGCACGTGGCTGTCGATGCGGCACCCGTACAAGGCGGACACGTGGCTCGGCATGGAGGGCGCCTGGCTCGTACGGCTCGCGGTCCTGGTGGTGGCGGCCTTCCTCGTCCTGTGCCTCATGCGCCTGATCCCGAAGCGCCGCCTCCCGCTGATCTCGGCGATGGGAGCGGGCGGCTTCACGGTCTACCTCCTGCACCCGCTGGTCATCATGCCGCTGCGGGAGAAGGGGCTCATCGAGCGCGCCGACACGACGGTGGAGCTGATCGCCCTCCTCCTGGCGGGGGTCGCCCTCACCACCGTCCTGGCCTCGACCCCGGTCCGCCGCCTGGTCCGGCCCCTGACCAGCCCCTCGGCACGGTGGCTCCTGGCGCCGGAGGGCGAGGGGCGGCGGGGGTGAGGGCGCGGCGGGGGTGAGGGGGCGGCCGGGGGAGGGGCGCCGGGCGGGACGCCGTGCGAGCCGGGCGCCCGGCGGAGCGGCGCTGGCGGC
>NZ_JAAGLR010001133.1 GCF_010548245.1 Streptomyces sp. SID11385
GTCCCGCCTGTGGCCTGTGCTGCCGTACGGTACGTCGTCACGGGCCGGACGTGGCAACTCTGGCACATCTTCGCGCGGGTGCGGAGCGGGGGTGGGGGCGGGGCCGGGGCGGCCCGGTGGCAGGGAGCGCGCGGGCGCGGGCCACCCCGCGCCCCGCTCCCCCGGACCCGCGCCCCCTGCCCCGCCGTTGACTCACACGCGCGGCGGCGTGCCCTCCCGGGGGAAGCCGCCGACGCCGGGGCGCCGCTGCCAGGGCTTCGGGCCGGACTTCGGCCGGTAGGCGACGCCGAGCGCGTCGAGCCGCGCGTAGTGCGCCGTGTCCATGCGGTGTGCGAAGCCCTCGTAGTCGCGCGCGTCGGGGGCGGGCAGTTCGCTCCAGACGACCTCGGAGAACGCGGCGAGGCGCGGGAAGGTCTGATAATCGCGGCGGTCCTGGCTGTCCATCACCTCGGACCAGGAGTTGGCCTGCGCGCCGAGCACGTGGCGCGCCTCCTCGGGGGTCAGCTCCGGGGGTACGGGCTCGAAGCGGTAGATGTCCTCCATGGTGCGCACCCACCCGATCGGGACGGGTTCCTGCTCGCCCTCCGCCTGCCGGAAGTCGAGGTAGACCTGCTGCTCGGGGCACATGACGACGTCGTGCCCGGCGCGCGCGGCGGTGATCCCGCCCGCGTAGCCGCGCCAGGAGGTGACGGCGGCGCCGGGCGCGAGGCCGCCCTCCAGGATCTCGTCCCAGCCGATGAGCCGCCGCCCGCGCGCGGTCAGCCAGGTGTCGAAGTGCCGGATGAACCAGCTCTGGAGCCCGTCCTCGTCACCGACGCCGAGTTCCGCGATGCGCGCCTGCGCGGTCGCGGACGCCTTCCACTGGTCCTTGGGGCACTCGTCGCCGCCGATGTGGAAGAAGGTGGACGGGAAGAGGTCGAGGACCTCGGTGAACACGTCCTCGTAGAAACGAAGGACCTCTTCGGTGGGAGCGAGGACGTTCGGGTTGACGCCCCACGTCTCCCACACGCCGAGCGCGTCCGTGTCGATGACGTCGCTGTTGCCGAGGTGCGGGTACGCGGCGATCGCGGCCTGCGAGTGGCCGGGCACGTCGATCTCGGGGACGACGGTGATGTGCCGCTCGGCGGCGTACGCGACGATCTCGCGCAGGTCGTCCCGCGTGTAGTAGCCGCCGTGCGGGGTCTCGTCCCACTGCTCGGAGGTGCGGTGGCCGCGCTTGGTGCGCGGGCGCCAGGCGGCGGTCTCCATGAGCTTCGGGTAGCGCTCGATCTCGATGCGCCAGCCCTGGTCGTCGGTGAGGTGGAAGTGCAGGACGTTGAGCTTGTGCGCGGCGAGCAGGTCGATCGTGCGCAGCACGCTGTCCTTGGGCAGGAAGTGCCGGGCGACGTCGAGGAGGTGGCCGCGCCAGGCGAAGCGGGGGCTGTCCTCGATCTCCGCGTACGGGAGCGTGGCGCCGGGCGCCGGTACGGGCGCGGGCGCGGCGCCCGGCGTGGTGGGCACGGCGG
>NZ_JAAGLR010001155.1 GCF_010548245.1 Streptomyces sp. SID11385
GCCCGCGACCCCCCTGCGCCTGGAGCCCGACTGGCCCGCCGGGCTCCCCGAAGGCGGCCGGCACGGCTTCGCGCCCGCCGACAGGGACCGGCTCGACGCCGCGCTCCCGGCCCTCGCCGAGCACGTGCGCGCGGCGCTCCCCGAAGGGGGCGGGCGGCTGCTCGTCCTCGGCACCGAGGAGCTGATGTACGCGCCGCTGCGCCTCGCCGAGGCGGTCGAGACGCGCGCGCCGCAGTGGGACGTGCGCTTCTCGACCACGACCCGCTCCCCGGTCCTCGCCGTCGACGACCCCGGCTACGCGATCCGCACCGCGCTCACCTTCCCCGCCCACGACGACCCGGCGGACGGCCCAGGCCCGCGCTACACGTACAACGTCGCGGGCGCGGGCTTCGACGCGATCCTCCTCGTCACCGACGCCGCGGGCGACACCCCCGCGCTGCACGCGCCCGGCGGCCTCCTCGACACCCTCGCCGGCCACACCCCCCACCTCCTGTACGCGGCGCTCCCGCACCACGCGCCCCGCGTCCCCCGCCCCCGTACCGCACCGGAGGACACCCTGCTTCCCGCACCGCTGCGCGGCCCCGCCTTCTCCAGCTACCCCGCCGAGGACGTCGGCTGGCTGCTCCAGGACCTCTCGGACACGCCGCTCGAAGCCCCCACCGAGGAGCGCGAGGAGGCGATCCAGAGCGGCGGCGCGCACTACGCCGAGTCGCTGCCCGTCGAGTACCAGCCCACCCCCGCCTACCAGCGGCTCTACCACGAGGCACTCGAAGCCTCCGCCGCGCGCGTCGCGACCGCCGTCGGCACCGTCACCGAGACCGTGCTCGCCGAGCGCTCCCCGCGCCCCGTCCTCGTCTCGCTCGCCCGCGCCGGCACGCCCGTCGGGGTGCTCATGCGGCGCTGGGCGCGCGAACGGCACGGCATCGACGTACCGCACTACGCCGTCTCGATCGTGCGCGGGCGCGGCATCGACGCCAACGCGCTGCGCTGGCTCGCGGCCCACCACGACCCGCGCGACGTCGTCTTCGTCGACGGCTGGACGGGCAAGGGCGCCATCACCCGCGAACTCGCCGAAGCCGTGCGGGACTTCCCCGGCTTCGACCCGGAGATCGCGGTCCTCGCCGACCCCGGCTCCTGCGTGCGCACCTACGGCACGCGCGAGGACTTCCTCATCCCCTCCGCGTGCCTCAACTCCACCGTCTCCGGGCTCATATCCCGCACGGTCCTGCGCGCCGACCTCGTCGGCCCGCACGACTTCCACGGCGCCAAGTTCTACCGCGAACTGGCCGGTGCGGACGTCTCGAACGCCTTCGTCGACACGATCGCCGCCCGCTTCGCCGAGGTCGCCGAGACCGTCGGGCGGCGCGTCAAGGAACTCGCCGGCAGCGACCGCGCGCCGACGTGGGAGGGCTGGCGGGCGGTGGAACGCCTCAGCGAGGAGTACGGGATCAACGACGTCAACCTCGTCAAGCCCGGCGTCGGCGAGACCACGCGCGTGCTGCTGCGCCGCGTGCCCTGGCGCATCGTCGCGCGGCGCGGCGCGGGCGCCGACCTCGACCACATCAGGCTCCTCGCCGAGCAGCGCGGCGTCCCCGTCGAGGAGACCGACGACCTCCCGTACACGTGCGTGGGGCTCATCCACCCCCGCTACACGCGCGGCGCCACGGGCGCGGACGGCAAGGCGGTGCACCTCGCATGAGCCGCGTCCTCGTCGCGAGCGACCTCGACCGCACCCTCATCTACTCGGCACGCGCGCTCGCCCTCACCGACCCCGACGAGAGGGCCCCGCGCCTCCTGTGCGTCGAGGTCTACGAGGGCGCACCGCTCTCGTACGTCACCGAGACCGCCGCCGCGCTCCTCACCGAACTCGCGGCGCGCACCGTGTTCGTCCCGACCACGACCCGCACACCCGCGCAGTACGCGCGGGTCCACCTCCCCGGGCCCCCGCCCCGCTTCGCGATCTGCGCCAACGGCGGCCGCATCCTCGTCGACGGCGAGAGCGACCCCGACTGGAGCCGCCGCGTGGAGCGCGCCGTCGCCGCCGACTCCGCGCCGCTCGCCGCGATGCGCGAGCGGCTGCTCGACGGCGCGGACCCCGAGTGGCTCCACAAGGAACGCGTCGCCGAGGACCTCTTCGCCTACCTCGTCGTCGACCGCGCGCGGCTCCCCGCGGACTGGCTCGACGAGACGGCCGCCTGGGCGCACGCCCACGGCTGGACCGTCTCGCTCCAGGGCCGCAAGCTCTACGCCGTCCCGCGCGCCCTCACCAAGAGCGCGGCCCTGAACGAGGTCGCCGCGCGCACCGGCGCGACGCTCACCCTCGCGGCGGGCGACTCGCTCCTCGACGCCGACCTCCTCACCGCCGCCGACCGCGCCTGGCGCCCCGGACACGGCGAACTCGCCGACCAGGACTGGCGGCACGAGGGCGTGACGGCGCTGGCGGAGGCGGGCGTCGCGGCGGGCGAGGAGATCGTCCGCCGGTTCCTGAAGGCGGCGGCGGGGGAGTAGCGAGGGCCCTCCCGGCGGGCCGCTCAGCCGCAGCAGCCGCCCCCGCAGCAGCCGCC
>NZ_JAAGLR010001191.1 GCF_010548245.1 Streptomyces sp. SID11385
GCCGATCAGCTCCCGCCGGTACGGGGCGCGCGGGGCGTGCGGGCGGACAGCGGGCCGGACCGGCGCGTGAACGGCCGGCGGGACGGGCCCGGGGCCAGGGCGCGGGACGGGCGCGTGAAGAGGGCGCGCAGGGGTGGCAGCAGGGCGAACATCAGGACCGTCACGAGGAGCGAGACGAGGGTGCAGACGAGCACGCTCGCGGCGCCCGCGTCGTCCCACAGCGCCCCCGCGGCGAAGACGAGGCCGAAGGGCAGCCCCACGGCGGAGAGCAGCCCCAGCGACAGGCTCACCCGCCGCGACTGGCCCGCCTCCACGTACCGGGCCGCCTCGGTGAGCCCTTCGCCGAGCGCGGCGAGGAGGGCGGGGACGCGGTGCTGTTCCTGGTGGCGGCCGAGGAGTTCGTCGGCCTTGCCGTGCCGGGTCAGGTGCGTGGACCACAGCGCGGCGCGCAGCGCGATGAGCCTGCCCTCCAGCCTGCGCAGGTCGGTGGCGCTGCCCGCCCGGCGGTGCGTGAGGTCCTCGGCGAGCGTGCGTACGGCCGCGTCCTGGAAGCGGCCCAGGAGGAAGACGTCGAGGTAGAGGCTGTGCACAAGGGCCTCGGCCGTGGCGTGGAAGGTGTCCGTGCCGCCGGGGTCGGGCGAGGTGCCGAGGAAGGCGGCCCCGTCGCGCAGGACGAGGGCCTGCCAGTCGGCGGAGAACCTGACCCGTCCGGCGAAGAGCGTGCGGTCCTCGGGGTCGGGCGGGAAATCGCGGGGCGGGGTCGCGGAGGCGAGCCGCCACAGCCACTGGTCCCTGGTCTCCCAGCCGGTGGCCGAGAGGCCGGGCAGCGCGGGCCAGGTGCCGGTGGTCCCGGTGAGGTGGCAGAGGGTCCACGCCCGCCGGGTGCCGGGACGGACGCGGAGGCCGGGGGGCAGCAGGGGCGCCCAGCGGCCCGGGTCGCGGGCGAGGGCGGTGAGGGCGCCGTGCGGGTCGGCGTCCGGCAAGGAGACGTGGACGATGACGAGGCCGTGCCCGTCGAGCCCGGCGGAGGCGGGGGCGCGCAGGAGTTCGGCGCCGTCGGCCGCCGCCCCGTCCCCCGCGTCCTGTCCGGGACGGCACCACCAGCGGCCTGGGCGGCCGGGCTCGCCGAACAGGGAGCGGCCGACGCGGGCCTCGAAGTAGCTCAGCCGCTGCTCGGCGGCGGCCTCGGTGCCGTTCGGCAGCGGGACGGGCAGGGGGCCCGGGTGCCAGGTCCCCTCGGGCGGCGCGGCACCGGCGTCCCACTCGACATCCACCACCACGCACGCCGAACCACGCCGCATGCCTTCCCCTTCCCCCGGTTCGTTCCGAAGCTAACAGCCCCGGGGGAGACGCGGCAGGGGTTCGCGGAGAACGCCGCGGGCCCCGCGACGCCGTGCGCCGCGGGGCCCGCGGGAAGGGGGGCGGGTGCCCGGGAGGGGATCAGCCCTTGAGCGCCGCGTCGATCGCCGTCTTGTAGTCCTGGACGGTCATCGGGGCGTTCTGGCCGTCGCTGCCGACGACCTTCTTGCCGTCCATGACCATCGACGGCGTGCCGGTGACGCCGTACTTGTCGGACTGCTTGTTGAAGTTCTTGCTCATCTCGATCGCCCAGCGGTCGTACGTGCCGTCCTTGACCTGCTTCTCGAAGGTCGCGTTGTCCTTGAGCGCGGGGACGGTCGCGGCGATCTTGAGGAGGTAGGCGTCCGAGTTGAACTTGTCGTCGGTCTCGTCCGGGTGCCACTTCTTCTGGTACATGGCGGTCTTGTAGTCGAGGAAGGCGTCGGGGCTGACGTTGAGCGCGGCGCCGAGGGCGCTCATCGCGTTCTTGGAGCCGGAGCCCCGGCTGCCGAGGTCGATCTTGCTGCCGGAGCCCGAGTCCCCGTCGAGGAAGGTCGCGCCCACGTACTCGATCTTGAACTTGCCCGCGTCCAGGTCGGCGTGGACGTCCGGGCCCACGGTCTGCTCGAACTGCGAGCAGATCGGGCAGCGCGGGTCCTCGAAGAGGGTCAGGGTCTTCTTCGCGGAGTCCTTGCCGATGACGACGGTCGTGCCGTTCGCGCCGCTCGTGTTCTTCGGCTTGACGAGGGTGTCCGACTTCGCGGACTCCCACTGCGAGGGCTTGTTGCCCTGGGCGACCGCGACGGCTATCCCGGCGCCTATCGCGAGGACGGCGACGACGCCGCCCGCGACGAGGAACTGGCGCTTGCGGGCGTCCTTCTTCGCCTGGGCCTCGCGTTCGGCGCGCAGCCGCTCGCGGGCGGTGGCCTTGGCCTGCTGGCTGTTGCGCTGGCTCATGGGGGTGACTCCGTAATCCGTAAGACGTGTGAGGACGTGCGAAACGAGGCCGTGCCGGCGGGCACGGCGGGGGACTTCAGGCGGTGAGTGCCACCGCGGGAGGTCCCCGGCGTCCTACGGAGTGGGCCAGGAGCAGCAGGTGGGGGCGGGCCACGCGGGCGAGGCCGCGCCCGAGGTGGGCGCGGGCCGCGCGGGAGCGGGCGGTGGCGCAGGCCACGGCGAGCAGCAGCGGCCGGAACGCGAAC
>NZ_JAAGLR010000428.1 GCF_010548245.1 Streptomyces sp. SID11385
GGCCTCGGCCGCCGCGAGTGCCGCCGCCGCCGACTCGGGCGTGGCGGCGTCCACGCCGAGCGCGGCGAGCGCGGCGACGACGGCGGAGCGGGGCACGTCGACGGTCTGCCCGGGCCCTTGCGAGTAGGAGGTGGCCACTCCGTGGAGCGCGGCGAGCCGGGCGAGTGCCATGTCGGGTCCGCTTTCTCATCGTCGCGCGGCCGGGGGTCAGACGGCCACGCAGGGCCTTCCGGGCGCGTAGGTCTCGGCGGGGTGCGGGTCGGCGAACGGGGGCTCGCTGGTGAGGGGGACCGCCTCGGCGAGCGGGGGTTCGCTCGTCAGCGGGGCGGTGTCGGTGAGGGGAGGCTCGCTGGTCAGTGGGGGTTCCTGGGTGCCGTGCGAGGCGGCGCCAGGGAGGCCGGCGTCGGGATCGGACGCTGCCGACAGGTCGGGCCGTGCGGGTCGCGGACGCCGGAAGTCCGCGAGGCGGTGGCGGTCGACCGGGGATGCCGGCAGGTCCGGGCGTTTGGAGAGGGCGGACAGAAGCAGTTGAGCCGGTGTTCCCACGGGGGCCTCCTCGGGTGGGGTGCGTGGTAGACGCAGCCCTACCCGCTGGGGACGGGGGCACCCGTGATTGGGGGTGGGAGGTGGTGCGCGTCACATTTTGGCGTGGCGGGGGCGGGGGCGGGGGGTGGCGCGCCGTTCCGGCCAGAGCCGGAGGGACTGGATGAGAACGCGCCGGAACCGCCTGGTGGGTCACCTCAGTGCGAACACCCAGCGGTTCGCCGCCAGGGCGTCGTTCGGTTCTGGCAGGGGGCCGCGGCCCAGGGCGCGGCTGTGGTCGAAGGGGGTGCGGGTCTCGGTGCGCCAGCCGCGTTGGGCGAGGGTGGCGGCGGAGTCGGGGCGGGGGCTGGTGTCGAAGAGGCCGAGGAGGTCGATGCCGAGGCGGTCCCGGGCCTGGGTGTAGACGGGGGAGTCGCGGACGGCCGCCGATTCGAGGCCGAGCTTGATCTCGTACGCGAGGCTGCTGCCCGCGGTGCTGTAGGTGTGCAGGTCGGTGAGGATCTGCGCCTCGGCGGCGGCGGGGAGGTAGAGGAAGAGTCCTTCGGCGAGCCAGGCGGTGCGCTGGGAGGGGTCGAAGCCCGCCTCCTTGAGCGGTCCGGCCCAGTCCTCGCGGACGTCGGCGGCGAGGACCCGGCGTTCCGCGGCTCCCGGCACGGGCGGCAGTGCGTCGAGCACGCGCTGCTTGAAGGCGAGGACGGGGGCCTGGTCGATCTCGTACACGACCGTCCCCTCGGGCCAGGGGAGCCGCAGGGCACGGGTGTCGAGCCCGGCGCCGAGGAGGACGACTTGGCGTTCGCCGCTGTGTGCCGCGTGCCCGAGGTGGTCGTCGAGCACACGGGTGCGCAGCGCGAAGTACCTGCCGAGCCGCCCCCAGAGCGGATCGGCCTCGCCGCCGGGGACGTCGTCGGGGTGCAGCGGCCAGTCGGCGCAGCCTCCGGCGGCCCGGACGAAGTGCTCGGCGTAGGGGTCGCGGGCGAGGGCGTCGGGGCGGTGGGTCTCGATGGCGCGCGCGGCGGCGACGAGCAGCGCGGTACGGGCCACGCCGGTCTCGGCCCCGCCCCGCACGGCCACGCCCGTCTCGGCCCCGGCTGCGGCGCTCGCGCCACGGCCGGTCCCGGTCTCGACCGGGCAGCCCGCGCCGCCGGGCCCCGCGCCCGTGGTGTCACTCATGAGGAGCCTCCCGGCACCGGTACCTGGGGCCCCGGGACCGCCTCCGGGTGCCGCGTCCATGTCTCCGTGCGCGCGTGGGGGACGACGCGGGCACCGTAGAGGCGGTGCATGAAGGTGAGGATCTGCGTGTCAGGGGTGTGCAGCGCGGTGGTGCAGTCGGCGAGAAGGGTGAGGTGGAAGCCCTTCTGGAAGGCGGTACGCGCGGTGCTGTCGACACAGATGTCGGTGAAGACTCCCGCCAGGACGAGGTGGCCGGCGCCGAGGCGGCGCAGGTGGTCCTCGAAGCCCTCGCAGAGGAAGGCGTCGAAGCAGGCGCGTTTGGCGAAGTCCGCCTCGTGCGGGGCGGCTTCGAGCGGGGCCGCGAGTTCGGCGCCCCAGGAGCCTTCGAGGCACTTGGGCGGGCGGCCCCTGGCGCGGTCCCGGCTCCGCCAGGCGGGACCCTGGTGGGCGGGGTCGCCCAGGAAGCGGACCCAGACGACGGGGACCCCGGCATCGCGGGCCGCGCCGACCGCTCTGGCGGTGTTGTGGACGACGGCGGTGAGCACGGCGGGTTCACCGGAGTAACGGGACGCGGCGAGCGGGCCCTCGCAGAAATCGTTCTGGAGGTCGACGACGACGAGCGCGGTGCCGCCTTGGCCGCTCACCTCGCGAGCCCCGGGGCGAGGTCCTGCCCGGGCGCGGGCACGACCGCCTGCGCGAGGAGCGCCGCCGAGGGTACGGGCTCCCCGGCCGAAGCCAACGCCCCAGCCGGAGCCGACACCCCAGCCGAAGCCGAGACCCCCGCCCCCAGCTCCTCGATGAACGCGTCCACCACCCCGGTCGTCGTGTGCGCGCCGCCCTGGTCGGGGGTACGGACCCCGGCCTCGCCGAGCCGGGCAAGCGCCGCCTCGGTGGCGGCCTCGGCCCCCGTACAACCCACGTACCGCTCCGCGATCGCGGCGGCGGCGCGCAGGGTCGCGACCGGATTGAGGAGGTCGCGGCCCTCCAGGTCGTCGGCGGAGCCGTGCACCGTCTGGTACTCGACGAGTCCGGCGACGTCCGGGTCCAGGTGGACGTTGCGGGTGCAGTGGTCCTCCTGGCGGCCCGAGCCGTAACGGTCGAGGAGGACGAGGTGCATGATGTCGGCCCACTCGTTGCCCGCGAGGAGGACGGTGCGGTCCTCGGGGCGGTGGGCGACGAGGTTCCGGTTGACCGTGTCGGGCTGGAAGACGCCGACCTCGATGCCCTCGCGGGCGGCGAAGTCCCTCACCCAGGCGTCGAGTGCCCCGTCGAGGAGATGGAACTTGTACGCCATGACGATGCGCGCCGGGCCCTCGGGCCACTCCTCGCGGGCGCGGCGCAGCGCGTAGGCGAGGAGTTGTTCGGTGATCTCGCGGCTGAACTCCGTGGTGCGCGAGACGTGCCCGGGGGTGTGGGTGTTCCCGCCGGTGTAGAAGCCCTGTGCCTCGTCGCGGACGAGCAGGAGCCTCGCCCCGTCCGCGTCGAGCGTGTCGACCTTCACGGCGCGCAGCCGCTGCCGGACGAGGTAGAGGCTCTGCGCGTTGATGGCGGTGCGGAAGACGACGCGGGTCCCGGCGGCGGCCCGGGCGCGCAGCCACTCCTCGTAGTGCGCGGCGTCCTCCGCGCTGAGGCGGCGGATCTCGGGGACGCCCGCCCCGCCCGGCTCGGTGGCGAGCGGGCGCAGGGAGACGTAGGAGTGGTAGACGCGCGGGGAGCGGACGAGGGTGACGGGCCGTTCGTGGCGCGCGGCGAGGTGGCCGAGGACGCGCGTGAAGACGGCGGCGACCTCCTCGCCCGTGCCCCGCCCGACGGCGAGGCCGACGGTGGGGGCGGGGTCCGCGGGGAGGGCCGGGCCCGCGGTGGGGGCGGGGTCGGTGTCGGCCGTGGGTCCGGCTGTCTGCTCGCTCATGTCGTTTCGCTCATGTCGTTTCGTTCATGTGGTTCATCTCGGTGGTCCGGGCGTTCCGGCTCAGACCGTGACCCCGCCGACCAGTTGGTCGCCGGGGATGTCGGCCTTCTCGGGGGCGTAGAAGTCCTTGATGCCGTCGACCCAGACGGGGACGGGGAGTTGATCGGCCGTCGTGGGGCCGAAGGCTTCGAAGAGTGCCTCGGTGTTGACGGGCGCGAAGCCGATCGCGGTCATGAGGGCGAGGAAGTCCTGCCGGTCGATGAGGCCGTCGCCGTCCGGGTCGCCGAGCGCGGCGAGGGCTTCGGCGAACTCGGTGACGGTCGCGTCGAAGCGCTCGGGCGAGAGCACGCAGGCGGCGTACTCCTCGAAGTCGATCTCGCCGTCGCCGTTGGTGTCGAGCGTCGTGCGCAGGGTCGTCCAGTACCGCGCGAAGGCCCCGCGCATCCGGTCCTTGGCCGGGGCGGCGGCCTCGGGTGCCGCGGCGACGACCCGGTCGGCCATGAGCGTGAAGTCCTCGGCCTCCAGGACGCCGCTGTCGTTGGCGTCCAGCAGGGAGAAGACGAGCGCGACCCGCTGGGTGGCCTCAGCACGCATGTTCTCTCACTCTCGTGCGGCGGGACCGGTCGCTCCGGCGGCCCGGCAACTCCGGCGGCCCGCTCCGTACGGCCGGACGGTGCCCGGCCGGACCGGACGTCGCCCGGCCCGGGGGATGCCTGCCCCGCTGTTCCGTACCCACACGAATACGAGGAGATTTAACCGAATGGGGTGAAGTACCGCTATTTTCGGGCGCGTTCACTCTTCCGTGTGCTGTACGGAAAGAACACCAGGTGAGGGGCGGGACGGGGTACGGAATCGAGGAGACGGCGCCGGGCACGGGCCGCTGTGAAATTCGTACAAGCTATCTTGTTGTTTCCGTGTGTCCAGGGATGGTTGAGCGGATGGTGGAGGGGAGCAGACACGTGTCCGAACCGGACCGGCTCATCAGCGGCCGTTACCGGCTGCTCGAACGGGTCGGCAGCGGGGGCATGGGCACCGTCCACCTCGCCGAGGACACCATGCTCGGGCGCCGCGTCGCGCTGAAGAAGCTGCACGTGCCGCCGCACCTCGCCGAGGACGAGCTCCAGCGCATGTACGCGCGCACCCGGCGCGAGGCGCGCAGCGCCGCGATGATCACGCACCCGCACGTCATCGTGGTGCACGACGTCGTGGACGACGACGGGCTGCCGTGCATCGTCATGGAGTACGTGCCGTCGCGGACGCTCGCCGACGTGCTCCGCGAGGAGGGCCCGTTGCCGGTCGCCGAGACCGCGCGCATCGGTGCGGCGATGCTCTCGGCGCTCCGCGCCGCCCACGCGGTGGGCGTGCTGCACCGCGACGTGAAGCCGGCGAACGTGCTCCTGGGCCGGGACGGGCGCGTCGTGCTGACCGATTTCGGGATCGCCGTCGAGCCCGGCACGCCCTCGCTCACCCGTACGGGCGAACTCATCGGCTCCGTGCAGTACCTCGCGCCCGAGCGGCTGCGCACCGGGATCGCCGTGCCGGGTCCGCCCGCCGACCTGTGGGCGCTCGGCGCCACGCTCTACCAGGCCGTCGAGGGGCAGCACCCCTTCGACCGGCCGACCCCGATCGAGACGGCGTACGCGATCTTCGAGGCGGCCCACCCGCCGCCCCGTCAGGCGGGCCCGCTCGCCGCCGTGCTCGAAGGGCTCCTCGTCAAGGACCCTTCGCGGCGGATGGACGCGGCGACGGCGGCGCGGCTCCTGGAGCGCGCGGAGCGCGACGACGGCGGCTGGCCGGAGCCGCTGCGGGGCGACGGTGACGGAGCCGCGGCGCGGGTGATCGACGCGACGCCCTCGGGCGGCAACCCGTACCCGGGGACGGGGGCGGTGGAGGCGCTGCCGATGCCGGGCACCTCGCAGGTCCCTGGTACGGGTACGGGGCCGCTCCCCGCGGCGGCGGGGCACCCCGCGTCCGGCCACCCCGCCCACCCCTCCCCCAACCTCGCGGCCACTTTCCCCGGCGAGGCCCCCACCTTCCCGCACCAGGCGACGCCACCGCACACTCGCCTGCCGGACGGACCGGGGCGGCGGCCCCGGCGCCGGGTCCTGTGGGGGACGCTCGCCGCCGTGGTCGTGGCGGGAGCCGGGGCGGCGGGGGTCGTCGCGAAGCCCTGGGAGGGCGGGAGCACGGCGGCCGACTCGGGGCCGAAACAGCCGGTCGCGGCCACGGGCCCCGCGTCCGGGGCGAAGCAGGCCCTTCCGCGGGTACCGGTGGGCTCGATCCTCATGGATGTCCAGAAGGGCCGGGTCGCGGTGCCGATGCCGCGGGAATGGAAGGAGCGGTCCTCGGGCGACGGCGCCTTCCTCGCCTACGACCCGACAACGGTCGCGAATCTGCGCGTCGATGTCAGCACGTACACGGGCGACCCGCTCCAGCACTGGCAGGAGACCGAGGAGCCCCAGACCTCGCACGGCGTGGCGGCCTACCAGCGCGAGAAGATGTCGCGGACGACGTACCGGGGTCACGACGCGGCGTACTGGGAGTACACGTACACCGACGGCGGCACGCGCACGCGTTCGGCCCAGCTCGCCTTCAAGGCGAAGGACGGCACGCTGTACGAGCTGTACCTCGCGGCTCCGGACGCCAAGTGGAAGAGGTACCGCCCCACCTTCGACACGGCCCTGGACGGCTTCCGCTTCCCGGAGTGACGCCGAAGCAGAGCCGCGGCGGCACCGCCCGCTCCCGCGCCACCCCCGCCCTCTCCGCCCTCCCCTCGGAGTCCCCTCCCCCTCGGAGTCCGCCCATGCCCCGGCTCAGCAAGCTCGGCTTCCTCACGATCGGCCTCTTCGACCCCGCCTCGCCGCGCGCGGGCCACGAGTCCACGCTCGGCCTCATCACGCACGGCGAATCCCTCGGGCTCGACTCCGCCTGGGTCCGCCACCGCCACCTCCAGTACGGCATCTCCTCCCCCGTCGCCGTGCTCGCCGCGGCGACCCAGCGGACCTCGCGCATCCAGCTCGGCACCGCCGTCACGCCGCTCGGCTGGGAG
Organism: Streptomyces sp. SID11385; assembly: GCF_010548245.1. Classification (GTDB taxonomy): domain Bacteria; phylum Actinomycetota; class Actinomycetes; order Streptomycetales; family Streptomycetaceae; genus Streptomyces. The sequence goes on from NZ_JAAGLR010000428.1 coordinate 6,672, forward strand.
AACCCGCTCCGGCTCGCGGAGGACTGGGCGACGGTCGACGTGCTCTCGGGCGGGCGGCTGAACCCGGGCTTCAGCGTCGGCCCGCCGATGCGGTACGAGGAGGTCAGGGGCGCCCTGTACCCGGACACGGCGGAGGCCGAGGACTTCTCCTACACGCGCGTCTCGCGCCTGCTCGCCTGCGTACGCGGCGAGCCGGTCACGGCGGACGGCGCGACGACCGGCTTCGAGGCCCGCTCCGACGTCGTGCAACCGCACTCGCCCGGGCTCGCCGAGCGCCTGTGGTACGGGGCGGGGAGCCTGCGTTCGGCGCGGTGGGCGGGCGAGCAGGGGCTCAACCTGCTGACGAGCAGCGTGGTGAGGTGGGACCCCGCGATCGCCCAGGACGAGGGCGTCCCGCCGTTCGCCGCGATCCAGCGCGCGCAGATCCGCGCCTTCCGCGCGGCCCACCCGGACGGCGCCCGCGCCCGCGTCTCGCAGGGCCTCGTCGTCGTACCGACCGACTCGGCGACGCCCGCGCAACGGGAGCGCTACGCGGCGTACGCGCGCGAGCGCCTGCCCCGTACGACGACACCGCAGGGCCCCGCCGGGCTGCTCTTCGCGCCCGACCTCGTGGGCCCCTCGGCCGAACTCGCCGAGCGGCTGCACGCGGACCCCGCCTTCCAGGAGGTGGACGAGGTCGCCTTCGCGCTGCCCTTCGACTTCGCGTACGAGGACCACGTCCAGATCCTCGACGACTTCGCGCACCACCTGGGCCCGGCGCTGGGCTGGAAGCCGGCCGGCTGAGGGCGGGGGCCCGACGAGGGTGCGCGCGGGAGGGGCGTGCTCAGGCGGGGGCCGACACCTCTCCGAAGGGCTGTGCGCCCCCCGAGCCCACGCCCTGGCTCCCCGGCCCGAGACCTTGACCGCCGGAGCCGAGAACCTGACCGCCGGAGCCGAGCCCCTGGCCCGCCACCGTCCCCCAGCCCTCCGCCACCTCTCCGGCCTGCTGCCCGCCGAGCGCCTCGATCCGCGCGAGGGCGTCGTCGGCGCCGAAGGGGCGCAGGTAGGGGAGCCAGCTCGGGTCCCTGTGGCCCGTACCGATGATCCGCCAGGCGAGTCCGGAGGGCGGGGCGGGGGCGTGGCGCAGGCGCCAGCCGAGGTCGGCGAGGTAGCGGTCGGCCTTGGTGTGGTTGCAGCGGCGGCAGGACGCGACGACGTTGTCCCAGGCGTGCCGGCCGCCTCTGCTGCGGGGCACGACGTGGTCGACGCTCGTGGCGACGGACCCGCAGTAGGCGCACTTCCCGCCGTCGCGGGCGAAGAGGGCGCGCCGGGTCAGCGGCACGGGGCCCCGGTAGGGCACCCGGACGTAGCGCTTGAGCCGGACCACGCTGGGTGCGGGGACCGTGCGGCTCGCGCTGTGGAGGAAGGCGCCGGTCTCCTCCAGGCACTGGGCCTTGTTCTCCAGCACGAGGACGAGCGCGCGGCGGAGCGGTACGACGCCGAGGGGCTCGTACGACGCGTTGAGGACGAGGACGTGCGGCACGTGTGCCTCCTTGTACGCCGGCGGCGCGTGGCTCGCGCCGGGACGATCCGCTCCAGTCTCACCCCGGGCCGGGTGGCGGCGCCACCATGGACGGGTAACGGGCCCGACGTGTTTTCGCCCACAGCGGGCCCCGCCCCGACGCCGCTGCCTGGGGCGGAGCGGCCCGGTGGCGCGCAAGCGACGGAGCCTCGGCGCTGCCCCGTTAGTGTGGTGAATCGTCCCCGCACATGGAGGTCCCCGTGGTGTCGCCCGTCCTTACGGCCGCCGGTTCGAGCCCTGATCCGGTCACTTTCCAGGACGCCCAGGAGAGCGCCACGGACGCGGCCGGCTGGGTGCGCGAGAACTGGTCCGACTGGCTCGGCGTGGGGCTGCGCATCGTCATGATCGTGGTCATCGCGCTCGTCCTGCGCCAGGTCGTACGCCGTACGATCACCCGTTTCATAGCCCGGATGAACCGCCCCGGCGAGAACGCGGCGACCACCGCGCTCGGCGGCCTGCTCGTCAACGCGGAGCGCCGCCGCCAGCGCTCGGAGGCCATAGGCTCCGTCCTCCGCTCCGTCGCCTCGTTCCTGATCCTCGGCACGGCGGCCCTCATGGTGCTGTCGACCTTCAAGATCAACCTGGCGCCGCTGCTCGCCTCGGCGGGGGTCGCGGGCGTGGCGATCGGCTTCGGGGCGCGCAACCTCGTGACGGACTTCCTCTCGGGCGTCTTCATGATCCTGGAGGACCAGTACGGGGTCGGCGACACGATCGACGCGGGCGTGGCCAGCGGCGAGGTGATCGAGGTCGGCCTGCGCGTGACGAAGCTGCGCGGCGACAACGGCGAGATCTGGTACATCCGCAACGGCGAGGTCAAGCGGATCGGCAACCTGAGCCAGGGCTGGGCGACGGCGGGCGTGGACGTGACGGTCAAGGCGGACGAGGACCTGGACAAGGTCAAGGCGACACTGGCGTCCGTGGCCGAGGCGATGAGCAAGGAGGAGCCCTGGAGCGAGCGGCTGTGGGGGCCGGTGGAGACGCTGGGCCTGGACTCGGTGCTGCTGGACTCGATGGTGGTCCGCGTGGCCGCCCGTACGATGCCGGGCCAGGCGGTCGCGGTCGAACGCGAACTGCGCTGGCGCATCAAGCACGCCTTCGACAAGGAGGGCATCAGCATCGTCGGCGGCATGCCGGTCTCGTCCCCGGCGGCGGACGGCTCCGACCCGGAGGCCGGGGTGGCGGCCCCCTCGGCGTACGCCTCGGCGACGTCCCCGCAGTCCCTGAACGCGAGCCCGCTGCCCCCGCAGACGCCGTTGCAGAAGTGAGGGGGCCCGGGGGCCCTCAAGACCGCGCGCCCCCGGCCCCCTCACCTCCCCAACTCCCGTGCAGCACACACGAATTGCCGCACCCCACTTGGCTTGTCATGCACCTGTACGCCTCTCCTCCCCCGGGGTACGTTCTCCGACCGACGCGGCGCTCCGCCGCGTTTTTGGGAGCGCTCCCGTAGTACCGCTCCTTCCCCTGGGACGACAGGAGGAACGTGGTGAAACGCCTCATGGCCGTGCTCGCGGCCTGTGCGATGGCACTCGGGCTCACCGCCCTGACCGGCTCGCCGGCGTCGGCCGCCGCCGGCTGCAAGGTCGAGTACGGCGTCAGCAATCAGTGGCAGGACGGCTACCAGGCCACGGTCAAGGTCACCAACCTCGGCGACCCGGTGACCGGGTGGAAGCTCAGCTTCTCGCTCCCGGGCACGGGCCAGAAGGTGGTGCAGGGCTGGAACGGTACGTGGTCGCAGTCCGGCGCGACGGTCGGCGTCACACCCGTCGACTGGAACCGCACGCTCGCGACCGGCGCCTCCGCCGACCTCGGCTACGTCGGCGCCTTCAGCGGCGCGAACCCCGCTCCCACCTCGTTCGCCCTCAACGGCGTGGCCTGCACCGGCTCGACGGGCGGCGGAGGAGAACAGCCGGGCGGCGACACCGGAACGCCCGTCGCCGCGAACGGACAGCTCCACGTCTGCGGCACCCACCTGTGCAACCAGTACGACCGCCCCATCCAGCTCCGCGGGATGAGCACGCACGGCATCCAGTGGTTCAGCAAGTGCTACAACTCCGCCTCGCTCGACGCGCTCGCGAACGACTGGAAGGCCGACCTGCTCCGCATCGCGATGTACGTGCAGGAGGACGGCTACGAGACCGACCCGGCCGCCTTCACGGCCCGCGTCAACTCGCTCGTGGACGAGGCCGAGGCGCGCGGGATGTACGCCCTGATCGACTTCCACACGCTCACGCCGGGCGACCCCAACTACAACCTGGAGCGCGCGAAGACGTTCTTCGCCTCGGTGGCGGCGCGCAACGCGAACAAGAAGAACGTGATCTACGAGATCGCCAACGAGCCGAACGGCGTGAGCTGGCAGGCCATCAAGAGCTACGCGGAGCGGGTCCTCCCGGTGATCCGCGCGGCCGACCCGGACGCGGTCGTCATCGTGGGCACGCGCGGCTGGTCCTCGCTCGGGGTCTCGGACGGCTCGGACGAGAACGAGATCGTCAGCAACCCGGTCAACGCGAGCAACATCATGTACGCCTTCCACTTCTACGCCGCGAGCCACAAGGACAACTACCGCACGACGGTGAACCGGGCGGCGTCCCGGCTGCCGCTCTTCGTCACGGAGTTCGGCACGGTGAGCGCGACGGGCGGCGGCGCGCTCGACCGGGCGAGCACGACGGCCTGGCTCGATCTGCTCGACCAGCAGCAGATCAGCTACGCGAACTGGACCTTCTCCGACGCCCCCGAATCAAGCGCGGCCCTGAACCCGGGCACGTGCGACGGCACGGACTACTCCAGCGCGGAAACCCTGACGGAATCGGGAGCCTTGCTGAAGGCCCGCATCAGCACCCCGGACAACTTCCCGACGAGCTGAGGGAGCGGAGGCGGACGCCCCGGACCGGGAGCCGGTTCGGGGCGGTCCCCTGCGTCGGGGGCTCCTTGACGGGCAAGCCCGGTAGACCCCGCAGGCAGCCGCCGGAACCCCTCACTCTCCCCGCACCACCACCCCGTCCCCCGCCGGAAACCGCGCCCCGCCGCCCTCCTCCCACCTCACCACCACCGCCAACCCGCCCAGCGGGCCGTGTTCCGTGCGGACGGCAGCGACCACGCGCCAGGCGTCCGCGTAAACGACCACATCCCCCGGCACCAGCAGAACCGCTCTCCGTGTCAGCGGGACTCCGCGATCCTCACCGGCTGGGCGATCCTCACCGGCTGGATACGGTCCAGCGAGGCGTCCCATTCGAGTCCACCTCCCACCGGTCGCAAGTACGCCTGGCGGGAGACCACGCGGTTCGAGTCCTGGTGGCGCTCCACGAGGACCGCCCTCAAGAGGCCGGTGCGCTGCGTGAGCGCGTCCCTCATCAAGGTGCCTGCCGGAGGCGGCAAGTCGTCGTGGCTGACGGTGGTGGGCGGCATCGTTCCCTCATCGATCGGCTCTTCCCCGCGTCTCACACAACCGCTCCCGCGCCTCGGCAACTTGCACAGCGTTTGCACAGAGCGCGAGCGTACGAGTGCCCACAGTGAGAAGATGGAACGGTCGTGACAACTGCCGTACGGGGAAGGCGAAGTCCATGAGCGCGACCACCGTTCCCGGCCCCGGGACCAACGTGGCCGTCCGGCGCAAGGCGCGCGGGCTGAGTCAGGTCGCCCTGGCCCGCAGGGCCGGCATCTCCGTGTCCCTGCTGAGCAAGGTCGAGGTGGGCGACCGGGCGCTGACGCAGGGCATCGCCGCCGCGCTCGCGTACGCGATGGGGCTGACGCTCGACGAGTTGCTCGGCACCGCTCCGGTCGCGGGCGCGGACGAACAGCGGCTCGGGGCACTCAACCACGCGGTGCGCCGCTTCGACATCCCGGGCCCGCCGCCGGACCGCCCGGAGGACCTGCCGCTCACCCTGGCACAGCTGAACGCCCACCGTTACCGCACCGAGTTGCGCGCCGTACTCGGCAAACTGCCGGACCTCCTGACCGACGCGACCAACCACGCGCACGCGACGTGGTCCCCCGACGCGTGGTCGCGCGTGGCCGACACCTACAGCCTCGTCTACTGGCTCGCCGCCCGGCACCGCTGGATGCACCTCGCCGAACTGGCCGTCCTGAAGCAGCGGTTGGCGGCGGAGCGCGCACACCCGATCGCGGCGGTGGTCGCCGCGCGCGACGAAGCCGGGACGTTCCTCAACTCGGGTGACTTCGCGGGTGGCCTGGCGATAGTGGACCGCGCCGTGGTGCGGGCGGAGTCAATGCTCCAAGGACGCGAACGGGTTTTCGGCCTCGGCATCCTGCACCTGCGGGGCCTCACCCTGGCCGGACGCCTCCGGGACAAGGCCGCCACGGAGGAACACCTCGGGGCAGCCTGGCGAGCGGCCGAGGCGTACGGCGCGGACGGCGACGCCCACGGCATCCACTTCGGCCCGGACCAGACCGCGACCCACGCCATCGCCACGTACACGGACCTCGATGAGCACCGCCGCGCCCTGGACACCGCCGATGACCTGCTCCGTGGCGGAACCGCCCTCCCGCCGACCCGCATCGGTCCGCTGCACATGAACCTCGGCCGTTCCCACCTCGCCCTCGGCGACCGTGACGGAGCGCTCTCCGAGTTGGAGGCGGCTTGGGACGTCGCTCCGGAAATGGCGCGCGTACACCCCACGAGTCAGGAGCTGATACGGGTCCTGACCTCGCTCCACCGCCGCAGCAACCCCCGCCTCACCGCGCTCACCAAGCGTGCGGGCGTGTCTTTCTGACGCCCCGTCTCCTCACCCCTTCCGGTACCACCCCGCCACCGATCGCTTGTACCCCTCCGGCATCCGCAGCCCCGCCACCTCGCCCTCCGTGAAGAGCCCCAACTCCCGGTGTTCGTCGCTCAGTACGGGGACCTGGTCCGGCGTCAGCAGGTGGCAGCCGTACGTCAGGATCAGGACGCGTTGGCCCGGCAGTGGCTCGTAGAGCCAGGTGTCCAGGAGGGCTGCGGGCCGGATGGCCCAGCCCGTCTCCTCCCGCAGCTCGCGGATCACCGCCGCCTCCGGGTCCGCGTCCTGCGGGTCGAGCTGTCCGCCCGGCAGCTCCCACTCGTCGCGTTCGTTGCGCAGGAGGAGGACGCGGTCCCGCGTGTCCAGCGTCACGGCCTTCACCGAGACCGGCCAGCGCGCCATTCGCACCCCCTTGAGCGTTTTGCCCGTATTCGCGATTCATTGCGCCAATTCCCCACCCTCGCCCCACCCTTCCCCTCCCCCGCCTCCCACGAAACCCGCCTATTGACTCCCGTCCGCCCGTCCTTTAAGTTCCTGCCACCGATAGGAAACCTTCCTAACAATGCCGTTGGGAAGGTCAGGAACCCCCGAAGGGCGGGTCGCAGGCGATGGCTTCCAGCACCACCCCCGGCATCCCGGCCGCGACGCCCGGCACCCCCGCCGTCCTGCGCGCGATGAACGATCGCGCCGCGCTCGACCTGCTCGTCCTGCACGGGCCGCTCACGCGGACGCGGATAGGGGAGCTGACCGGGCTCTCGAAGCCCACGACCTCGCAGCTCCTCGCACGGCTCGAAACCGCCGGGCTCGTCCGCAGCAGCGGGAGCGAGAGCGGCCGGCCCGGGCCGAAGGCGCTGCTGTACGAGGTCGAGCCGAGCGCCGCGCACGTCGCCGCGCTGAGCGTCGGGCACACCGGGATCAGCGCCGTCGTCGCCGACATAAGGGGCCGCGTCGTCGGGCGCGGGCGCGTCGAGGCCGACGCGGTCGCCGAGGACGTACGCAACCGGACCGCGCAGCTCGTACGCGAAGCCGTCGAGGCCGCGCTCGCCGAGGCGGGGCTGGGGGCCGACCGCCTGCACCACACCGTGATCGGTACGCCCGGGGCGCTCGACCCGGCCACGGGCGAGCTGCGCTACGCACCCCACCTGCCCGGCTGGCACTCCCGCACGCTCCTGGCCGAGCTGGCCGAGGAGATCGGCACGCCCGTACGGATCGAGAACGACGTCAATCTCGCGGCGCTCGCCGAGCAGTACCAGGGCGCGGCGCAGGACCACGACGACTTCGTGCTCGCCTGGGTGGACCGTGGCGTGGGCGCCGCGATCGTGCTCGGCGGCACGCTCCTGCGCGGTGCGACGGGCGGCGCGGGCGAGATCGGCTACATGCCGCTGCCCCACGCCCCGCTCGCGCGCGGCGGCGAGGACGCGACGGCGGGGGACGACGGGGGCGGCGGCCTCCAGAGCCTCGTCTCCATCGCGGCGGTACGGACCCTCGCGGGCGGCGCGCCGCTCGCCGAAGCGCTCACCGTCCCCGCCGTGCTCGACGAGACCGCGCGGCGGCTCGCCTCCGGCATCGCGGCGGTCGTCGCGGTCGTCGATCCCGAACTCGTCGTGCTCTCGGGGCAGGTCGCCGAGGCCGGGGGCGAGGAGCTGCGTACCCGCGTCGAGGCGGAGCTGACCGGGCTCGCACTGCCGAGGCCGCTCCTGCGGATCAGCGAACTGGAAGGCGACCCGATCCTCGTGGGCGCGCTGCACATCGCCCTCGAACAGGCCCGCGACGCCGTCTTCGACACCAGTTGACAACTGTTCACCGAGCGGGACGAGAGCTCGCGTCCAAGGTGGACATTCGTTCACCGAGCGCCCCTCGCCCGCCCACCCACAGACCGCCGGGGCCCGCCCGAGGAGACTCCCCCGTCCAGCCCGGACGGACCCCGGCCACCAGCCCGCACGACCAGCAGGACCGCACAACCCGCAGGACCGGCACCACCAGCACCACCCCGCAGGACCCCGCACCATCCCCGGCCCCGCCCGCCCCCACTCCCACCGGGTCGGCCGACCCCCCGCCTCCCCCGTATCCCCGTCCCACGAAGGAAGCCAGCCATGCCGCGTTGGCGCATACCCGTCCCCCGGCCGAAGGCCGCACGGACGGCCTCCGCAGGCCCCCTCGCCCGTACGACCGCCGCGAGGACCCGGCGCCGTGCCGTGATCCCGCTCGCCGGGCTCGCGAGCGCCGCGCTCGTCCTGACCGGTTGCGCGAACCCGAGCACCGGCAGCGCGGACGACGACCCGACCAAGCCCGTCACGATCAAGTTCTGGCACGGCTGGTCGGCGCCCGGCGAGGTCAAGGCGATCAACGACTCGATCGCCCGCTTCGAGAAGCTGCACCCGAACATCCACGTGCAGGCGACCGGCAACGTCAGTGACGCGACGATCAACCAGGCGCTGCGCGCCGGTGGTTCGAAGGCCCCCGACGTCGTGACCTCCTTCACGACGAACAACGTGGGGCAGTACTGCTCCTCGGGCATGTGGGCCGATCTCGATCCGTTCCTGAAGAAGAACGGCATCGACAAAAACAAGGTCTTCCCGAAGACGCTGCTCGACTACACGCAGTACGAGGGCACGCAGTGCGCCCTGCCGCTGCTCGCCGACGCGTACGGGATGTACTACAACAAGGACCTCTTCAAGGCCGCCGGGATCTCCCGGCCCCCGCACACCATCTCGGAGATGAAGGCGGACGCCGCCAAGCTCACCGAGAAGAACTCCAACGGGACGCTCAAGCGTGCCGGTTTCATGCCCAACTTCCGCCTGTACCAGAACAGTCCTGACCGGATGTTCGCGCAGTGGGGCCCGGAATACTTCAACAAGGAGGGCAAGGCCCAGCTCGCCAAGGAGCCGAAGACGTACGCCTTCTACAAGGCGATGGACGACATCTCCAAGGCGCAGGGCGGTTACGGGAAGCTGGAGCGCCTGCGGGGTTCCTTCGGCGACGAGATGTCCGCGCAGAACGGTTTCCTCACGCAGAAGCTCGCGATGCACCTCGACGGCGAGTGGCGCGGTCTCATGCTGGACGAGGCGAAGGCGAAGTTCGACTGGGGCGTCGCCCCGCTCCCCGTACCGGACGACCAGGCCGAGACCTACGGGCGCGGCTACCTGACCGGGACCGTCGCGGGCGTGGCGCACAGCAGCAAGCACCAGAACGCGGCCTTCGAGCTGGTCAGGTTCCTGACCACGGACACCGAGCAGGTCGTGGACTTCGCCAACGCGATCCACAACGTGCCCTCGACCTTCGCGGCGCTCAAGTCGCCGAAGCTCGACGCGGACCCGGCCTTCCAGCAGTTCCTCAAGATCGCCCAGAACCCCGACAGCCAGGCGATCCCGCCCTCCAACAACGGCGGGCAGTACATCACCTCCCTCCAGGATTTCTCGTACTCGGTCGAGGAGGGCAAGGTCCACGACCTCAAGAAGGGGCTTGAGGACCTGGACCACCAGATCGACGCCGACAACCTCCAGTCCGAGAACTGAGGCAGCGAACCATGGCACTCTCCTTCCCGGCCGGACGCGCCGGCACCAGCACGGACGGTAAGCCTTCGGCAGGCGCTCCGCGCGACAGCGCGCCCCTGCGGCGCAAGAAGAACCGCGCGCGACTGCGTACGGTCGGATTCCTCTCCCCGTGGCTCATCGGATTCTCGGTCTTCTTCGCTTATCCGCTGATCGCGACCGTCTATTTCTCGTTCATGCACTACAACCAGATCAAGTCCCCGGAGTTCGTGGGGCTGAAGAACTGGAAGTACGTGTTCACGCAGATGCCGCTCTTCGGCCCCTCGCTGTGGAACACGCTGTGGCTCGTCGTGGTCATGGTGGCGCTGCGGGTGGTCTTCGGGCTCGGCATCGGGCTGCTCGTCACGAAGATCAAGTCCGGGGTCGGCATCTTCCGGACGATCTTCTACCTGCCGTACCTCGCCCCGCCCGTCGCGGCCACGGTCGCCTTCGTCTTCCTGCTCAACCCGTCCACGGGCCCGGTCAACGAACTGCTCGGCCACCTCGGCATCGACGCGCCGACGTGGTTCAACGACCCGCACTGGTCGAAGCCCTCGCTCGTGATGCTCTCGCTGTGGGGCATCGGCGACCTGATGGTCATCTTCATGGCGGCGCTGCTCGACGTGCCGAAGGAGCAGTACGAGGCGGCCGAGCTGGACGGAGCGGGCGCGATCGGCAAGTTCCGCTACGTGACGTGGCCGTCGATCACGCCGATCGTGATGTTCGCCGTGGTCACGGGTGTCGTGCAGACGATGCAGTACTACACCCAGGCACTTGTGGCCGGAAAGCTCGCCTCCGGCGTCAACATCGGTCCCGGTTCGTCCATCCAGCCCGGTTATCCGGACCACTCGACCATCACGGTCCCCCAGCTCGTCTACTCGATGGGCTTCCAGAACTTCAACACCGGCGCCGCGTGCGTGCTCTCGCTCGTGCTCTTCGCCATCGCCATGGCCGTCACCCTGCTGCTCATGCGCAAGAGCACCGGCCTGCTGACGGAGGACTGACCCATGACCTCGACCACTTTGCACCCGCCGGTCCAGGCGTCCGCCGGGGACACGCGAACGGCCCGCGCCCCGCGTGCCGACAAGCGCAAGAAGGTGCTCCACTTCATCGCCGTGCACACGGTCGCGATCGCCGTGGCGCTCCTGTTCATCCTGCCGTTCGTCTTCGTCTTCCTGACCTCGGTGATGAGCGACGGCCAGGCGATGAGCGGCGACCTGTGGCCCAGCTCCTGGCACTGGGACAACTACTCGAAGGTCTTCCACACCGACGGCTTCCTGACCTGGTGGAAGAACTCGATTATCTACGCGGTCGTCGGCACCCTCTTCACCGTGTGCTCGTCCGTGCCCGTCGCGTACGCCCTCGCGAAGTTCCGCTTCCGGGGCCGCAAGACGGCGATGATCATGGTGATCTCGACGATGATGCTGCCCCCGCAGGTCATCGTGATCCCGATGTACCTCGTGTGGGCGCAGCAGTTCCACCTCTCCGGCTCGCTGTGGCCGCTCATCATCCCGATGGCCTTCGGCGACGCGTACTCGATCTTCCTGCTCCGTCAGTTCCTGCTGACGATCCCGAAGGAGTACGTCGAGTCGGCGCGGGTCGACGGCTGCGGCGAGTTCAGGACCCTCCTCAAGGTCATCGTCCCGATGGCCAAGCCCGGGATCGCCGCCGTGGCGCTCTTCCAGTTCTTCTACTGCTGGAACGACTACTTCGGCCCGCAGATCTACGCGGCACAGAACCCCGGCGCCTGGACGCTCAGCTACGGGCTCGAATCGTTCAAGAGCGCTCACTCCGTGAACTGGAACATGACGATGGCGGCCACGCTGCTGGTCATGGCGCCGGTCGTCATCGTCTTCTTCTTCGCACAGAAAGCCTTCGTCGAAGGCGTCACTCTCACCGGGGTCAAGGGCTGAGGCCCACCCCGAGCAAAGGGCTGAGATCCAATGAAGCTCACCGTGGTCGGCGGCGGATCGACCTATACCCCCGAACTCATCGACGGCTTCGCCCGCCTGCGCGACACCCTGCCCATCGAGGAACTGGTGCTGGTCGACCCCGCGGCCGACCGGCTCGAACTCGTCGGCGGTCTCGCCCGGCGCATCTTCGCCAAGCAGGGCCACCCCGGCAGGATCGTCACCACCTCGGACCTCGACGCGGGTGTCGAGGGCGCGGACGCGGTGCTCCTCCAGCTCCGCGTCGGCGGCCAGGCGGCCCGCAACCAGGACGAGACGTGGCCCCTGGAGTGCGGCTGCGTCGGCCAGGAGACCACCGGGGCCGGTGGTCTCGCCAAGGCGCTGCGCACGGTGCCGATCGTGCTCGACATCGCCGAGCGCGTGCGCCGTACCAACCCGAACGCGTGGATCATCGACTTCACCAACCCGGTCGGCATCGTCACGCGTGCTCTGCTCACCGCCGGGCACAAAGCGGTCGGCCTGTGCAACGTGGCGATCGGTTTCCAGCGCAGGTTCGCCGCGTTCCTCGACGTGGCGCCCTCCGAGATCCACCTCGAACACGTCGGCCTCAACCACCTCACGTGGGAGCTGGGTGCCCGCCTCGGCGGTCCCGAGGGCGAGAACGTCCTCCCGAAGCTGCTCACCGAGCACCTCGACGCGATCGCCGAGAACCTGCACATGCCGCGCGAGGTCGTCACGCGACTCGGCGTCGTCCCCTCGTACTACCTGCGGTACTACTACCAGCACGACGCCGTCGTGCGGGAGCAGCGCACCAAGCCCACGCGCGCCTCCGAGGTCGCCGCGATGGAGAAGCAGCTCCTGGAGATGTACGGGGACCCGAAGCTCGACGTGAAGCCGGAGCTGCTCGCCAAGCGCGGCGGGGCCTTCTACTCCGAGGCCGCCGTCGACCTCGCCGCGGGCCTGCTCGGCCGCTCGGCGGACGGCACCACGACGGGCGGTTCGCCGTACCAGGTCGTCAACACCTTCAACAAGGGCACGCTCCCCTTCCTCCCCGACGACGCCGTCATCGAGGTGCAGGCGAGCATCGACGCGACCGGGGCGACCCCGCTGCCCGTGCCCTCGCTCGACCCGCAGTACACCGGGCTCATCGCGCACACCACCGCGTACGAGAACCTGGCGCTCGAAGCGGCGCTGCACGGCAGCCGCGACGCCGTCTTCAAGGCCCTCCTGGCACACCCGCTGGTCGGCCAGATCGAGTACGCGGAGAAGCTCACGGACGAGCTGATCGCGCACAACAGGGAGCACCTGGCGTGGGCCTGAGCACGACCGGCGCGGGTCAGGCCGCCGTCCTGGCGATCGACGCGGGCAACAGCAAGACCGACGTCGCCGTGGTCGCAGAGGACGGGACCGTCCTCGGGGCCGCGCGCGGCGGCGGGTTCCAGCCACCCGTGATCGGCGTGGAGCCGGCGATCGACATCCTCCACGAGATCGTGGAGCGTGCCCTCGCCGACGCCGGGCTGCCCCTCGTCGGCGGGGCGCGGCACACCTCGGCGTGCCTGGCCAACGCGGACCTCCCGGTCGAGGAGGCCGAGTTGGCCGCCGCGATCGAGGCGCGCGGCTGGAGCGCGAGCACGAGCGTGTACAACGACACCTTCGCGGTGCTGCGGGCCGGGCTCCTGGAGGACGCCGACCCGCGCGGGGTCGCCGTGGTGTGCGGCGCGGGCGTCAACTGCGCCGGGATGCACCCCGACGGGCGCACCGCCCGGTTCCCCGCGATCGGCAAGATCTCCGGGGACTGGGGCGGCGGCGGGGGCCTGGCCGAGGAGGCGCTGTGGTTCGCCGCGCGCGCCGAGGACGGGCGGGGCGAGCCGACCGCGCTCGCGCGGGAGCTGCCCGCGCACTTCGGGCTCGACTCGATGTACGCGCTCATCGAGGCGTTCCACCGCGGACGGCTCGCCTACGGGCGGCGCCACGAGCTGAACCCGGTGCTCTTCTCGACGGCCGCGGCGGGTGACGCGGTCGCCTCGGCGATCGTGGAACGCATGGCGGAGGAGGTCGTCGTCATGGCGACCGTCTCGCTCGGCAAGCTCGGGCTGCTCGACGAGGAGGTCCCCGTCCTGCTCGGCGGCGGCATACTCGCCGCGCGCCACCCGCAGCTCAACGGGCGCATCGAGGAGTTGCTCGCCGCGCGGGCGCCGCGCGCGGTGGCGCGGGTGGTCAAGGAGCGTCCCGTGCTCGGTGCCGCTCTCCTCGGTCTCGACCACCTCGCCGCGCCGGTCGACGCGCACCGCACGGTGCGCGCGCACTACGCGCAGGGGCCGGGAGCGGCGTCAACGCCGCTGGCCTCGCCGACCGCCGCCGGGACCTGAGCACTCCCCAACTCCCCCTCCTGACACGGCCGTCCCGCACACGCGGGGCGGCCGTTCACTTGTTCGGGTGAACCGGGAACGGAGGGGAACCGGGCACGCCGCTCCGTTCGTATGTGAGAGCGAGTGGCGCGCACGCCTGTACGGGGTGACGCCACGGCACGGGGTCGCGGCGACCCCGGAGCGCGGGGGCGCGTACGCCGGTCGTTTTCCACGGGTTCGCCCGTGAACGCCGGGCGATCGCCACGCGATCCGGCGGAAGGCCGTGTCCCCCGGGGCCACCGGGGGACATACTGGCGCCCGGCAACCGACAGGACCGACGGGGGAGGTCGACGTGACAGAGCGCGGGAAGAGCGGCGCGGCACCGCCGGGGCGCGCGGGCGCGGTGAGCGCCGTCGAGGCGGAGGGGTACGCCCCCGTGCCGCCCCAGGGCGGCCC
>NZ_JAAGLR010000014.1 GCF_010548245.1 Streptomyces sp. SID11385
CGGGGGCGGGTTCCGGCGGTACGGGCCGGGAGGCGGCCCCGGCGCCGTCCGGCTGGCCGCCGTCCTCGCCCGGTGGCAGCGGTCCGTCGACCTCGCCCGGTGACAGCGGTCCGCCGTCCTCGGGCGGTGCCGCGTCGAGGAGCCTGCGGACGGTGTCGGGGGAGATGTAGAGGCCGCGCAGCGGGTCGTCCGCCGTGGGGTCACCGGCCGCCCGGTCTGCGACGAGGTCGGCCACGCGCTGCCGGAGGGCTTCGAGGCGGGCGGGAAGGCTCGTCCCGGCGCTCCCCGCGGCCTCGTCGGTCCCCGCCGTCGCGGTCACGGTGGGAGCGCTCACTGTCCCTCCTCCACGTGTCCGCGCCGTGCCTCGCGCGCGGCCTCGATCTGCCGGGGCGTGTGCGCGCGCTCGCTCGTGAGGGACGGCTCCCCGACCGCCCGCACGCGGACCGCGGCACCCTCGGTGACGGGCGGCCCGGCGTCGTACTCGGGGTAGGCCGGGAAGGGAACCGTGAGGGCGAGGTCGAGCGAGGGCTTCAGCTCGCCGTCGAGCGCGGACCAGATCTCGGCGAAGGAGCGCGCCTCGGTCTGCGCGCTCGCGACGCTGAGCGGCACCGAGAGGCCCAGCGCGGCGAGCGCGGGCGGCAGCGTCTCGGCGGGCAGGAGTTCGTGCGGCAGGAGGGTCGCGAGCACGGCCGAGAGCAGGCGGTGCTCGTCCTGCGGCGTGCGGGTCCAGGCGGTCACGAGGTACGAGAGGCGGAACCAGCGCGGTGGCTGCTTGCGTCGTACGACGATGTCACGGGCGTCCCGCACGGGCACCTGCCCCCGCTGACGCCGGTTCACGTCCTCGCGAATGTCGTACAGGTACACATTGACCGAGGGCCCCGTACGCCGTGCCGCCCAGTCCCGGCTGGGGGCCTCGAAGGAGATGTCGATCCCCGTGCCGGCCAGTCCTCCCCCGCCCAGGAGGCTTTTGACGACCTCGTCGACCTCGTGGATCACCGCGGTGTTCTCCTCGTCGTGGCACGCGTCTCGCGTGCCCTTGTGCGTGGGCGGCTCGCGCGGGCTCTCCGTGGGCGGAGCACGCGGTGCCGCGCACCGGCGACCGTCAGTCGGCCTGAGCCGCCTGATAAGTTACCGGTTCGGTCACATTTTCACTCTCGCGAAAGGCATTGCCGTCTTTTCGGTCAGATATAACCCTGCCGTAAGGCATAAGCCACGGCATGTGCGCGGTTGCGCAGGTGGAGCCGAGTGGTGAGACCGTGCATCACGTTCTTCACGGTGCGCTCGGAGTAGGAGAGCTTCCCGGCGATCTCGCCGGTGTCCAGCCCCTCGGCGACCAGACGCAGCACATCCGCCTCGCGCGGCGCGAGCCCCAGAGTCGTACCGCCCGCCACACCGTTCCCCCGGTGCAGCGTCCCGACCTGGCTGATGAGGCGTCCGAGCAGGTCGGCGGGGAGTTCCCCCTCGCCGCGCGCCGCGACCCGTACCGCCTGGACGAGGCGCGGGCCGGTCGCCTCGCGGCGCCAGACGACGGCGCGCACGCCGCACTCGATGAGGTCGAGGAGTTCGCTCTCACGCACGGCCCCCACGACGAGCACCGCGCGCGAGCCCTCGCTGCGCACGGCGCGGCGCAGGCGCGCGAACGCGTCCTCGTCGAGTCCCTCCTCGATGAGCAGTGCCACGGACCCGGGGCCCGGTTCCTCGCGCAGTTCTATCTCGGGTTCACGCCGCAGCTGGCTGACGGCGCCTTCTCGGGTGAGCGGGTCGGACGCCGTCACGGTCACGGCGATCCGCTCCCGTACGTCGTGCGCCGGCGTACCGGATCTCTGTATCAACAGGTTTCCCCGTATCGGTGGTGCAGCCCCCGGCGGCAGCCGGAGGACGTCGCGGTCACCACCATCCTCACGAGCCGCACCCGCCCCGCGCAATCGTGGTCAACCACGATCCGTACCACGAGAACACCGCCCGCACCCCGGGATCTCCCCCGCCGCGCCCGCCCCTTCGGGCCCGGTGGGCACGGGAACCACGCGCGCGTTCACCCCGTCTTCACCACTCAGCCCGACACTACGACACCACCCACCGTCACCACACCCCCTTTCATCAACTCGCCCACCGCACGCGTCCCCGCACCCCTCGTAGCCACCCGACCCCCCGCCGCCCCCGCGCCACCGCTCCCCCGAGCGGTCCCCCACCGGGCACCCCCCAGGAGGCAGCCATGACCCCGCCGGACCCCGACGCCTCCCCGACACCCGGCGCCCCCGCCTCCGGCTTCGCGGGGCCCGAGCCCACCGCCCCTCTCGTCGAGCGCGCCGAGGCGCTCGCCCTGCTCGCCGCCGAGACCGCGAGGGCCCGCGCGGGCC
>NZ_JAAGLR010000051.1 GCF_010548245.1 Streptomyces sp. SID11385
CGCCGAGGCGCTGGAGACCTTCCGGCGGCTCGGCGCGGGGCCCTGGGCAAAACGGGCGCGGGCCGAGTCGCGCGCGGCGGGCGTCGCCGTGACCCGTACCGCGCCCGACGCGCTCGCCGCACTCTCGCCGCAGCAGCGGGAGATCGTCGTGCTCGCGGCGCGCGGGCTGACCAACCGCGAGATCGGCGAGAAGCTGTTCCTCTCGCCGCGCACGATCGGCTCGCACCTGTACCGGACCTTCCCCAAGCTGGGGATCACGGCACGCAACCAGCTCAGGGACCTGGTCGACGAGGCGGCGTGAAGCCGGGGTGCGGGCGCTGTCGGTGGGGGCCACTACGGTCGTCGTCATGACGACACCCACAGGACCCGTCGGACGGCTCATGAAGTTCACCGCGCTGCCCGGGCGGGGAGCGGACCTCGCGGAGCTGCTGCTCCGTGTCGCGGAGGCGCTCGACGGCTTCCCGGGCTGCCTGCTGTACACGATCGGCCGGGACGAGCGGCGCCCGGACGAGGTGCACGTGACGGAGGTGTGGCGCAGCGCGGCCGACGCCGACGCCGCGCTCGCCTCTTCCGCCGAGGCGACGGGGACGCCGTCGCCGTCCGAGGTGCTGGCACTCGTGGCGGGGCCACCGGAGCGGACGGAGTTGGCGGTCCTGGGCGGGGTGCTGCCGGGGACGGGGGCGGAGGGCTGAGCGTCCGGCTCAGCCCTGGCGCCCCTTCGGCCAGACCCCCGGCGGCCACGGCAGGAAGCCGCTCGTCCGGGCCGCGTACCGCTCCCAGCCCTCGCGCTTCGCCATGCCCCGTTCCGTGAGCCGCTTCCCGCTGCCGAAGACGAGCAGGTACGTCATGAGCAGCGGCGAGACGAGGGTCGCCGCCGCGGGGCCCCAGGCGGCGGCAGGGGCGCCGGGGGAGGGGAGGGTGAGGAGCCACAGGCCCCACCACACCGCGAAGTCGCCGAAGTAGTTGGGGTGCCGGGTCCAGCGCCACAACCCCGTGTCGATGAGCTTCCCCTTGTGCGCGGGGTCGGCCTTGAAGCGGGCCATCTGCGCGTCGCCGACCGCCTCGAAGAAGAGGCCGAGCGCCCACAGGCCCACGCCGAGCCACGTCACCCACCACGTCCCGTACGGCAGGAGCACCGCGGCCTGCACGGGGACGGAGACGAGCCACACCAGGGCGGCCTGCGGGAGCGTGACGACGCGCAGCGCGTAGCGCGGGCGCGGGGTGCCCTCCGGGGCCTTGGAGAGCATCCGGTCGTAGCGCGGGTCCTCGCCCCTGCCCCGGCCCCGGCGGGCGATGTGGACACCCAGGCGCAGGCCCCACACCACGGTGAGCGCGGCGGCGAGCGTCGCCCGTACGGGATCGCCGAGCCCCCGCGAGCCGTACGTGCCCTCCGTCCCGTACGCGAAGAGCCACGCCGCGACCGCGAGCACGGCGAAGGCGAAGCCCCAGGCGCTGTCCACGTACCGGTAGATCCCGCGCCGCCGCGAGAGCAGCCACGTGCCGCCGAGGACGAGCGCGCAGGCCCCGGCGGCGGGCGCGAGACCGAGCGCGAAGGCACCCCACGGGAAGCTCACGACGCGCCCCGGCCCTGTGCCGCGTCCTTCGTGAACTGGTACTGCCGCACATCCAGGTAGCCCGACCTGAACCCCGCCTCCGAGTACGCGAGGTAGAAGGTCCACAGGCGGCGGAAGACCGCGTCGAAGCCGAGCGCGTCGACCTCGTCGGCGCGCGCGGTGAAGCGCTCGCGCCACAGGCGCAACGTTTCCGCGTAGTGCGCGCCGAAGGAGTCGGCGCGGGTCGTGCGGAGCGCGGTGCGGCCCGCGGTGACGGCCTCGATCGACTCGGCGGAGGGGATGAGGCCGCCGGGGAAGACGTACTTGCCTATCCAGGTGTGGGTGTCGCGGCTCGCGCGCATCCGGTCGTCGGGCATCGTGATCGCCTGGAGCGCGGCCCGGCCGCCGGGGCGCAGCCGCGCGTCGATCGTCTCGAAGTAGACGGGCAGGAACTCGTGCCCGACCGCCTCGATCATCTCGACGCTGACGACGGCGTCGTAACTCCCCTCCGCCTCCCGGTAGTCGCACAGTTCGACGCGCACGCGGTCGCCGAGCCCGGCCGCCGCGACGCGCTCCAGGGCGAGGGCCCGCTGTTCGGCGGAGAGGGTGAGCGAGGTGACGTGCGCGCCGCGCGCGGCGGCCCGCAGGGCCAGCTCGCCCCACCCCGTACCGATCTCCAGCAGCCTGGTGCCCGCCCGCACTTCGGCGAGATCGAGGAGCCGGTCGATCTTGTGGCGCTGGGCTCCGGCGAGGTTCTCCCAGCGGGCCGGGAGGGCGCGGAAGACGGCGGAGGAGTAGGTGAGGGTGTCGTCGAGGAAGACGCCGAAGAGGTCGTTGGACAGGTCGTAGTGCGCGCCGATGTTGTCCCGCGCGTTCTTCGGCGTGCCCCGGTGGGCATCGGGGCGGCGCGGGGCCCACAGGCCGCGCAGGCGCTGGAGCGGCTGGGGGATCAACTCGGCGGCGTGCGCGGCGAGTACGGTCAGCGCGGCGACCGGGTCGGGGGCGTCCCACTCGCCCGCCATGTACGACTCGCCGAAGCCGATGAGGCCGAAGCGGCCGATCCGCGCGTGGAAGGCGTCGGCGTCGCGGATGTCGATGAGCGGCCCGCCGAGGCCGAGCCTGCCGCCGTCGGGGAGACGGACGAGGAGCGGCAGCCGGTCGAGCGCGTGGCGCACGATGCGGCGCGTGAGCGCGGTGCGGGCCGCCGAACTCGCGGGCACGCGGGCGATGTCGGGCCAGCGCGCGGCGTCGATCGTGAGCGGCGCGGC
>NZ_JAAGLR010000082.1 GCF_010548245.1 Streptomyces sp. SID11385
CTCCGCCGCGCGGTGAGTCGGCCCGCCCGCTGGCGGGCGGCTGAGGGACCGGAGCGAACGGAGCCCGCCCCGTCGTCGCACGGGGCGGGCTCCGGCCGTCCGGGGCCGGTGGGGGCGCGTGGGCCGCGGCGGGCTCAGCCCTTCCAGCAGCGGCGGACCCGGCCCTCGTCGACCTCGAAGTTGAGCCTGCCGGCCTGGTACTCCATCGTGATCACCGTGCCCGGGGCGAGCGCGCGCACCGTGCGCCAGCCCCGGGCACGCGCGCGTCGCTCGGCCTCCTCGGCCTCGACGCCGACGTACGCGGCGGGCTCGTCGCGGGGCTCCTGGGGCGGGGGGAAGGCTGCCATGGAACCCACGCTAGGGGCTCGCGGCGTGCGGGGGAAGCGGCCGGACGCGGAGGCGCGGCCGGGTGCGAGGGGTCACGCTTCGGTCACGGCACGCCGGGGGGTGTTTCGCGCGGGGTTCGTCACACGTTCGGCCGCTCTTTTCTTATACCGCCGTTATATCGGACTGAATGCCCGGGCACTCTTCCCGTTCTTTTCCCTCCGCACCTAATCCCGCTTCCCGGCTCTTCCCGGCGCTCCCGATAAACGGCCCGGGCGGGAAAGCGCCCCCTGCCCGGAGCGCGCGGGCGGGCCTCCGCGAAATCCTCACGTAATGCGCCACCCGCGCGGGTCCCGGCGAATGCGGGACCGGTCGCCGCCCTCAGGCGGCCGGGTCGGCGGCGGGAGCGACGGCGGTGACGCGGAAGGCGAGGTTGTTGGCGCCGGAGTAGTACGGGCGGGCGCGCAGGCCCTCGTGGACCGTCGCGGGATAGGTGAAGACGGTGTGCCTGTCGACGAGGTCGTCGAGCAGCCTGGCGAGCCGGACCTCGGGCCCCCGGGCGCCGTCGGGGCGGAGCCACACCTGCCAGTGGCGCGGTCCGTGCGCGAGGAGCGGCGCGTGCGCGATGCGCAGCCTCACCTCGCGGCCCTCCCCCGTCACCTCCGCGCGCACCGGCTCGCCCTCGCCCTCCGCGGGCCGCAGTTCGGCGTACGCGGCGGGCGTGGGCACGGTCCCGTAGCAGCGCCCGCGCACCGTCGTCTCGCCGGGCGCGACGTGGACGGCGCCCGCCTCGGCGTGCGGGGCGCGCAGCCAGGCGCGGAGCGCGAGGTTGCCGTACTTGCTGGCGTACGGGAGGTGGACGGCGATCGTGCCGGCGCCCTCCGGGTCGCGGTCGACGAGCGCGCGCAGGTCGTCGAGCCCGGGGCGCAGGCGTACGGGCTCGCCGCCCGGGGGCTCCGCGTGCACCTCCCAGTAGCCCTCGGCGAGGGGGGTGTCGCCCGGCAGGACGGCGCGCAGCGGGCCGGGGCCCGTGGCCGTGAACGGCAGGCGGACCTCCTCGCCCGTGCCGCGCTGCCGCAGCAGCAGCCGCCCGCCCGTGAGCCCCTCGGGCTCGGTGACGACGAAGGCGAGGGCACCCGTGGCGTCGGCGACGCAGCCGACGCTCCACGGCACCCGGGTGCGCCCGCTGGGGGCGGGCGCGGTGTCGGCGGGGCGGCGCTGTGCGGGCGGGGTGGTTGCCGTGGTCCTCATACGGAGCGGTCCTTCTTCGCGGCGGAGCGGGGGGCCAGGACCGTACCGAGGAGTCTGGCGCGCCCGCGGTGGACGGCTCCGCGCAGCAGTCCGGCCGGGCGCGGGCCCCGGGCGGCGCGGAGCGAGGTGAACAGGGACTCGTAGCGTTCGGCGATCGCCGCCGGGTCGTAGCGGGCCGAGGAGCGCAGCGCGGCGGCGGACATCCTGGCCCGCAGCTCGTCGTCGTTGATGAGCTGGAGCAGACCGGCCGCGAAGGTCTCGGGTCCGGCGTCGACCGGGACGAGGCGGCCGTTGACGCCGTCGTCGATGATCTCGCCGGGACCGTGCGGGGCGTCGCTGGAGACGACGGGCAGTCCGCAGCGCATCGCCTCGACGATCGTCATGCCGAAGGATTCGAGCGAGGAGGTGACGGCGGCGACGGAGCCCTTGACCCACTCGGCCTCGATGGGGTGCGCGGGGCCCATGAGGAAGACGTGGTTGTAGAGGCCCAGCTCGTGGACGAGCCGGCGCAGCTTGGTCTCCTGCTTGCCGGTGCCGTAGATGCGCAGTCGCCAGTCGGGGCGTTCGGCGCGGACGCGGGCGAAGGCGCGGATGAGGAGGTCGTAGCGCTTGACGCCGGTGAGCCGGCCCGCCGCGATGACCCATTTGCTGTCGCCCGCGACGGGGGGCAGGGAGGGCGCGGGCACCGGGTTGGCCATGCTCCACACGGGCACGCCCGGCAGGTTCATCCCGGCGCGGTAGGCGCGGGCGTCGGCCTCGGTCGTCGTCGTGAAGCCGTCGAGCAGCGGGTAGGCGGCCTCCAGTTCCTCGCGCAGTTCGGGGCCGTGCGCGCCGAGGGTGAGGTGCTCCTGCCCGATGCGGACCGGGCCTGGGCGGGTGCGGCGGGCGAGGTGGACGTTGAGTCCGGGGCGGGTGCCGATGACGACGTCGGAGGTGAGGCCGGCGAGGTAGGCGTTGATCCGCTCGTCGGTGAGGGCGCTGTACCTGGCGTAGCGGACCTCCGCGCGCGGGAAGTCCGCGGCGGGGCGCTTGAGCAGGGGGTGGGCGCGGTCGGAGCCGCGGCTGTCGGCGCGCAGGTCGACGAGGTGCCGGACGCGGATGCGCGGGTCGGGGGCGAGGGAGGGGGTGTCGCGGTGGCGGAAGACCGAGACGACCTCCACGTCGTGGTGCTCGGCGAGCTGGGCCGCCAGGTTGTACGTCGTGCGGACGGTGCCGCCGATGGCGTACCCGTTGTGGATGAGGAAGGAGATCTGCATACGTGTGTGTCCCGCCGTTGGGCACGGCCCCTCCGGGGCCGCCTGTCACCACCTGAGACCCCCGAGAGGGCCCGGTGGTTGGGTCGTCTTCACGTCCTTGTTGCCGGTCCGTGGCAGGGCAACCCTGCCGCAGTCGGCAACCAGGCGGTTCCCGCGCAGGTCACGGGGTGGTCGCGGGCGCTGGGCCAGGCGGGGGAGAAGTCCAGCCGGATGGCTGCGTTTCCGAGGCTCGTTCGACTGTTTTCAGCCACACCTGAAGAGTCATTTGCTCCCCTTTTACCCCTTTTGCCCTATCGGGGTCCGGGGGCTCGCGCGCGGCCGGTGCGGCGCGTACTCGTACGAAGCCCAGTTCGCGCGGGGCGCGGCGGGAACGCGGGCCCGAGAGGCGGGCGAGGAGCGGAGGCGGCCATTCCGCGCCGGGTGCGGCGTGACCCGGGCTGCGGTCGCCCGTTGACCGGGCGTGTGCCGGGACCCGCCCGGTACGTGCGTGCGCCGGACGTCCCGGGCACGCGGGTATACGAGACCGAGGAGCCCCCGTGCCGCGCATTCTCGACGTCGCCGACGACGTACGCGCCGAGATCGGTGACGAAGAAGCCGATCGGTTGCTCGCCGGGGAAAGTGCTCCCGGCGCCTACGACTGCACCTCCTGCCGCACTCCGGGGGACTCGGAGCACGAGCACACGAGCACCGTGCTCTTCGTCGGCGAGGAGACCGCCGTGCTCGCCTTCGCGCACGCCGGCTGCCTGCCCTCGCAGGTCGTCCGGGTCACCGAGGAGCAGTTGCAGGGCGCCGTCGCCTCGATCACCGCGAGCGAGGCGAGCGAGGGCGAGCTGCCGCAGCAGGCGGTGCTCGGCGTCACGAGCGGCCTCGTGCTGCTCGACGGCGAACTCCACCCCGCGCTCGTCGTGGAACCGACGGGGCCGATCGCCCGCCCCGGCACCACGGGCCCGGACGACGCCTTCCTGCCGCTGCTCCAGGAGCAGGGCTTCGCCCCGGTCCACGAGGTGAGCGCGGTGCCGCAGGTCCTGCACGGCTGGTCGGTGCTGCTCGCGGTGGGACAGTTGCACGCCGTGCTCCAGCCCGGCCCGGACGGCGGCGCCCCCGTCGCCTGGTGGCAGGCCCACCAGCCGCTCCAGGTCACCGAGGGCTGGCGCACCGCGGCGAACAAGCGGCAGAGCGTCCTCGTGTACGCGGCCCCGGCCGGCGGCATCGGCCGCCAGCCCCGCGAGGACCTGCTCCGCGAGGCGCTCGACAAGGCGGCGGCGCGGGGCCTGCTCGTCGCCGCCGCGATGCCGCTGGCCGGTACCTGAGCGCCCGCCCCGGACCACTCGGCCGCCCGGCCT
>NZ_JAAGLR010000118.1 GCF_010548245.1 Streptomyces sp. SID11385
CGACCGGCCGCCCCCGTCAGGCGACCGGCCGCTCCCGTCAGGCGATCAGCCCCCGCTGCGCCGAAGTGTGCGCCCCCGCCCCCGCGCGGACCAGGGCCGTCGCGTGGGCCAGGCGGTCGGCGGCCTCCTCGGCCAGGGAACCGCCGACCGTGAAGGGGAGGCGGAGGTAGCCCTCGAAGGCGCCGTCGACGCCGAAACGGGGGCCCGAGGGGACCCGTACGCCCGCCTCCTCGCCCGCCGCGGCGATGCGCGAGCCGGAGAGGCCGCCCGCGCGCACCCACAGGGTGAGGCCGCCGCGCGGGACCGTGAACTCCCAGTCCGGGAGCCGGTCGCGGATCGCCGTGACGAGCGCGGCGCGGTTCGCTCTCGCCTGGGCGCGGCGCAGCGCGACCGCCTCCTCCCAGCCGCCCGTCGTGAGGAGCCAGTGGAGGGCGAGCTGTTCGAGTACGGGGGTGCCGAGGTCGGCGTACGCGCGCGCCGCGACGAGCCGGCGGATCGTCTCGGGAGCGGCGCGCACCCAGCCGACCCGCAGCCCGGCCCAGAACGCCTTGCTCGCCGAGCCCACCGTGATGACCGTCGAGCCCGCCGGGTCGAAGGCGCACACGGGCCGGGGCATCGCGCCCGGCGCGTCGAGGTCGGCGTCGAGCCGCAGTTCGGCCATCGTCTCGTCGACGAGCAGCACCGTGCCCGCCGCGCGGGCCGCCGTGGTGAGCGCGCGGCGGCTCTCCTCGTCGGCGAGCGCGCCGGTCGGGTTGTGGAAGTCGGCGACGAGGTACGCGAGCCGGGGCACCGACTCGCGCAGCACCTGCCGCCAGCGCGCCACGTCCCAGCCGCCGATCCCCTCGGCCATCGCGACGGGGACGAGGCGGGCGCCCGCGTCGCGCAGGAGCTGGAGGATGTTGGCGTAGCTCGGGGACTCGACGGCGACGCGTTCGCCGCGCGGCGCGAAGAGGCTGATGATCGCGTCGGTCGCGCCCATCGCCCCGGTCGTGACCATGATCTGCTCGGGCATCGTCGGGACGCCGCGCGCCGTGTAGCGCTCGGCGAGCGTCTGGCGCAGCGCGGGCAGCCCCGCCGGGTAGTCGCCGTGGGTCAGGGCGTACGGCGGCAGGGCCTCCGTCGCGCCGCGCACGGCACGGGTCAGCCAGGGTTCGGGCGCGGGCAGGGACGCGTAGCCGAGATCGATGAGCTGCCCGGCGCGCTCGGGCGGCAGCGGGCCGAGGCCGCGGGCGGGGAGCGGGGCCCCGGCG
Organism: Streptomyces sp. SID11385; assembly: GCF_010548245.1. Taxonomy (GTDB): domain Bacteria; phylum Actinomycetota; class Actinomycetes; order Streptomycetales; family Streptomycetaceae; genus Streptomyces. The sequence goes on from NZ_JAAGLR010000118.1 coordinate 1,251, forward strand.
GGGAAGGAGATCCAGCTGCCGGCGCCGCGGCGGGACTCCAGGAAACCGGCCTCGCGCAGCGTCTCGAAGGCGGTGGCGACGGTGGTGCGGCTGACGGCGAGTGCCGTCGCGAGTTCCCGCTCGGCGGGCAGCCGGGCGCCGACCGGGACCCTGCCCTCCAGGACGAGGACCCTGATGCCGTCGGCGAGCGCCTGGTAGGCGGGGGTGTGCCGGGGGCGCTCCGCCCGCCCGGGCCCGGCATCCGGCGCCTGGGCCCCTTCCGCTCCGGCGCTCCGCTGGGAGGCGAGCAGCCGGGCCAATTGCGCCGGGCGGACGACCGCGATTCCCCGTTCCGCCATCGAAATCAGTCCACTTCTCTTCGATTGGCCCTGTCGAGGACCCCGTTGGGGCTTCCAGGGTGGCATATGTCAGTCCACTTCCGCACACCCGGGATTCCCATGGCCACGACTGTCCCGTCCCGGACCGCCGGCTCGCTGCCCCGTCGGCTCGTCCATCTCTACGGAGGGCTCCTCCTCTTCGGCTTCAGCGACGGTCTCCTCGTGCTCTCCGGTCTCGGCGTCGAGCCGTGGAATCTCTTCCACCAGGGCATCGCGCGCCACACGGGCCTGAGCATCGGCACGGTCGCGATCATCGTGGGCGCGCTCGTCCTGCTCCTGTGGTGGCCGTTGCGTCAGCGTCCGGGGCTCGGCACGGTCTCGAACGTCTTCCTCGTCGGCCTTTCGATGGACTGGACGCTCGCCCTGCTGCCCTCGGCCCACTCCTGGCCCGCACGCCTCTCGGTGCTGCTCGCCGGGGTCCTGCTCAACGGCGTCGCGACCGGGCTCTACATCTCGGCGCGCTTCGGGCCCGGCCCGCGCGACGGGCTGATGACCGGACTGCACCGGCGTACGGGCCGCTCGCTGCGGCTGTGCCGCACGGGTGTGGAGGTCGCCGTCGGCGTCGTCGGAATCGTGCTCGGCGGGACGCTGGGCATCGGCACGGTCCTGTACGCGCTGGCCATCGGCCCTCTCGCGCAGTTCTTCCTCCGCGTCTTCGCGCTCCCCGCTCCCCCGCCCCCGGACCCCGCGCGGGCATGATCACGCGCGGTGCCATACTGCGCGCGTGAACACGCCGGTCCCTCCCCCGCACCCCTTCCTCGACCACCCCCTCCCCCTCGCCTTCGCCCATCGCGGCGGCGCGGCGGACGGGCTGGAGAACACGGAGACGGCGTTCCGGCGGGCGGTCCGCCTCGGGTACACGTACCTGGAGACGGACGTCCACACGACGGCCGACGGGGAACTGCTCGCCTTCCACGACGCGACGCTCGACCGCGTGACGGACAGCGGCGGCGCGCTCGCGGAACTGCCGTGGGCGGCGGTGCGCGAGGCGCGCGTGGGCGGGACGGAGCGGGTGCCGCGCTTCGCGGACCTGCTGGACGCCTTCCCCCGGGCGCGCTGGAACGTCGACGTAAAGGCCGAGTCCGCGCTCGGGCCGCTCATCGAACTGGTCCGGCGGCGGGACGCCTGGGACCGCATCTGCCTCGGCTCGTTCAGCGAGCGGCGGGTCGCGCGGGCCCGGCGGCTCGCGGGGCCCCGGCTCGCCACCTCGCTCGGCACCGGGGGCGCGCTCGCGCTGCGCCTGCGGT
>NZ_JAAGLR010000153.1 GCF_010548245.1 Streptomyces sp. SID11385
GGACCGGGTCCCCGGCGCGCTGCGCTTCCACGGCAGCGGCGGCTACCTCGTCCTGCCGCCCTCCCGCACGGGGTCGGGCACGGCGGGCTGGGCCCGGGGCCCGCTGCCGGAGCCGGGTGACGGGGCGGGGGCGACGTCGGGAGCGCGGCAGGGCGTACGGGACGGGGCGGCGGGGACGCGGCAGGGCCTACGGGGCGAGTGGGCGCGTCCGTGGCTGCCGGAGGTGGGGACGGTGCTCGGGCCGGTCGTGGAGACGCTCACGCGGCCGGGGGTCAACGCGCCGGAATTCTGAGCGCGGAGGGGGCGTCCGGGGGACGCGGTGGCGCGCTCCGCGGCTTGCGCCGCGCGCCCTGCGCCATGCGGCGTGACCTGCGTCCGGACATGGAAGGACCCGGTTGCTGGCGACGGGGGATGCACCAGCAACCGGGCTAATTGAACGGTAACAAGAGATCGCCGGTTCGCAAATTCGGTCTCATCCGTTCGGGCCCGGTCTTAAGCGGACTTTGCCTTCGGGTGTGACCGGACTCACGCGGGCATGCGCCGAGCGGACCGGCGTCGTGCCTCAGTTGAGCGTGACCTGGCGGTTGGTGAGACCGGCACGGGCGCGGCGCTCCTCGGCGGTGAGCGGCGTCGTGGCGGCGAGTGCCGCGTCGAGACGCTCGGCGAAGGAGGCCGCGGGCTTCTCGGTGTCCGCCGCGCTCATCGTGCTGGGCAGGTCCCACACGGGCACGGTCAGCCCGTGCGCGCGGAAGGAGCCGACGAGCCGGGTGCCCTCGCCGAGCGAGGACTCACCGGCGGCGTGGAGCCGCGCGAGCGCGTCGAGCAGCCGCTCCTCCGGCACGGTCGTGACCCACCGCAGGTGGTTCTTCTCCGGCACCTCGCACCAGTACGCGGCATCGACGCCGCTGAGCCGCACGGTCGGCACCGCCGCCGCGTCGGCGCGCTCCAGCGAGGCCGTGACCTCGGCGGACGCGTTCTGCGCCTCGCCCTCGGGGAGCCAGAAGGCGAAGCCCTCGTGGACCTCCGGCACGAACGGCGCGCCGAGGTCCAGGAGGTCTTGGAGGCGGGGCCCGTCGACGGGCGCGCGGCGTGCCTCGACCGGGTTGCCCGGCTCGGCGGCGAGCGCGCGGCGCAGCGTGTCGGCGAGGTCGCGGCTCAGGTCGCCCGAAGCGGTGTCGTTCTGGAGACCGAGCAGGACGGAGCCGTCCTCGCGGCGCAGCGCGGGCCAGGCCATGGGCAGCACGGTCGCGAGCGTCACGGCGGGCACGCCCTCGGGCAGCCCGCCCGCGAGGTGGAGCGGAACGGTCGCGGCCGGCACGAGTTCGCGCAGCGCGACCCAGTCGGCCTCACCGGGCAGTCCCTCGAACGGGCGGCTGACGAGTTCGGTCGCCGCCTGCGCGGCGGCACGCCCGTGACACGCCTTGTACCGGCGGCCCGAACCGCACGGGCAGGGCTCCCGCGCCCCGACCACCGGCACCTCACCGCCCGCGAACGCGGTGCTCGCCTTGCCCTTGGACTGCGGGCGCTTCTTGGCCATCGTCGGTGTTCTCCCGTCACGGCTCGGCTGGTACGGCGGCGAGCCTAACGCCTCGCGCCATCCCGTCCCCACGCACTCGAACGGGTGAACGGGGCGGGTGCGGGAGCAGAGGGGGCGGGGCGTGCGTGGGGGTGGGTGAGGAGGTGGAGGCTGTCCGGGGAGGTGCCCGGTGGTGCGCGAAGACGGTCAGGATTCGGGCAGGAGGCAGGGGGAGCTGTGCCCGAGCGGGCACGGGGAGGGGAGTGCGGGGCGCGTGTGGCCTGGGGGGCAATGCCGTGGGCACGGGGCTGCTTTCGGGCCCGCGCCGGACGCACAGCAGCCCCCGCGCCGGACGCACAGCCGCCCCCGCGCCGGAGGCACAGCCGCCTCCGCGCCCCCGCGCTGGACGCACAGCCGCTCCGCCCAGCCGTCAGCCCGCCCCGCCGAACCGTGGTGTCCCGTACGGGGAGCCGCCGAAGCCGCCGCCTCCGCCGAAGCCGCCGCCTCCGCCGAAGCCGCCGCCGCGACCGAAGCCCTTGCCCCGGCCGAAGCCGCTGCCGCCGTTTCCCCTGCGGCCGCCCGCGGCCTCCGGCTCCGTGTCCCCGAAGCCCGGCTCGTCGAGGCCCAGCTCCGCCAGGCCGGGGACAGCCGCCGCGCTGGTGACGCGGCTCGCGAAGTCCTCGGCACGATGATCGCCGGGCAGGAGGGTGGCCCACACGGTGACCTCGCCGTGCGGTTCGTCCCTGACGCCCCACTTCTCCGCGAGCGCCGTCACGATGCCGAGGCCACGGCCTCCGTGCGCGCTCACCGAGGGCGTCGAGGGAACGGGACGGGTGGGCCCGCCGCCGTCCGTGACCTCGACGGTCAGCCGGCCACCGGGCGTCACCTCCCAGGCGGCGAGGACGTCACCCTCCTCGAACTCCTCCGCGCCCGGCCGCGCCGTCTCCTCCGGCAACGGTCTGCCGTGCCGACAGGCGTTGCTGAGCAGTTCGGAGAGGACGAGGACCGCGTCGTCGATGACCGGGTCCGGCACTCCGTGCCCGGTCAGCTCGTCCCGCATCCGATGCCGTGCCCTGCGTACGCCCGACGGACCGTGCGGTACGGCCATGCTCGACGACGCGGGCACTTCCTGTGCGACCACCGTTGCCACCCCCGGAACCTCCTTCACCCCCACGCCAGGGAGTCAATGCCCTCCCGGACTGGACCGGAAACCGGCCAACGGCCGCCGTCCGCAGGCATTCACTCCGACCGCCACGGAGCGGATGCGCGCGAGTGCACGGCGTACGCGACGACCCGTCCCGGAAGACAGCGGTTACCACGAGCGGAGCGGATCGTTCGGTTCCGTCCGAGGCGCGCGGCCCGCGCCCAGCGCCCACGCCACCCCCGGTGTCCTGCGAACATGACCCCGTCATATGCACGGGGCGCCCACCTGCGAGACCCGGCCCGGGCCGCCTGTCCGCACCGTCCCCACATGCCGCTCCCCACCCCGTCCCGAGCCCTGCGCCGCCCCGCACAGGACCCGCCCAAATCCCCCACCCGCCCCGGCCGCAAGACGTTTTCCGGCCGTCGGTCCACCCCCACTCCCGGCCGCCGCGTCGAGGCCGCCGCGCGCCAGGACCACGCCGGGCCGGACCGTCCGAAGCCGGAGCCGCCCCGCGCCGGACCCCCCACGGCCCCTCGCCGCCTCAGCGCCCGAGCTGCTGGAGCACCGCCCGGGGCCGGTTCGTGATCACCGCGTCGACGCCGAGCCGCACGCACAGGTCCACGTCCGCCGGATTGTTGACGGTCCAGACGTGCACGGGGTGCCCCGCCTCCTGCATGCGCGCCACGTACGCGGGGTGGTTGCGGACGAGACGGATGCTCGGCCCCGCGATCCGCACCCCCGGGGGCAAGCGGCCCTCGCGGTGCCGGGGGGACGCGAACTGGGTGAGGTGCACGGTCGGCAGGAGCGGCGCCAGCGCCCGTACGCGGTGCAGCGAGCGCGCCGAGAAGCTCATGACCCGAACGGGTGAGGGGGCGGGGCGGAACGGATCGTCCGCCCCTTCGCCGTCCTCGGCGACCCCCGTCTTGCCCGTGAGCCCGAAGCGTTCGAGCAGGTGGATGAGACGCTCCTCCACCTGCCCGGCCCAGCGGGTCGGGTGCTTCGTCTCGACGGCGAGTTCGAGCCGCCGCCCGGAGGCGTTGGTGTCGACGAGGAGTTCGAGCAGTCGTTCGAGGGTGAGGACGGAGGTGGTCTCCGGGTCCCAGTCGGGCGACTCCTCGGCCTCGTCCCGGCCCTTCCAGGAGCCGAAGTCGAGCGCGGCGAGTTCGGCGAGTTCGAGCGCCGAGACGGCGCCGCGCCCGTTCGACGTGCGGTTGACCCGCCGGTCGTGGACGCACACGAGGTGGCCGTCCGCGGTGAGGCGGACGTCGCACTCCAAGGCGTCGGCGCCCTCCTCGATGGCCCGCGCGTAGGCCGCGAGCGTGTGTTCGGGCGCGGCCTCGGAGGCGCCGCGGTGGGCGACGACCTGGGGGGTGTGGTGTCGAGCGTCGGTCACGCCGCCATGCTCCCATCGCACCCCCCACCCCCGCGCGGCGCACGGAGCGCCCGGGGGCCACCGCTCCCCCGCGCGCGCTCCCGTGCGCGGTCCCGCACACGCTCCCGGCACGCGCTCGCGCAGGTGCCCCTGTGCGTGCTTCCGCCAGGCCCTGTACGCGGCGTGTACGGGGCGTGTACGCGCACTGTGCGGGGCCTGGGCAGGGGGCGCGCGCGGGGGGCGTGCGGGGGTGTTTGATGGGGGCGTACGGGTGCACGTCCGGAGTTTTCCGGGGCGCACTCCAGTCGGGTTCCGGCAGGGAATTCGGTGGGCCGAAGGGTGTGCTCGCGGTGATGATCGACATGACGCGTACACACAGGGTCGGCTTACAGTGCCCTGACGTGCGGTGGGAAAAGCTGACCGCAGACGAACGACCGTGGACAACGATCGTGCGCAACGATCGAGAAACCAGTACCGGCGCTCCGGCGCCGGGAGGGTGGACGCCTCGCCGGGAGGCGGACGTACACCCACTCGTGGGACCCGTAACGACCGTGGGACCGCCGTGACCGAGGAGACTGAGCCCGTGAGCACCGAGAACGAGGGCAACGAGGTACCCCCCGCCCCGTCCGCACCTCCCGCTTCGGCCGAGGGCTCGGAGCGGCGAGCGGAGACCGGCCCGAGCGACGCCGCGAGCCCGGCCGGGCCGAGCGACCGTACGAGCCAGGGCGGCCCGGACGCGTCGTCCGCCCCCGCCGCCGGACCCACC
>NZ_JAAGLR010000193.1 GCF_010548245.1 Streptomyces sp. SID11385
TCGCGACGGCGGCCGAGCGCGGCGACGAGCGGGCGGGGCGCGCCGTGGTCCTCGCCGCCGCCGACCCCGCGAACGCCTACGGAGCCGCGCTGCCCTGGCCCGAGCCACCCGAGAGCACCCCGCACAAACCGGGCCGCAAGGCCGGCTCGCTCGTCGTCCTCGTCAACGGCGCGCTCACCGTCTACGTCGAACGGGGCGGTAAAACACTCCTCGTGTGGCCCGCGACGCCGGACGGGGCCGTCGACCCGGACGATCCCCGCATCGCCGAGGCCCTCGGGGCCCTCGCGGAGGCGGCCGGGGCCGGAGCGCTCGGCACCCTGACCGTCGAACGGATCAACGGCGCGCCCGCGCTCACCGCGCCGCTCGGCCCCGTCCTCGAATCGGCGGGCTTCCACGCGACGCCGAGGGGCCTGCGGCTGCGGGCACAGTAGAGCGCGGACACCGGCACGGGCGCCAACACAAGCACCGGCACAAGCATCGGCACCGGCATCGGCATCGGCATCGGCATCGGCATCGGCATCGGCAGGAGGGAAGTCCCATGCCCGAGGGCGACACCGTCTTCCACACGGCGCGACGTCTCCACGCCGCGCTCGCGGGACAGCGGCTCACGACCGCCGACCTGCGCGTACCGCGCTTCGCGACGGCGGACCTCACCGGACGCGAGGTGCACGACGTGACGCCGCGCGGCAAGCACCTCCTCACCCGCCTCTCCGGCGGGCTCACCCTCCACACCCACCTGCGCATGGACGGCGCCTGGCGCGTGTACGAGGCGGGCGAGCGCTGGCGCGGCGGGCCGGGGCACCAGATCCGCGCGATCCTCGGCACCGAGGCCCGGACCGCCGTCGGCTACCGCCTGCCCGTCGTCGAACTGCTCCGTACGGCGGACGAGGAGCGTGCCGTCGGCCATCTGGGGCCCGACCTCCTCGGCCCGGACTGGGACGCGGACATCGCGCTCGCCCGGCTCCGCGCCGCGCCGGAACGCGCCCTCGGCGAGGCCCTGCTCGACCAGCGCAATCTCGCGGGCATCGGCAACGTCTACAAGAGCGAGCTGTGCTTCCTGCTGCGTGTCACGCCCTGGACCCCCGTCGGAGACGTCCCCGCCGTCGAGCGTGCCCCCGCCCTCGCCGCGCGCCTCCTGGACGCCAACCGCGACACCTTCCGCCGCGTCACGACGGGCCGCCGCGACACCCCCCTCTACGTCTACGGCCGCGCCCACCGCCCCTGCCTGCGCTGCGGCGCCCCCATCCGTGAGGCCGAACAGGGCGACGGCACGAGGGCCCGGCCCACCTACTGGTGCCCGGGCTGCCAGGAGGGCCCGGCACCGTACTGAGACGGAAGGCCGCGCGAAGCGCCGCCGTGCCACGCGTGGACCCCGGACGAAACAGGAGCCCCCACGCCGCCCTGTGCGACGCGAAGGCTCCGGCTCCACCACGCGGGTACCGACCCGCGCGGCAAAACGTCACTCGTTGTTCGACGCCTGGAACATCCAGTGGTGCTTCTCCAGATCCGCCGTGATGGCGATGAGGAGGTCCTGCGTGACCGGGTCGGGCTCGGCCGTCGCCGCCACTCGCTCGCGCAGCCGCGTGATGGCGGCGGCGAGGGCGTCGGTCATGGCCGCGACCGCGTCGTTGTCCTTGATCCAGCCGTCACCGATCTTGCCGATGCCGCTCGTGGCGGCGACGGTGCCCGCGCGGCCGTCCGGCGAGACGCCGAGGGTCGAAGCGCGCTCGGCGACCTCGTCCATGTGCGTACGGGCCGAGTCCACGACGTCGTCGAGCTGGAGGTGCACCGAGCGGAAGCGCGGGCCGATGACGTTCCAGTGGATCTGCTTGGCGACCAGGGAGAGGTCCACGAGGTCGACCAGCGCACCCTGGAGCGCGTCGGAAACGATCTTGAGATCGGCTTCGGCAAGGGGACTCTTCACTACGTACATCCGAATTCCTCCATCTCACTCAGGACTCAGGTGCCCCCGTTCCGCTCTCTCAACCATGACATAACGCAGTGAAGCAGGTCACACGGAGAAAGCCGGTCCGTCGCGGGAAAGCGGCCGGATACGCGCTCCCGGCAGGAGCCGGGCGCACGAAAAGGCGGAGCCCTCACCGAAGTACCCGGTGAGGGCTCCGCCATACGTGGGGCGCGTGCGTCGTGCGACCGCTCAGGCCGCGACCACGTCCACCGCCTCGGTCGGCGCCTTGATGGTGACCCGCTCGGGTGGGACACCCGTGACGGACACCGAATTCAGTACCGGACGGCGTACCGGCGGCACCGGGTCGGCGGCTGCCGACTCGGCCAGCTCAGCGAGGGCGAGTTCGTCGCTGACCTCGTGCATCAGCTCGGACATCCGTACATCAAGCGCGTCGCAAATGGCGGCGAGCAGTTCGGAGGACGCCTCCTTCTGCCCCCGCTCCACCTCGGAGAGATAGCCGAGTGAGACCCGGGCGGACGAGGAGACTTCGCGCAGAGTACGGCCCTGGCGCTGGCGCTGCCGACGCAGCACGTCACCCAGCAGGCGACGGAGCAGAATCATCGGTGGCTCCCTCCTCGGACCGTGTAACCGCATCCTTCTCGCCCCACCGTACCGCCTGGGACCGTGGCCGTGCGGGGAGCGAAGACGTGTTCACTCAGGGCTGTAAACATCAAGTCCCCCCGTTTTCTTCCGTATCCTGTGCGCGCGCATTTCTGATCAGTTCATCGCGGAGCAGGCCGAGCACGATCCGCACGCTATCCCTACGGATTTCCGTACGGTCACCGTTCAACCGCAGTGCCAGAATTTTCTCGCCTCGTGCACCGGTCAAACCTGTTACCGACCGCTTTTCGGTGTCTCCGGCACCACTCGCGTGCCCGCTCCCGGCCTCCGCGCCGCTCTTGGTGGCGACGCCGGTCTCGGCCTCGACGGTTCCGTGGTGCGCGAGAACGTGGGCGAGACGGTCCGCGAAGCTCTCACCGAGGTCGACGTCGCGGTCGAGGTCCGGGCCGGAGGCGGGAGCCGGGCCCGCCACCGCCACGTACACCGTCCCCACGGGCCGCCCGTCCTGCGGTTCGGGTCCGGCGACGCCGGTCGTCGCGGCGCCCCAGTCGGCGCCGAGCACGTCGCGCGCCCCTGAGGCCATCTGCGCGGCGACCTCCGGGTGGACCGCGCCCTCGCGTGCGAGGAGCGCGGGGTCGACGCCCAGCAGCCGGTGCTTCAGTTCGGTCTCGTACGCGGTGACGGAGCCGCGGAACGCCGCGGAGGCGCCGGGAGCCGCGGTGAGTTCGGCGGCGACGAGGCCGCCCGTCAGGGATTCCGCGACGGCGAGGGTCCAGCCGGCTTCACGGGCCAGCGCGATGACGTCGACCGCCGCGTTCTCCGGCAGGGCATCACCGGCGTCGCGCGCGCTCACGCCTGCGTCCTCCGCCCGCGCGGCGCGACGTCCCCGCCCGCCGCGTCCTCCTGGTCCCGCCCGGCAGCCGGCGCGGCACTCCCGTCGG
>NZ_JAAGLR010000224.1 GCF_010548245.1 Streptomyces sp. SID11385
GCGTGAGCCGTTCCCAGGCCCGGTAGCGGTCGAGCACGCGGGCCACGGCACGGCGCTCGGGGCGCAGCGGCGTGGGCTCGGCGGGCTCGGGCGCGGGCTGCTGTTCGCGTACGGGCCGTACCGGCCTGGTGGGGCGGCTCGCGCCGGTGCGGCGCACCGCTCCCGCGGGCCAGACCGGTACCCGCACGCCGTCCACGGCGCTCACCGTGCCTCGGCCCCGGCCCGCAGCGGCCGTTCCGCCGGAGCGGGCTCGCCCTCCTGCGGCAGCGGCAGGGGCACGGGCAGCGGCTGCGCCTCGGGGGCGAGCGCGTCGGGGACCGCCTGCGGGAGGGGAACGCGCTGGGCGTCGGCGACCCTGCGCGTGAACCAGATGGTCTTGCCGCCGTCCTCGGTGGCGCACGTGCCCCAGCTGTCGCTCAGCGCGGCGACCCGGCCGAGGCCACCCGTGCTCGCGGAGTGCAGCCGGGGCAGCCGCGGATCGCTGTCGGAGACCGAGACGGTGAGCTGCCTGCCGCTCCAGCGCATGTCGAGCGCGCACCGCCCGTCGCCGGCGTCGGCGTGCTCCGCGACATTGCGCAGCAGTTCGTCCAGCGCCGCGCAGACGGGGGCGACCTGGAGATCCAGGCCCCAGTGGCGCAGGTGGGCGGCGGCGATGCGCCGAATCTGGGAAAGCCGCTCCCGCGTGGGTTCGCACGCGAGGTGGTAGCGGCGGTTGACCACACCAGCCATGACTCTTGGCTCCTTACCCGAAGCCCACACCCCTGCCCCCGTACACGGGGGGTGAGCGCTGACGTTCTGAGGGTCAGTGCCAATCTGGCCCGAAAGGGTGACCCCCGCAACACGAGAGGTGTCGGGGGGTGACCCCACCGGCCCGGGAGATGCTCAGGGCGTACGGGGCGTCGCGGCCGGTGCCTCCCCCGCCACGACCGGGCCCTCCCCCGCCGCGGGCGGCACCTCCACCGTCGTGGCGGGCCGCTTCCCGCCCGAGGCCGCCGCTCCCGTTCCCCCGCCCGGGTTCCGCAGCCGGCCCAGGCTCAGCGCGCTGAGCAGGCCCACGAGGACCAGGACGCCGGTGTAGAGGGTGAGCGCGCTCCAGTGGCCGTGGCCGTAGACGGTGCCCCCGGCCGAGCCGCCGAGCGCGCTGCCCACGTAGTAGAAGAACAGGTAGACGGCGGCGCCCTGCACGCCGATGACCTTGGAGCGGGCCCCGACCCAGCCGCTCGCGACGGCGTGCGCCGCGAAGAAGCCCATGGTGAAGACGACGAGCCCGGGGATCACGCCGCCGAGGCTCGGTATCAGCATGAGTGCGAGGCCGCCGAGGGTGACGAGCAGCGCGGGCACGAGGACGAGGCGACGGCTGAGGCGGTCGACGAGCCGGCCCGCGAGCGCGGAGGAGAAGGAGCCGGAGACGTAGGTGATGAAGAGCAGGCCCGCGGTGCCCTCGGAGAGCGAGAAGGGCGGCGCGATGAGGCGGAAGCCGAGGTAGTTGTAGACGGTGACGAAGGCGGCCATCGCGACGAAGCCGATGAGGTAGAGGCGCAGCAGTCCGCTGTCGGGCAGGGCCCGGACGACGCCGCGCGCGAGGGCGCGGGGGGCCGCGCCCTTGGGGACGAAGCGGACCGAGGGCGGGATGGTGAGGCGGAAGACGAGGGCGCACACGGCGGCGATGACGCCGACCGCGCCGATCGACCAGCGCCAGGAGTGGGTGAGCTGGAGGACGCCGTCGGCGGCGAGGCGGCCGAGCATGCCGCCGATGCCGTTGCCCGCCACGTACAGGCCCATCGCGCCGCCGAGCGAGCCGGGGTGCACCTCCTCGGAGAGGTACGACATCGCGGTGGCCTGGAGCCCGGCGAGCGCGAGGCCCTGGAGCAGGCGCAGGACGAGCAGGGCGGGGAAGTTCGGGGCGAAGGCCGAGGCGATGCCGAAGACGGCCGCCGCGCCGAGCGCGAGCGACATCATCGTGGTGCGGTTCCAGGCATCGGAGAGCGCGGTGAGCGGGATGACGCCGATGGCCATCGCGAGCGTCGCGACGGAGACGCTGAGCGAGGCGCCCGCCGGGGAGAGGTCGAGGTCGTGCGCGAGGGACGGCAGGAGCGCCTGGACGCAGTAGAGCGTCATGAAGGTGCCGAGCCCGGCGGCGAAGAGGGCGCCCGACGCGCGCCGGAAGGCGGGGGTTCCCGCGCGATGGGGCGGCGGGAGCGCGAGCGCGGCGGCGGCGGCAAGGCGGGGGCCGGGGGCTGAGGAGTCCGCGGTGGAGGGATCTTCGGCGGGGGACGAGGTCACCCCAAAAATGTATGCATGACGCATCCAATGCGTCCAATGCATGAATGCGGACCTCCTCATCCAGTGCGGGATCGATCCCGCGCGCACCGCAAGAAACCCGCTGCCACAGGGCTGCGCGGCTCGGAACGGGGGAAGGAAACCGGCGTGCTTGATCAACAGAGGGCGAAGCTCAGGGGAGAGCTGGGGGCGTCGTGGCGGCGGCTGCGCGGCGAGGGCAGCGCGCCGCAGCGTGTGGCGCACCTGTGGGGACGGGTGCGGCGCGAGGCCACGGTGGTGCGCTCCGTACGGGCCGCCGGGGCGGCGACGCTCGCGTACGTCGTCGCGCAGCACGTGAGCGACACCCCGGCGCCGCTCACCGCCCCGCTCACCGCGCTCCTCACCGTGCAGGTGACGCTCTACGCGACGCTCACCACCGGCGTCCGCCGTGTCAACGCGGTCATCGCGGGGGTGCTCGTCGCGATCGGCTTCAGCGCGCTCGTGGGGCTGACGTGGTGGAGCCTCGGGCTGCTCATCCTCGCGGCGCTCGTCGTGGGGCACCTCGTGCGGGTCAGCGAGTTCGTGCCGGAGGTGGCGATCAGCGCGATGCTCGTCCTCGGCGTCAGCCGGGTCACGGACACGGCCTGGGACCGAGTGCTCGAAACGGCGATCGGCGCGGCGGTGGGGCTGCTCGTCAACGTCGTCCTCGCGCCGCCGGTGTGGACCGGGACGGCGGGCGACGCGCTGGAGGACCTGGCCCGGCGGATGCGGCGGCTCCTGCTGCGCATCGGCGAGGAGTTGAGCAGCAGCGACCCGGTGCGCGAGACGCGGGCCACGCTCCAGGAGGCGCGGGACCTGGACAGGGACATCGCGGAGGTGGACGCGGCGCTGCGGCAGGCCGAGGAGAGCCTGCGGTTCAACCCGCGCGTGCGCGAGGGGCTGCTCAACCGGGTCGTGCTGCGCACGGGGCTCGACACCCTGGAGATCTGCACCGTGGTCCTCCGGGTGCTCGCGCGCACGTTCACGGACCTGGCGCGGGTGCGGGAGTCCGAGGACACCGCCGCGCTCTTCGAGCCCAGGGCCGCGCGGGCGGTGGAGAACCTGCTCGCGCAGGTGGCCGACGCGATCGTGAGCTTCTCCGTGCTCGTGACCCACCCGGTGAGCGAGAGCGCGGAGGCCGCCGAGGACCGGCTCGCCGCCGAACTCCACGCCGCCCGCCGCGAACGCGCCCGCGTCGGCACGCTGCTGCGCGAGAGCGCCCGTACGGAGGACGGCCACTGGTACCTGTACGGGGCGCTCCTGACGGAGGTCGACCGCATCCTCGCCGAACTCGACCTGGAACAGCGCTCGCAGCGGCTCCTTGACGAACTCGACCGCAACGCGCGCGAAGAGCGCGAGCGCCACCCCCTGCTGACACGCGCGCGGACCCGCCTCCTCCCCCGCCGCCCGGCGTCCCGCCTGCCGGGCCAGCGGGGCGGCGGACGGGCGGGGAGGAAGCGGGAGGAGAAGGCGCGGCCGGCCGGGTAGCGGCGCCGGCCCGTATCAGCCCTTGAGGTTTCCGAGGTCCTCAAGGAGCCCCGGACGCTTCGGCTCCCAGCCCAGTTCGGCCCGCGTGTACGCGCTGGAGGCCGGCTGGTCGGTCACGAACAACGGGCCGAGGGGACCGAAGGATTCCTGCGGCACGGCCTCGACGGGGAGACCGAGCCGCTCGCCGATGACCTCGGCCATGTCCCGTACGGCGACCCCCTCGTCGGCGACGGCGTGCCAGGCGGTGCCCGCCGGGGCCTTCTCCAGCGCCAGGCGGAAGAGCACGGCGGCGTCGAGCGCGTGCACCGCGGGCCAGCGCTGCGTGCCGTCACCCGGGTAACCGGCGACGCCCGTGCGGCGGGCCGCCTCGGTGAGCACTCCGGTGAAGCCGCCCTGTCCGTCGTGGTGGACGGTGCGCGGCAGGCGGATGGCGGAGCCGCGCACCCCGCGCGGGGCGAGCGCGAGCACCCGCTCCACCGAACGGCCCCGGCCGCCGACGAGGCCGTCGGTCGGCACCGGGTCCTCCTCCGTGGACGCGCGCCCCGGGACGAAGGGGGTGCCCGACACGGTCACGAGCGGCTTGTCCGTACCGATCAGGGCCTCACCGAGCGCATCCAGCGCCTCGGCCTCCTCGGCGACCGCGTGCGCGACCGCGTCGGCCGAGCTGAAGTCGTTGCGGTACGCCAGGTGGACGACGCCCCCGGCCTCCCGCGCGCCCGTCCGCAGGACGTCGAGGTCGGCGAGGCCGCCGCGCACTGCGGTGGCACCCGCGGCCTCGGCCTTGGCCGCGGAGGCGTCCGAACGGGCGAGCGCGGTGACCGTGTGCCCGGCCCGGATGAGTTCGGCGAGGACGGCGGAGCCGATGAGCCCCGTACCGCCGGTGACGAAGACCTTCATGAGTCGTACTCCCACACGTGATGCGACAGATGTGTCATCACTGTACCCAGTGACGGGACATCTGTCGCATCGCTAGAATGCACGCATGCCGAGATGGAAGCCCGACGCACAGCAGCGCCTCGTCCTGTCCGCGCTGAGACTGTTCGCCGAGCGCGGCTACGACGACACGACGGTGGCGCAGATAGCCGAGGACGCGGGCCTCACGCGCAGCACCTTCCACCGCCACTTCTCCGACAAGCGGGACATCCTCGCCGCGGGGCAGGAGACGCTGAGCAGGCTGCTCGCCGCGGGCATCGCCGAGGCCCCGGCCGACGCGAGCCCGGTCACGGCCGTCGCGGGCGGTCTCGCGCGCGCGTCGGCGGGGATGACCTCGTTCAACAGGGAGCTGAGCCCGTTGCTGCGCGCGGCGGTCGAGGCGAACAAGGAGTTGCAGGAGCGCCAAGCGCTCAAGAGCGTCGGCATGGCCAGGGCGATGGCGGACGCGCTCGCGGCGCGCGGGGTCCCGGCCGCGTCGGCGCGGGTGGCCGCGGAACTCGGCGTCCTCGCGTTCAAGATCGGGTACGAGCGGTGGAGCGCGGAGGCGTCCGGCACGCTGGACGAGCACGCCCTCGCGGCGCTGCGGGAACTCCACGCGGCGGCCACGCGACTCGACTGACGGGGCCCGCCGCACGCGGCGGGCCCCGCGCTCACACCCCTTCGTGCAGCCCCCGGTCCGCCGGGCCCGTCGTGAAGCGGGTGAAGCGGACGGTCAGCCCGGCGCGCTGCGGGGAGCAGCAGAACGGGCCCGCCGCGGCCTCCGCCTCCGGGGCGAGGTGGGCGAGGCGGACCATGCGCCACGGGCTCGCGGCCGTCCGGGCGCGGACCGTGAGGGCGTCGCCCGTACGGCTCACCCGCACCGTGACGTCCTGGCCGGCCCAGTCGGGGACGGGGGCGAGGGACCAGTCGGAGGTGCCGTGGGTGACGACGGCGCCGAGGTGCGGCACGCCGTCGCTCGTCTCGACGCCCGCCTTGACCCAGGTCTCGGGGGCGACCCGGACGAGGACGCCCGCCTGGTCGTACAGCTCGGGCAGGTCGGCGCGGAACGTCACTTCCACGGCGCTGTCGCGGGCGAAGGGCGCGAGGAGGGCGTGGCCCGTGTCCCGTACGAAGCCGTAGGACGTCGTGCGCCAGAAGTCGCTGCCCTCGGCCGCCGTGACGAGCAGTGCCCCGTCCGCCTCGTCCTCGCGGAGCGCGGGCGGCCGGTTGAGCCACTCCCCCGCCGTCCACTCCACCGCGTGCGTGCTGTCCGTCGTCATGGACGAGAGCTTCGCACGTCCCCGGTTCCTCCGGTTGCCCCGGTGGCCTGCGGGGTGCGCCATGGAGGGGGGACACCGCACCAGGAGGTGGTCACGGTGACGAAGAGCAAGCGGCTGGGCCCGCCGGGTGAGCTGGACGGCCTCGACGTCTACGCCGACGACGGCGAGAAGATCGGCGGCGTGGACGAGGTGTACCTGGACGACCGTACGGGGCGGCCCGAGTGGGTCACGGTCCGTACGGGGCTGCTCGGTCTGCGCGAGCACTTCGTGCCGCTCGCGGGCGCGGTCCGCGAGGGCCGCCGCATCACCGTCCCGTGGCCGAAGGAGCTCGTACGCGAGGCGCCGCGTCCCGGCGACGCTGAGGACCACATCGACGCGGCCGAGGAGAGCGCCCTGTACGCGTACTACGGGCTGCCCGAGGACACCGTGCCGGAGGAGATCGAGGGGGACGAGAGCTGAGGCCCTGGGCGGTCCTCGCCGCCGTCCCACCGCCCCGCTCCCCCGCCGCGCCTTGACCGCCATACGCCCGCCACTGCCCAGTCCCCTCCGCCCGTCCCGCGAAGGTACGGCGTGGCTCCCGTGAAGGGTGTGCGGCGGGCCGGTTGCGGCGGGCGCGGCGGGGTTTGGGGACGGGCGGGCCGGTCACCCGCATCGGAACGTTTCCGATACGAGGGGTGATCTCCCATGGAGTGGATGCACCGTGCCGCCTGCGCGGACACCGATCCCGAGCTCTTCTTCCCCGTCAGCAGCGAGGGACCCGGAGCCGTGCAGCGCGAGGAGGCGAAGCGCGTGTGCGCCGGGTGCCCGGTGCGCGCGGAGTGCCTGGAGTACGCGCTGGAGAGCAAGCAGCGGTCGGGGGTGTGGGGCGGGCTCGACGAGCACGAGCGGGCTGCGCTGCACCGCGGCCGCCGGTCCCGGCTGCGTTCCTCCGGTACGGGGCGGCACTGAGCCCGTACCGGAGGAACGCCGCGCCGACGTGCGCCGGGAGGCGCGCTCAGGCCCGTACCGGCTTCTCCTCGCTCGCGTGCGGTGGTCCTGACGGGCCGTCGCCGGGGCCGGCGAGTCGCGCGAGGACATCCTCCGTCGCCTCGGAGGGTTCCGGGAGCAGGAGGCCGAGGCCCGTGTAGAGCGCCAGCGAGACGAGGACCGGGGTCGCGACGAGCCACGTCTGCGAGGTGTCGAAGACGTAGTAGACGAGCGCGTACGCGAGCAGGCCGCCCGCCCAGGAGACAAGCGCCGCGCGCGGTCCGCAGGTGCGGAAGCGCGGCAGCATGCCGAGCAGCAGCGGGACGGATATCGGGCCCATGAGCGCGGCGACCCAGTTGACGACGATCTGGAGCACGCCGCCGAGGTTCTCGGCCTGTGTCGCGACCGCCATCGTCAGCAGGACGAAGACGACCGTCGTGACCCGCGCCGCCTTCAGGCCCTGCGTCTGCGTCCAGTGGCGGGCGCGTGCCGAGAGCACGGGGATCATGTCGCGGGTGATGACCGCCGAGATCGCGTTGGCGTCGGAGGAGACCATCGCCATCGTGTGCGAGAAGATCCCGGCGAGGACGAGCCCGATGAGACCGTGCGGCAGGAATGTCGTGGCCATGACAGCGTAGGAGTTGTTGGGGTTGTCGAGGCCGGGGATGAGCAGCGGCGCCGCGAACATCGGGAACATGAGCACGATCGGCCAGAACAGGTAGAGCGCCGCCGAGAGCCGGGCGCCGCGCCGGGCCTCGCTCGCGCTCGGCGCCGCCATGTAGCGCTGGGCGAGGTTCCACATGCCGCCGTTGTACTCCAGCGTCTTGACGAGGACGTACACGAGCAGGAAGACCGTCGTGTACTGCGAGGTCGCCGGGTGCAGATGGTCGCTGGGCAGATCGCCCCACATCGTCCACACCGCCGAGATCCCGCCGAGCTTGTGGAGCACGACGACGATCATGACGATCGCGGCGGCGCCCTGGATGACGAACTGCCCGAGTTCGGTGAGGGCGTCGGCCCACAGGCCGCCGATCGTGCAGTAGACGAGCGTGATGACGCCGGTGATGAGGATGCCGAGGTTGTAGTCGATCCCGGCGAAGACGTTGAGCAGGGTCGCGACGGCGAACCACTTGGCCGCGATGTCGGCGACCTTGAGGAGACTGCCGCTCCACGCGAGGGCCTGCTGCGTCGCGACGTTGTAGCGGCGGGCGAGGTATTCGAGCGGCGAGGCGACGCCGAACCGCGAGCGCAGCCGGTTCCAGCGCGCGGCGAAGAGCCAGCTGCCGATCCCGACGCCGACCCCGATGGAGGCGAAGCCCCAGAAGTAGACGGTGATCCCCGTCGTGTAGGCGACCCCCGCGTAGGCGACGAAGAGCACCGCGCTGTAGCCGGACATGTGGTGCGAGATCCCGGCGAGCCACCACGGCATCCGGCCCCCGGCGGTGAAGAAGTCCTTCACGTCGCCGACCCTGCGGTGCGACCACCAGCCGATCAGGACCATGAGCCCGAAGTACGCGCACATGACCGTCCAGTCGAACGCATGCATCGATGACTTCCTTTCAGCGTCCGTCATTCCGCGAAGCGTTCACAAGCATGAACGCGTATGGTGTACTGGAATCTGTCCCTCTCCATGAACGCGACGGAAGCTAATATGGCCCCCGTCACAAGTCAACGGAGCGGACAGGGACGGCTGAAACCCGGATGCGCGGGCAGCTCCGGGGCGCACAACTCCGTTTACACAGAAGGGACTTGAAGGGCGTGGCGACACCGGGCACACAGGAGGAGGCCGCGCAGGCGGGGACGACGGAGGCGGGGCAGGGGGACGGGCCCGTCGCGGACGAGGAGGAGCGCGCCGCCGGCGGTACGGGGGTGAAGTCGGCCAGGCGGGCGCTGGACCTCATGGAGACCTTCGCCGCGCACGACACCTGGCTCACCCTCGCCGAACTCCACACGCTCACCGGCTTCCCGCGCTCCAGCCTCCACGGGCTGCTCCGCACCCTCCTCGACGTGGGCTGGCTGGAGCAGGACGCGGGCGCGGCCCGCTACCGGCTCGGCATCCGCGCCCTCGTCTGCGGGACCGCGTACCTCGACCGCGATGCCGCGATGCCCTTCGCGACCGAGGCCCTGGAGCTGATCAGGGAGCGCACCGGGTTCACCGCGCACTACGCGCGGCGCAGCGGTGACCAGGTCGTCTACCTGGAGACCCGGGAGGCGAAGCGCTCCACGCACCTCATCTCGCGCGTGGGCCGTTCGCTGCCCGTGCACGCGACGGCGCTCGGCAAGGCGCTGCTCGCCGAGCTGACCCCGGCGGAGGTCGACGCGCTGCTTCCCCCGACGCTCACCGCGCTCACCGCGCACACGGTCGTGAGCCGCGAAGGGCTGCGTGCCGAGTGCGAGCGGGCCAGGGAGCTGGGGTACGCGACCGAGCGCGAGGAGGGCACGCCGGGCATCCGCTGCGTCGCCGCCGTCGTCCCGTACCGCATCCCGGCGAGCGACGCGATCAGCTGCTCGCTGCCCGTGGACCAGATCGACGACGCGGGGGTACGGGAGATCGGCGAGCTGCTCGTGGAGGTCACCGCGCGGCTCGGGCGCGAGCTGCGGCGGGCCGGGGTCCGCTGAGCGGTGCCCCGGCGGTCCGGCCGGTGAAATCGTCAGCGCCCCCGACGGGGGGCCGTCACGAAGGAGCACCACCGTGGGAGCACAGCGGTTGTTGATCACCGGGGCCGCGGGCGGGGTCGGGCAGTTGATGCGGGGACGGCTGCGCCGTCCCGGGCGGGTGCTGCGGCTCCTGGACCTCGTGCCGCAGGAGCCGGCCGCCGAGGGCGAGGACGTGGAGCTCGTCACGGGCTCGGTGACCGATCCGGAGGTGATGGCCGAAGCGTGCGCGGACGTGGACGCGCTCATCCACCTCGGCGGGCTGAGCCGGGAGAGCTCCTGGGAGGCGACGCTCGCGACGAACATCCACGGCACCCAGGTCGTCCTGGACGCGGCGCGGCACGCCGGCATCACGCGGGTGCTGCTCGCTTCGAGCAACCACGCGGTGGGCTTCCGCCGCGTCGACGAGGCCGGGCCCGAGGGGCTGCCCGCCGACTCCACGCCCCGCCCGGACTCGTACTACGGCGTCAGCAAGGCGGCGATCGAGGCGCTCGGCAGCCTCTACCACTCGCGGTTCGGCATGGACGTCCTCGCGCTGCGCATCGGCTCCTGCTTCGAGACGCCGCTGCCGCTCGGCCCGCGCGGCCTCGTCACCTGGCTCTCGCCCGACGACTGCGCCCGCCTCTTCGAAGCCTGCCTGAGCGCCCCGTCGCCGGGCTACCGGCTCGTGTGGGGCGTCTCCGCCAACACGCGCCGCGTCTACTCGCTCGCGGAGGCGCGGGCGCTCGGCTACGAGCCGGAGGACGACGCCGAGGCGTACGCGGAGCTCCTGCGCGAGGCCCCCGAGCCCCCGCCCGAGGAGGCGGCCCACGTCGGCGGCGGCTTCTGCACGAACCCGCTGGGGGCACCCAACCCGCTGTGACGGCACCCGGCCGGGACGGCGAGCGGACCGGGGTTCAGCTCCGCCGGTCCCCCGCCGGTCTCCCGTTCAGGACGTCGCCGCGCGCGGCAGCCTGACCACCGTCACGAAGAAGTCGTCGATCTGGCGGACGGCCGCGATGAACTGGTCGAGGTCCACGGGCTTGGTGACGTAGGCGTTGGCGTGCAGGCGGTAGCTGCGCAGGATGTCCTCCTCGGCGGAGGACGTGGTGAGCACCACGACCGGGATGTGGGCCAGGTTGTCGTCGCCCTTGATGCGCTCCAGGACCTGCCGGCCGTCGTACTTGGGCAGGTTGAGGTCGAGGAGGATCAGGTCGGGGCGGGGGGCGTCGGCGTGCTCGCCCTGGCGGTAGAGGAAGTCGAGCGCTTCCTGCCCGTCGCGCACGACGTGCAGGGTGTTGCGGATCTTGTTGTCCTCGAACGCCTCGCGGGTCATCAGTTCGTCGCCCGGGTCGTCCTCGACGAGCAGGACCTCGATGGGCTGGGCTGGCGTGTTCACTGAGCGGCTCCAAGCGGGGCGGAGGTCGGGGCTTCCTGGGACGGGGCGGGGAGGTCGGCAGCGGTCGCGTCCGCCGCGGGCAGGGCCGGGAGGGTGAAGCGTACCCGGGCGCCCTCCGTGACGGAGTGGTCGAGCCCGATCTGCCCGCCGTGGTGCTCGACGATCTTGCGGCACAGCGCGAGCCCGATACCGGTCCCGCCGTACTCCTCGCGGCTGTGCAGCCGCTGGAAGATGACGAAGACCTTCTCGCCGAACTCCTCCGGGACCCCGATGCCGTTGTCGGTGACCGAGAAGTGCCACATGCCGCCCTCGCGGACGCTCGTGACGCGGACGTGCGGGGTGCGCTCGGGGTGGCGGAACTTGACGGCGTTGCCGAGCAGGTTCTGCCACAGCATGGTGAGCGTCGTGCGGTCGCCGAGCACGCGGGGCAGCTCGCCCTCAATCTCCACGACGGCGCCCGCCTCCTCGATGGGCACCTCCAGGTCGCTCAGCGCGCGCTCCAGCGTCTCGCCGAGCGGCATCTCCACGAGGTCGCCGCCCATGCGCCCCACGCGCGAGAAGGCGAGGAGGTCGTTGATGAGGACCTGCATGCGCTTGGCGCCGTCGACGGCGAAGTCGATGTACTGCTTGCCGCGCCCGTCGAGCTGGTCCCCGTACCGCTTCTCCAGGAGCTGGCAGAAGGAGGCGACCTTGCGCAGCGGTTCCTGGAGGTCGTGCGAGGCGACGTAGGCGAACTGCTCCAGCTCGGCGTTGGACCGCTGGAGCTCGCCGGTCTGGGCGTCGAGTTCGGCGGTGCGCTCGGCGAGCAGTGCCTCGCGGGAGCGGGACTCGGACAGCTCGGCGACGATCTTGCGGCGCATGTCCTCGACGGCGAGGCCGAGGGCCCGTACGTCGGAGGGGCCGTCGATGGCGATGGGCCGCTCGAAGTCGCCCGCGCGCACGAGCTGGGCGTCGCGTTCCAGGCTCGTGAGCGGGCGCCCGACGATGCGGCGCAGGAGGACGGCGAGGACGCCGCCGCCCGCGACGAGCACGACGAGGATGCCGAGGAACGTGCCGTCGCGCAGCCGCTTCGCCGCGTCGAGTTCGTCGTTCGCCTTGTCGCGCACCGCGTCGAGGTGCGCGATCTGCACCGTGAACAGCTCGCGGATGTGGTCGAACTCGGTCTTGCTGGAGTCCAGCGTGCCCGAGGGCACCGCGGCGCCGTCCCGGACGCGGTCGATGACCGGTGCGGCGGTGCCCGCGCGCCACCGCGCCGCCGCCGCGCGCAGTTTCTTCAGGTCCGCGGTGGGCTTCGGGTACTCGGCGAGGAGCCCGGCGGCGGCGTCGCCGTAGCGCTTCTCGTCCTTCTGGCCCTGGGTGTAGGGCGCGAGGAAGGTCTTGTCGCCCGTGAGCGCGTAGCCGCGGACCGCCGTCTCCTGGTCGAGCAGCGCCTTCTGGAGGCGGAACGAGGCCGAGCGCGCCGGCTGTATGCGGTCGACGAGGTCGGAGGTGCGGTCGTTGGTACGGGATATCTGCGCCGACACGAGGACGGCGGCGAGTACGAGCAGGACGCCGAGGATGCCGAGGACGAGGTTCATCCAGCCCTGGACCGAGAGACGCCCGGTGCGGCCCGCGCGTGGGGGTGCGCTGTGGCCCTGTGTCATGACTTCTTCTCCCAGGCGAGGTGCAGGACGGCGAGGTCGTCGGAGAGCCCGCCCGCCGGGGCGGCGAGCGCGGAGACCTTCTCGACGACGGTGCGAACGAATTCGGGGCCCGCCAGGTCGTTGTGGTGGCGGGCGAGGTCGAGGAGACCGGACTCGCCGAGACGCGTTCCCGGACCGGTACGGCCTTCGAAGAGGCCGTCCGTGAACGAGACGACAGCGGTGTCGGGCTCGACGTCGAGCACCGCTTCGGGCCAGGCCGAAGCCGGCATGTCGGGGCCGAGCAGCCCGAGGGCCATCCCGCCCTCCGGCTCGTACCACTCGATGCCGCCCGGCGTGCGGATGAGGCTGCCGTGGTGCCCGGCGCGCACGGTGTGCAGGGTGCGGCGGTCGGGGTCGAAGCGCAGGCTCACGTACGTGGCGAAGACGTGCTCGCCCGCGCGCTCGGCGCACAGGATCTCGTTGAGCAGCCGGGCCTGGTCGGGGCCGACGCAGCCGGTGAGCACCGCCGCGCGCCAGGCGACGCGCAGGCACACGCCGAGCGCGGCCTCGGCGGCGCCGTGCCCGGAGACGTCGCCGACGACGGCGTGCACGGTGCCGTCGGCGGTCTGGACGACGTCGTAGAAATCGCCGCCGAGCAGCGCGTGGTCGCGGCCGGGCTCGTAGCGCGAGACGACGGAGAAGTCGGCGGGCACGGTGCGCAGCAGCGGGGTGGGCAGGAGGCCGAGTTCGAGGCGGGCGTTCTCCTCGGCGCGCAGCCTGCTCACCTGGAGCGCGGCCGAGGCGCGCTCGACGACCTTGCGCTGGACGGCGTAGCGGACGGCGCGGCCGAGGGTCTCGGGGTCCACGCGGTTCTTGACGAGGTAGTCCTGCGCGCCGAGCGCGACCGCGTCGAGGCCGATCTCGCTCTCGGCGAGGCCGGTGAGCACGATGATCGCCGCGTCCGGGGCGGCCGTCAGGACCCGGCGGACGGCGTCGAGGCCGTGCACGTCGGGCAGGTGCAGGTCGAGGAGGACGCACAGCGGTCCCGCGGTGCGGGCGAGGACCGTCTGCGCCTCGGCGAGGGTCTTGCACCACGTGAGACCGAGGTTGAGGGCGCTGTCGGCGAGGTACTCCTCGACGAGCAGCGCGTCCCCGGCGTCGTCCTCGACCAGCACCAGGGTGACATCGAGTTCCCACCCGGGATCCGCGTGCGCGGCACGCGGTCGAGGCAGCGAGGATTCGAGCCCCGTGGGCCGTTCGGCCACTTCACACCCCCACCTAAGAGCAGGCGTCCATGTGGCGGACCTCTGCGAGACAACCAGAAGCATACTGCCCGGTTCAGGAGGGGGAGGCGGCGTGGGCTGGGGTGCTCAGCGGGCCAGGACCGCCACCACCGTCTTGCCGCCGTCCGGCTCGGGCCGCACGGTCAGGGACTCGGCGATCTCGCGGACCATCGGCCAGCCGAAGCCGCCCGTCGTGCCGTCCAGGCGCGGGGTGCGGGGGACGGGGCGCTCGGGGCTCGGGTCGCGCACCTCGACGGTGAGGGTGCCCGGTGCCGCCCGCAGCCACAGCCCGCTGACCCCGCCCGCGTGCCGCAGCGCGTTGCTGACGAGCTCGGAGACGAGCAGCAGGAAGTGTTGCGCGGTACGGGCCGCGAGGGCGGGGCTCAGCCCGTCGAGGAAGACCCGTACGGCCTCGCGCGCCTCGGCGGCGTGCGTGGGCCGGCAGTGGTGCCCGGCGTCGGTGGGGCCGGGGGGCGCGAGCGCCTGTCCGGTCTGGTCCAGGTGGTGCATGGTCTCACCCCGTCACTGGGAGCCCTTGGGGAACTCCCCATCGGTACGTGAAGTGGTGTACCCCGAGCGCGGGAGCTGAAAAGAGGGTGGTGAAAGGGGAGGTGCGGAAAGGGAGAGTGCGGGGCGGGCGGGGCCGGGACGCGGGCACGGCCCACGGCCCGTGGCGCGGGAACACGTAGGGCCGGGGGCGGCCCCGGTGAGGGCAACCCCCGGCCCTACGTGTTCCCGCGAGCCCATGGGCGCGGCCTAGGGGGTCGGCTGCACGGGCCGGAGCGTGCGGGGGCGTACGGATCGCCCCGGACCCGTACGGGCGCGGTCGGCGCCCCGGCGGGTGCGGTCGGCACCGTACGGGCGGGGTCAGGACTCCGTCGCGTGCTCCGGCCGCTCCTCGGCGGGCTCCGGGGCCGCGGCCTGCGGCTGCTCCGGAG
>NZ_JAAGLR010000261.1 GCF_010548245.1 Streptomyces sp. SID11385
CCCGGCCGCCCTCGCTCTGCCCGAGGCCGCGCTCGCCCGCGTCCGCGCGCTCGCCGCACCCGCCGCCGTCACCGACGTGTGGCCCCTCGCCCCGCTCCAGGAAGGCCTGTTCTTCCACTCCGCGTACGACGAGGGCGCGCTCGACGTCTACACCGTCCACGAGACCTTCGACTTCGCGACGCGCCTCGACACCGGCCGCCTGCGCGCCGCCGTGCGCGCCCTCCTGGATCGCAACCCCGGCCTGCGCGCCGGATTCACGAGCGAAGGGCTCGACGCGCCCGCGCAGTTCATCGTGGACAGTCCGGCGGTCCCGCTCGAAGAGGTGGACCTCTCCGGCCTGGAGGCTCATGAGCAGGAAGCGCGCGTCCGCGAGCTGACCGACGCCGAGCGCGCCCGCCGCTTCGACCTGTCCGCGCCCCCGCTCTTCCGGCTGCTCCTGCTGCGCCTCGGCGACGCGCGCGGCGACCGGCTCGTCATCGGGCGCCACCTCATCCTGTGGGACGGCTGGTCCGCCTGGCTCTTCCTCGACGAGCTGTTCGCGCTCTACGAGAACGGGGGCGACGCCCGCGCGCTGCCCGCCCCCGGCAGCTACCAGGACTACCTGACCTGGCTCGCCCGCCAGGACGACACCGCGGCCACCGCCGCCTGGCGCACCGCCCTCGCCGGGCTCGATGAGCCGACCCTGCTCGCCCCCGGGGCCGCGGACGGGCTCGAACCCGTCATCCCCGCACAGCTCGACGTGCGGCTGCCCGCCGCGCTCGGCGCCCGCCTGCGCGAGAGCGGACGCCGCCACGGACTGACCCTCAACACCTTCCTCACCGCCGCCTGGGGACTGACCCTCGCCACCGCGACGGGCCGCACCGACGTCGTCTTCGGCACGACCGTCGCGGGCCGCCCCAGCGAGGTCCCCGCCGTCGGCGACATCATCGGCCTCTTCCTCAACACCGTCCCCACCCGGGTCGCGCTCGACCCCGCCGAGTCCGTCCTCGGCCTGCTGCGCCGCGTGCAGGACGAACGCCTCGCGCTCATGCCCTACGAACACCTCAGCCTCGGCGTGCTCCAGGCCGAGACCGGGCACCGCAAGCTCTTCGACACCCTCTTCGTCCTGCGCGACAACGACACCGAGGACCGCCTCGACGCCCTGCGCACCCGCCACGGCGCGACCGCCGTCGCCAACGTCGACGCGACGCACTACCCGGCGAACCTCGTCGTCACCCCCGGCGAGCGCGTCACCGTCTCGCTGAGCCACCGCCCCGACCTGATCCCCGCCGAGCGGGCCCGGGCCCTTCTCGACCGCTTCACGCTCCTCGTGGACCGCCTGAGCGCCGACCTCGACGCGCCCGTCGGCTCCCTCGACGCGCTGCTCCCCGCCGAGCACGCCGCGCTGCGCGCCGAGCGGGCCGCGAGCGAGGTCGAGGTGCCCGCGAAGACCATCGCCGACCTCCTCGCCGAGCAGGCCGCGCGCACCCCGGACGCCACCGCCCTCGTCTTCGGCGCCGAGACGCTCACGTACGCCGGACTCGACGCGGCCGTCAACCGCACCGCGCGCCTGCTCCTCGCGCGCGGCGCCGGTCCCGAACGCGTCGTCGCGCTCGCCCTGCCCCGCTCGCTCGACATGGTCGTGGCGCTCTTCGCCGTCCTGCGCACGGGCGCCGCGTACCTGCCGCTGGAGCTGGACCACCCTGCCGACCGGCTCGCGGACATGCTCGCCGACGCCCGTCCGCTGCTCCTGCTCAGCCGTACGGAGGTCTCCGCGACGCTCGCCGGGGACGTACCGCGCCTCCTCCTGGACGACCCGGCGGTGCGCGCCGAACTCGCCGCGCTGCCCGACACCCCCGTCCGCCGCCGCTTCAGCCTCGAACACCCCGCGTACGTCATCTACACCTCCGGCTCCACCGGCCGCCCCAAGGGCGTCGTCACCCCGTACCGCGGGCTGACGAACATGCAGGTCAACCACCAGAAGGAGGTTTTCGCCCCGGCCGTCGCCGCGGCCGGGGGCCGGCGCCTGCGCATCGCGCACACCGTGTCCTTCGCCTTCGACATGTCGTGGGAAGAGCTGCTGTGGCTCGTCGAGGGCCACGAGGTCCACGTGTGCGACGAGGACCTGCGACGCGACGCCGAGGCACTGGTCGCCTACTGCGCCGAGCACCGCGTCGACGTCGTCAACGTGACCCCCACCTACGCGCGCCTCCTCATCGAGCAGGGCCTGCTCGAAGGCCACGTGCCCCCGCTCGTCCTGCTCGGCGGCGAAGCCGTCCCCGAGACCGTCTGGGCGGCGCTGCGCGACACCGAGGGCACCTACGGCTACAACCTGTACGGGCCCACCGAGTACACGATCAACACCCTCGGCGGCGGCACCCCCGACAGCGCGACACCCACCGTCGGCCGCCCCATCCGCGGCACCCGCGCCCACCTCCTCGACGCCTGGCTGCGCCCCGTGCCCGACGGCGTCCCCGGCGAGCTGTACATCGCGGGGGTCGGCCTCGCGCGCGGCTACCTGGACCGCCCGGGGCTGACCGCCGAACGCTTCGTCGCCGACCCCTTCGGCGCGCCGGGCGCCCGCATGTACCGCACCGGGGACCTCCTGCGCCGCCGCCCCGACGGCAACCTGGACTACCTGGGCCGCACCGACGACCAGGTCAAGATCCGCGGCTACCGCGTCGAGCCCGGCGAGATCGAGACGGCGCTCAGCCGCCACCCGCTCGTCTCCCAGGCCGCCGTCGTCGTCCGCGAGGACCGCCTCGTCGGCTACGTCGTCCCCTCGGGCGCCGAGGCGGACGCCCGCACCGCCGCGCAGGAGGCGCAGGTCGGCGAGTGGCGCGAGATCTACACCGACGAGTACGAGAAGATCGGCACCGCCGTCTCCACCGAACGCTACGACGGCTGGGACAGCTCCTACGACGGCCAGCCCATCCCCTTCGCCGAGATGAGCGAGTGGCGCGCCGCCACGCTCGACCGTATCCGCGCCCTGCGCCCGCGCCGCGTCCTGGAGATCGGCGTCGGCTCGGGGCTTCTCCTCTCCGGCCTCGCCAAGGACACCGAGGCGTACTGGGCGACCGACATCGCGGCCCCCGTCATCCGCAAGATCGAGGCGGAACTGCGGTCCACCGACCCGGAGCTGGCCTCACGCGTCCACCTGCGCTGCCGCCCCGCCGACGACCTGAGCGGCCTGCCCACCGGGTACTTCGACACGGTCGTCATCAACTCGGTCATCCAGTACTTCCCCGGCGTCGAGTACCTGACCGCCGTCATCGAGGGCGCGATGGGCCTCCTCGCCCCCGGCGGCGCCCTCTTCGTCGGCGACGTGCGCAACCTGCGCCTGGCCCGCACCTTCCACACCGAGATCCAGCGGGCGCGCGGCACCGCCCCCGAGGACCTGGAGCGCGCGGTGACGCGCGGGCTGCGCCTGGAGAAGGAACTCCTCGTCGATCCCGACTACTTCACGAGCCTCGGGTACGGGGCCGATCTGCGCACCAAGCGCGGCCACCACGACAACGAGCTGACCCGGCACCGCTACGACGTCGTCCTCCACGCGGGCCCGGCGGACACGGACCTCGGCGCGGCGCGGGAAACCCCCTGGACGACGGCGGAGGACGCCGCCCGCCTCCTCGAAGGGACCGCCGACGCCCTGCGCCTGACCGGCATCCCGGACGGCCGCACCCGCGCGGACGGGGTGGCCCCCGAGTCCGTCCACCGCGTCGGCGAGGCCGCCGGACGCCGCGTGCTGACCACCTGGTCCGCGCGGGAGGGCGCGTACGAGGCCGTGTTCCTCGCTCCGGGCAGCGCCGAACCCCGGCTCGCCGGGGGCCTGTTCCGCCCGCGCGGCGCCGGCGCCCCGTACACCAACGACCCC
>NZ_JAAGLR010000292.1 GCF_010548245.1 Streptomyces sp. SID11385
GCGGCCGCCGGCTCCGCCTGCCCCGGTTCCGCGGGCAGGCCCCACTCGGGGCCGTCGAGGAGGAAGGCGACCGCGCTCGCGCCCCGGCCGCGCGCCCCGGCGAGCAGCGCGGTCTGCTCCGCGTCGAGCGCGCCGAGGAAGGCGACGAGCAGCCCCTCCGTACCGCCGTGCAGGGCGTCGTGGGCCGCGGCGAGGTCCGTGCCCGCCGAGTGGTCGATGACCGCCAGGACGTCGAGGAGCGCGCCCGCCGCCTCGGCGGCCTCGTGCCGCGCCGTCGCGAAGCCGTCGCTGCCAGGGACCGCGTCGAGCGCGCCCTCGTCGGTGATGAGGCGTACGTCCATCTCGCGTTCGAGGAGGTGCGTGAGGACCGAGGCGGTTCCCGACACGGCCCACTCGAAGGCGCTGTCCGGGCCGCCGCCCGCGTAGGCGCCGCGCCGCGTGTCGAGCAGCACCGTGCAGCGGGACCTGCGCGGCTGCTCCTCGCGCCGCACCATCAGCTCCCCGTACCGCGCCGTCGAGCGCCAGTGCACCCGGCGCAGGTCGTCGCCGTGCCGGTAGCCGCGCGGGATGACGTCGTCCTCGCCGGTGAACGAGAGCGCGCGCTGCCGCCCGCCGCCCGCCCCCGGGGCCTGCCCGCCGAGCCCCGACGCGGGCAGCGGGACCACCGCGGGGAGCACGGTGAGGGTGTCGCGCGCGCTGAAGGACCGGCTCAGCTCGCACATCCCGAAGGGATCGCTGAGCCGCAGTTGCAGCGGACCGAGCGGGAAGTGGCCCCGCATGTCGGAGCGCACCCGGTACGAGACCTCCCGGCGCCCGGCCGCCTCGACGCGGTCGAGGACGAAGCGCGGGCGCGGGCCGAGCTGGTAGGGCACCCGGTCCTGGAGCATCAGCAGCCCCGTCGTGAGCCGCGAGACGTTCTCGACGCGCAGGTGGACACGCGCCTCCTCGCCCGCCTGCACGCGCAGCGGACTGAGCCTGCGGCTGCCCGTGACGCGGTGGCGGGTACGGAAGAGGACGGTCGCGGCGACGAGCGGGAGCACCGCGAGCAGCACCCCGACCCGCAGCAGCTCGCCCTGCCCGAGGACGTACGCGCAGACCCCGGCGGCGACCCCGGCGGCGAGGAAGGACCGGCCGCGCGTGGTCAGCCCGGCGAAGGCGGTCCGCAGCGGCCCGCGCGCGCCGCCCTCCTCGTGGTCCTCGGCGACCGGCGCGAGGGCGGGC
>NZ_JAAGLR010000321.1 GCF_010548245.1 Streptomyces sp. SID11385
CCGCTCGTGTCGGCCGCCCCGGCGGGCGGCACCGCGACCCGCCCCGTCCGGCGTTCCCCGTCCAGGACGCGCAAGGCCCGCTCCAGCGTGGCCCGGTGCAGCTCGGTCTCGCCGCGCGCGTGCATCAGCGCCAGCGCGTCCCGCAGCCGTGTCACCTCGGCGACGAGCGCCTGGGCGGCGCGCAGGGCCGCGTACGTGTCGTCGCCGCGTGCGGGATTGACCCGGCCGAGCAGTTCCGCGGTGGCGAGGTAGTGGTCGACGAGTTCGCCCTCGGCGCGGGTCAGCGCGGGCAGCGGCGGGAGTTCGGGTGGCAGCACGCGCTCACCTGGGCCCGGGTCGCGGTGCGCGCCGGTCGGCGAGGTCGTCGACGATCCCGTACTCCCGCGCCTCCGTCGCCGTCAGGACGAGATCGCGCTCCATGTCCGCGTGCACCTGCTCCTCCGTCCGTCCCGTGTGCTCCGCCAGGAGCCGTTCCGTCGTGCGGCGCTCGCGCGCCAACTCCTCGGCCTACACCGCCAGATCGCTCGGCTGTCCCCGCATGGCCTCGGGCAGCTCGGGCTGTCGCAGCACGATCCGCGCCCCCAGCAGCGCCGCGCGTTTGCCCGCGGCGCCCGAGGCGAGCAGGACCGCGCCGACGGATACGGCCTGTCCGAGGCAGTACGTCGCGACGTCGCACGCGAGGTGCCGCATCGTGTCGTAGACGGCGGTCAGCGCGGTGAAACTGCCGCCCGGGCAGTTGAGATAGAGGGAGATGTCCTGGTCGGGGGCCGCGTACTCCAGGTGCATGAGCTGTACCACCAGATCCGCCGCCGCCGTGTCGTCGAGCGGCGTGCCGAGGAACACGATCCGACCTTCCAGGAGCCGGGAGTACGGGTCAAGAGTGCGGGTGCCGTAGCTGGTGCGCTCGGTGAACTCGGGGAGGACGTGGCGGGCGAAGGGGGACCGGTCGATGGACGGCAAGGCGGTGCCTCCTGAGCTGCGTTCAAAATGTACGTCCTGTAAATTCTGTACAGAACGTACGTGAGTCTGTGTCAGCTGCGGGGCCTCGCGCAACAAGGACGCCCGGATTACGCCGACAGCGAGAGCGGTCGCGCGATTTAAGGTGGATTCCATGGTTTACGAGATCCCGGTGACGCGAGCCCGTGCCGAGCTGGCCGACCTGATCAACCGGGTCGTCTACGGCGAGGAACGCGTCGTCGTCACCCGCCACGGCAAACCCCTCGCCGCGCTCGTCTCGGCGGCCGACCTGGACCGCCTCGCGGCCCTCGACGCCGAAGAGGCCGCGGAGGCGGCACGGCCGACGCCCTCCCTCGGCAGCGTCACGTCGCTGCCCGAACCCGCGCCCCCCGCCGACCCCTTCCGCTTCGGCATCGCCGCCGAACACCGCCCACCGGGGCAGTCGCACTGACGGCGACGCCCTCTCGGCCGCGCCCAGAAACCGTGGGTGTCCCTTCGGCCGCGCGCCCAGAAGCCGTACGGGTCCCGTCCCGCCCCACGTATACGAGCCGCCCCGCCCCCGTCGCGACCGCGCACCTCTCGCCCCGCGTGCCCGGTCCGCCGCGTAACGCGCCGGAAATCGTTCGCCGTTAGCCTCGGCTTCGCCTCGCCGGGCGTCTCCGGCAGGACGAGTGGAAGGTGGTAGGCGCGTGCACCTCACCCCGCACGAGCAGGAACGGCTGCTGATCCATGTGGCGGCCGACGTGGCGCGCAGGCGACGGGAGCGGGGGCTCAGGCTCAACCATCCCGAGGCGGTCGCCCTCATCACCGCGCACCTGCTCGAAGGGGCGCGCGACGGCCGTACGGTCGCCGAACTCATGGCCTCGGGACGCGAAGTCCTCACGCGCGCCGATGTCATGGACGGCATTCCCGAGCTGATCCACGAGGTGCAGGTCGAGGCCACCTTCCCCGACGGCACCAAGCTCGTGACCGTCCACGAGCCGATCGTGTGAACCACCGGTGCGGCCGTCCGAGCCGGTCGCCCGCGTCCGACGCCCGAGTCCGTCGCCCGAAGGGAAAGGCCCGCGTGATTCCCGGGGAGATCCTGTACGCCGAGGAGCCCGTCGCCTACAACGAGGGCCGCGAGGTCACCGTGGTGACCGTCCTCAACCGCGCCGACCGGCCCGTCCAGGTCGGCTCGCACTACCACTTCGCCGAGGCCAACCCCGGCCTCGACTTCGACCGCGCGGCCGCGCACGGCAAGCGGCTCCACATCCCCGCCGGGACGGCCGTCCGCTTCGAGCCCGGCATCCCCGCCGAGGTCGCGCTCGTCCCGCTCGCCGGCGCCCGCTTCGTCGCGGGCCTGCGCGGCGAGACGGCGGGTCCGCTCGACGCCCGTACCCCCACCGCCGTACCGGACGAGGGAGCCACCCGTGACGACACCTGAGCCCGACCCCCGCCGGTACACCCTCGCTCGGCCCGCCTACGCCGATCTCTACGGGCCCACGACCGGGGACCGCGTCCGTCTCGCCGACACCGACCTGCTGGTCGAGATCGAGGAGGACCGCTGCGGCGGCCCGGGGCGCGCGGGCGAGGAGGCGGTCTTCGGCGGCGGCAAGGTCATCCGCGAGTCGATGGGCCAGTCCCGCGCGAGCCGCGCCGACGGCGCCCCCGACACCGTCGTCACGGGCGCCGTCGTCCTCGACCACTGGGGCATCGTCAAGGCCGACATCGGCATCCGCGACGGGCGGGTCGTCGCGCTCGGCAAGGCCGGGAACCCCGACACGATGGACGGCGTGCACCCGGCCCTCGTCATCGGCCCCGAGACGGAGATCATCGCGGGCAACGGGAAGATCCTCACCGCCGGCGGCATCGACACGCACGTGCACTTCATCTCGCCGGGGCTCGTGGACGAGGCGATCGGCTCGGGCGTCACCACGATGGTCGGCGGCGGCACGGGACCCGCCGAGGGGACGAAGGCCACCACCATCACCCCCGGTTCCTGGCACCTGGCCCGCATGTTCGAGGCCCTGGAGAACAGCCCCGTCAACCTCGGCTTCCTCGGCAAGGGCAACACCACCTCGTACGCCTCGATGCGCGACCAACTGCGCGCGGGCGTCGTCGGGTTCAAGATCCACGAGGACTGGGGCGCGACCCCCGCCGTCATCGACGCCTGCCTCGACGTGTGCGAGGAGTCCGGCGCGCAACTCGCCATCCACACCGACACGCTGAACGAGGCCGGTTTCGTCGGCGACACCTTCGCCGCCGTACGCGGCCGCACCCTGCACGCCTTCCACGTCGAGGGCGCGGGCGGCGGGCACGCACCCGACATGATCACGGCCGTCTCGCTCCCGCACATCCTGCCCAGCTCCACCAACCCGACCCGCCCGCACACCGTCAACACCGTCGAGGAACACCTCGACATGCTGATGGTCTGCCACCACCTCAACCCGGCGGTCCCGGAGGACCTCGCCTTCGCCGAGTCCCGCATCCGCCCGTCGACGATCGCGGCCGAGGACATCCTCCACGACCTCGGCGCCATCTCGATCATGTCCTCGGACTCCCAGGCGATGGGCCGCGTCGGGGAGGTGATCCTGCGCACCTGGCAGACCGCGCACGTCATGAAGCGGCGGCGCGGCAGCCTCCCGGGGGACGGGCGCGCCGACAACCTGCGCGCACGGCGGTACGTGGCGAAGTACACGATCAACGCGGCGCTCGCGCAGGGCATCGACGCCGAGGTCGGTTCCGTCGAGCCGGGCAAGCTCGCCGATCTCGTGCTGTGGGACCCGGCGTTCTTCGGCGTGAAACCCCAACTCGTCCTCAAAGGCGGCCAGATCGCCTGGGCCCAGATGGGCGACGCCAACGCGTCCATCCCCACGCCCCAACCCGTCCTGCCCCGCCCCATGTTCGGTGCCATGGGCGCCGCACCTGCCGGGCTGTCGCTCAACTTCGTCACCCAGGCGGCACTTGACGACGATCTCCCCGAACGACTGGGCTTGCGCCGCACGTTCACCGCCATCCACTCGACGCGCGGCCTCGGCAAGGCGGACATGCGGCTCAACGACGCGCTGCCCCGCGTCGAGGTCGCCCCCGACAGCTTCGCGGTGACGATCGACGGGGAACTCGTGGAACCCGAACCGGTGGCGGAACTCCCCATGGCACAGCGGTACTTCCTGTTCTGAACCCTCCGGTCGCGCGCGAGTCCGCCCACCCGCAGGTCCCCCCCCGCAAACCCGCCCGCACGCCCCGCCCGCGAGAAAGGCCCCACCCGTGCCGGTCCCCTCCGCCCTGCTCGTCCTCGCCGACGGCAGGCTCCCCGCCGGGGGTCACGCGCACTCCGGCGGGGCCGAGGAGGCCGTCGCGGACGGGCGGATCAAAAGCCCCGCCGACCTGTACGCGTACTGCCTCGGCCGCGCGCACACCACCGGTCTCGTCGCCGCCTCGCTCGCCGCCGCCGCTGCCGACGGACTCGATCCCCTCGCGCTCGACCGCGCCGCCGACGCCCGCACCCCCTCCCCGGCCCTGCGCGCGGCGGCCCGCAGGCTC
>NZ_JAAGLR010000356.1 GCF_010548245.1 Streptomyces sp. SID11385
CGGGCCGCGCGGGGGCGCGGACGTGGCCGGCGCGGCGGACGGCCGGGGACCCGCGGACGCGGGCACGGACGCTCGCGAGGACCGCGAAGCGGTTCGCGCGGGGGCGGTCGGTGCGGCGGCCGGCGCGGCAAGGCGCCTGGGGACCTCGGTCACAGTCATATCCCCCACGCTAGAAGCGCGGAACGTGCCGGGGATCGCCCGTAGGTCCCGACCGCCCGTCCCCCCTGGGGAGTAGGACGGGGGGTTCGCACCACCTCCTGAAGGGGGAGGATGCACCCCGTCCCCCTCCGGGTTGAGCCCCGCGCGGACCGCGCCGGGGAAAGGCTCAGCCGAGCCTCGCGACCGGCGCGTCCACCTGGTTCCGGTCGATCGACAGCGCCTGCCCGCCGTACGTCTCCGTCACGTTCCCCTCGTACTGGTGGATGCGCCGCTGGGGCGTCCACGCCTGCGCGGCCAGCACCCCCGGCGCGTCCAGCGAGGCCCGTCCCGTCCAGTGCGCGAACCACATCACCTCCGGCAGGTCCGCCGTTCCGGCCCGCCGCTCCCGCTCCAACTGCGCCACGCCGGAGTCCGCGCTGCTGTAGAACCCCGGTACGTATCCCTCCGCGGTGACCGCCCGGTCCCAGGCGCGTACGAAGGCGAGCACCGCCCGCGCGCACTCCGTCCGCCGCTCGTCGTACGCCTCCACGTCCAGGTACAGCGGGCTGCGCGGCGCGATTCCCAGCGCCCGCGCGGCCCTTACCGCGTCGCGCCCCTCCTTCGTGCCGGTACCCGCCGGGTCCTTGCCCAGGCGGTACTTCTTCTTGTTCGCGGCCTGCACGCAGGGCGCCTGCGAGCCGACGTAGAGCGGCAGCACCGACCAGCCCAGCTCCCGCACCTCCCGCAGCCACCCCGCGCTCAGCTCCGGCTGCGAGCAGGCGCGTGCCCGCCCGCCCACGTACGCGCCCACCGCCCGGTACGGCGAGGCCCCCCATGCCCGCATCGTCGCGAGCGGCGGCGCGGCGCACGTGTCGAAGGCACGCCCGGTGAAGGTCGCGACCCCACGCGCCGACCACGAGGGCCCGTCCGCGCCGAAGGCGGAGGAAAGCCCTCCGGAGAGGAGAAGGAGAACAGAACTCAGGACGCCCAGCCGCAGCGGGAGCGATCCCGCGAGTCGTCGCATACGCATGCCCCGAGTCAAGGCGTCCTCCGCCCCAGCCACCCGGTGGACACACCCCACCCCGGGCCGACTCCCCCTTCTGCCCGCCGACCACCGCCCTCGCGCCCGCGCGCGGGTCGGTCTCCTCCAGCCCGCAAGACTCCCGAGGAACGCCGGCTGCCCCCCTCGCTGCGGCGGCACGAGCCGTGCCACCCGTGCCGTCCCTGCCACCCGGCCCGCTCCGCACCGCCCACCGCACGGCACCGGACAGGCCGCCCACAGCGGCCCGGACCGCGGTGGACATGCCGCCGCCCACCGTCCGCGTCGCGGCGCCGTCGTCGCCGCCGGAAACCAGCAGCACCGCACGCACCCCGCCATCGGCCGTCCGCCCCGCGACGCCCGCACCACCGCCCCCGGCGGCGCCCACCGCCATCCCCCGCAGGGTGGCCCCGACCATGACCCGGCCAGTCGGCACGCGCCTCCTGCCGAACGGACCGCCGTCCGCCGGTGTGCGGGGCCCCGAAGTGCGGTTCCCCGGTGTGCCGATCCCCGGTATGGCGGTCGACGCGTCGTCGTGGGCGATCGTTTCCTCGTACGAGGCGCCCCTCGCCGCCCCGTACGAAGCTCTTTCCGGCTCCCCGAAGTCGCTCCCCGGCGCCGTCCACTCGCGGCGCGGGTGCGGTGTCCGGGTCTCCGCCCCCTGAAATCCCATGTCTCCCCCTGCGGGCCCCTCTCCCCCTCGGGCCGTTGTCGTCCCCCGGCGCGGTGTGCGCCGTTCCCGCTGTTCTTCCTCCTTCGCGGGCCTCGGCGTGCCCCCGCACGCCGTGCCGCTCAGGCGTCCTCGCACTACCTCAAGGACTTACCCACCACGCAGGTCTCCGTGCGGGCCCTCCCTTTTCGCTTCGGTCATCAGCCCGTCTGCCAAGAGCCGTTGACCGTCCCGTACGTCCCGTGCCTTCCGGAACCCGCGCTCGGTGTGGAGCGCACTCCACTGGACGGGGCCTGGCCGTCCGTGACGGAGAACGTGGGCTCGGCCAGGGATCACGCCCCTCACGGGCGCGCTCCTGAGGGGCGTTCACCCTGGCCGTACCCGTGTCGTCCCCCTCGCGACTACCAGAGGTCGGTGTGGTCGACGGCCAGGTTGAAGTTGTGCTGGTCGATGGCCGTGAAGGCGGAGCCCTCCACCTGTGCCGTGTTGCTCTGGTTCGAGGCGCCGGCGCCCACGGCCTGCTGCTGAGTCGTGGACGAGTTGCCGAAGTTGCCGCCGCCGACGCCGGAGGCACCGATCGTCGACACGGCCGCGTTCGATCCGTTGCCCGCGACGGCTCCGTTGTCGGCCTGGGCGACGCCGGTGAACAGCGCGGCGGCGAGCGGCAGTGCCGCGACGGCGGCGAGGGTGCGGGCGGTACGGATGCTTGCCATTTCTTTCCTCCACTGGCCGGGAATCCCCGGTGCGCCAGCCGACTGCCCCGGTCCGCGCGCGGCGGGTGAGGAAGCCGGTCAACTCTTCGTGACACCGGACCGGTTGGCCGACCGTTCCGGAGTGAACTGTGCGACGTCGCGTATCCAGAATTGCCCAGGTGACAGCTGTAAAACCAGCCCACGGGGCACTATTCGCCCGCACGCGTGATGATCTCCGGATAAACCCAGACTGCCCCTGAAACACACCCGCGTGGAGTATCAGGGTTCCTCGGGGTAAACCCTGAGATCACCCCCCAGAAGGGGGCGGCACGCCTCCCACCGCGCGGGTCGACCGTGCGCCGCGCATGCACCACTCCACCCCTCGCACGCCCTGCCCGGAGGAGAACTGGCGTACGAAGCTGGGCCCATGGATCGCGATCCCGCCCCTCTCGCGCTCGCCCTCGCCGCCGCGGCCCACGGCTATGCCGTCTTCCCGCTCGGCCGCACGAAGCGCCCCGCGCTCCCCTCCCCGCACCGCACCCCCGCCGCTCCTCCCTCTCCCGCCGCTGAAGCATCCACCCGCGCCCCTGAAGCACTCGCCCCCTCTCCTGAAACGCTCCCCGGTCCGGCCGCCCCCTGCCGAGGCGCCTGTGGGCTCCCCGGGCACGGCGTGTACGACGCGAGCACCGATCCGGCCGTCGTCCGGGCCCTGTTCGCCCGCGCACCCCAAGCCTCCGGCTACGGCATCGCGTGCGGCGCCGCCCCGCACCACCTGCTCGGTCTCGACCTCGACACGAAACACGGCGCCGATCCCGTGCGCGCGCTCGCGCTGCTCGGCGCCCGCCACGGCTTCGTCCTCCCGGCCACCGTCCGCGTCGCGACGCCGAGCGGTGGCGCCCACCTGTGGTTCTCGACACCCGCCGGGCTCACCGTGCGCAACTCGGCGGGCCGGCTCGCGCCCGGGATCGATGTCCGCGGCACCGGCGGCTACTTGGTGGGCCCCGGCTCCCGCACCACCCGCGGCGTCTACCGCTTCCTGCCCGGCGCTCCGCCGGGGCCGCCCCGCCCGGCTCCGGCCCCGGC
>NZ_JAAGLR010000390.1 GCF_010548245.1 Streptomyces sp. SID11385
CGGCGACGAGCGTGACGCGGGCGCCGCGCGCCGCCGCGGTCCGCGCGAGCGCGTAGCCCTGCTTGCCCGAGGAGCGGTTGCCGAGGAAGCGGACCGGGTCGAGGGCCTCGCGGGTGCCGCCCGCGCTGATGAGGACGTGCCGTCCGGCGAGGTCCTGGGGCGCGTCGGGGCGGGCGAGGACCTGGCGGCAGTACGCGAAGATCTCGGCCGGGTCGGGGAAGCGGCCCTTGCCGGTGTCGGCGCCGGTGAGGCGGCCCGAGGCGGGCTCGATGACGTGGACGCCGCGGCGGCGCAGCGTCGCGACGTTCTCCTGGGTCGCCGCGTGCTCCCACATCTCGGTGTGCATCGCGGGGGCGAGGACGACGGGGCAGCGGGCGGTGAGGAGGGTGTTGGTGAGGAGGTCGTCGGCGAGGCCGTGCGCGGCCTTCGCGAGCAGGTCGGTCGTGGCGGGCGCGACGATCACGAGATCGGCCTCCTGGCCGAGGCGGACGTGCGGGACCTCGTGGACGCTCTCCCACACCTCGGTGCTCACCGGCTGCCCGGACAGGGCCGCCCAGGTGGCGGCGCCGACGAAGTGCAGGGCCGCCTCGGTCGGCACGACCCGTACCTCGTGGCCGGTCTCGGTGAGCCGCCGCAGCAGCTCACAGGCCTTGTACGCGGCGATCCCGCCACTGACGCCCAGCACTACCTTCGGCTTCGTCACCGCTCACTCCCGGCTCGGTCGGGTACGCCTCCAGGAGCGCACCGCCTGATCGCGGCGCGACGGATGTGCGCACCGCCTGATCACTCTTCACCCATCACACACCACGGGCCCGGCAGCGGTGCTGCCGGGCCCGTGGTGGACGGCCGTCCGGTCGGTGCCGGAGGGCCTGGGGCTCACTGGACCGGGTTCTCCGTGGCCTCGGAGGTGAGCAGGCCCGCGTTGATCTCGCGGAGAGCGATCGAGAGCGGCTTCTCGTGGACGTGGGTGTCCACGAGCGGGCCGACGTACTCCAGCAGGCCCTCGCCGAGCTGGGAGTAGTACGCGTTGATCTGGCGAGCACGCTTGGCCGCGTAGATCACGAGGCTGTACTTCGAGTCCGTGGCTTCGAGCAGCTCGTCGATCGGCGGGTTGATGATGCCCTCGGGCGTGGTGATGGAAGAGGACACGCTCTGCCTTCCGACGGGGGGAAAAGAAAATTATGAGACGGATGTCAAGGCTAGCAGCTCGCGGGAGACGTCCTCGACCGCCGTGTTGACGAGGGTCACGTCGAACTCGGATTCCGCGGCGAGTTCGACACG
Organism: Streptomyces sp. SID11385; assembly: GCF_010548245.1. Classification (GTDB taxonomy): domain Bacteria; phylum Actinomycetota; class Actinomycetes; order Streptomycetales; family Streptomycetaceae; genus Streptomyces. Next base: position 1,282 of record NZ_JAAGLR010000390.1, read on the forward strand.
GGCGGCGGCGAGCCGGCGCTCGATGACCTCGGGCTCCTCGGTGCCGCGCCCGGTGAGGCGGCGCACCAGTTCCTCCCAGCTCGGCGGGGCGAGGAAGACGAGCCGGGCCTCGGGCATGGAGGCGCGCACGAGGCGGGCACCCTGGAGATCGATCTCCAGGAGGACCGGTTCGCCGCGCTCCAGGCGCTCGGTGACGGCGGCGCGCGGCGTGCCGTAGCGGTTGCCCGCGAACTCGGCCCATTCGAGCAGTTCACCGTTGGCGACGAGCTTGTCGAACTCCTCGTCCGAGACGAAGAAGTACTGCACCCCGTGCTGCTCCCCTGGGCGGGGCCTGCGGGTCGTGGCCGAGACGGAGAGCCAGATCTCGGGGTGTTCCTTGCGCAGGTGCGCGACGACCGTGCTCTTGCCGACCCCGGAGGGTCCTGAGAGCACGGTCAGCCGTGGACGAGCGTCCGCGGGTACTGCGGGGGACGTCCCCGGGGTTGAAGCAGCCATGAAGCGATTATTCCAGTCCCGGCCGGATGCCGGGGACGGAGGTGCCGGAGTGCCGGGGACCTGGGCCCCCGGCACTCCGCCGCGCTCAGGCCGCGGTGCTGCCGAACTCGCGCTCCAGGGAAGCGATCTGGTTGGAGCCGAGACCCCGCACGCGACGGCTCTTGGAGATGCCGAGACGCTCCATGATCTGGTTGGCGCGGACCTTGCCGACGCCGGGAAGCGACTCAAGGAGGGCGGAGACCTTCATCTTGCCGATGACGTCGTTCTCCTGGCCCTGCTTGATGACCTCGTGGAGGGAGGCACCGGAGTGCTTGAGCCGGTTCTTGACCTCGGCCCGCTCCCGGCGAGCCGCGGCGGCCTTTTCGAGCGCGGCTGCGCGCTGTTCAGGGGTAAGGGGCGGAAGAGCCACGCCTACGTCACCTCGGATGTCGAACTTGTCGGATACGGACCGGTGCGACCGCGGGCGGTCTCACCACCGGGTGAGCAGGCGAACCGGAATCGGCGCTCGTCCGCTCTCGACGGAGACTAGCGGCACAAGGGGCCCGAGTCAGCGAGAACAGCGGAAAAGTCCAGGTCAGCTGAGGTTGGCGGGGATATTTGGGGCAAAACATGCCACTTTTCGGGGTGTGGCGCCAAGATTTCCTGGCGCCGGGACCGGAGTCCGAGGCTCCGGCTGCGGAATTCGGGGCCCCGGCGCCGAAGTCGCAGGGCTCGCAGGGTGTGTGGCGCACGGCCCGCGCCTCCTCGCCGCCCCGCGCGCCCCGGCACGCCCTCGCGCGGCGGGGCGGGGCGCGGG
>NZ_JAAGLR010000414.1 GCF_010548245.1 Streptomyces sp. SID11385
GGGCTCGATCTGCCCGGGCTCGTCGGCTGGGCCACCGCGCTCGCGGGGCGCCTGGACGCGGCCGTACGGGACGGGGAGGGCGTGGACCCGGTCGCCGAGGCGCCACGGCTGCGCGGCTGACCCGGCCCCGTACCCCGGGCCCGCCCCGTACCCCCTGCCACCCCGCCACCCGCGCGCGCCACCCCCATGCGGCAGACTCCTCCCGTGCGAACCATTCACGTCATCGGGATCGGAGCGGGTGACCCGCGGCAGCTCACGCTGGAGGCGGTCGAGGCCATGCGGGACACCGAGGTGTTCTTCGTGCTCGACAAGGGCGAGGAGAAGTCCGACCTCACGGCGCTGCGGTACGGCATGCTCGACGCGCATCTGCCGGACCCGGGCGCGTACCGCGTGGTGAGCGTGCCCGATCCCGAGCGGGACAGGGACCGCGGGGCCGGGCGGGAGCGGTACGCGCGGGCCGTGGACGAGTGGCGGGCCGCGCGGGCCGCGCTCTTCGGCCGTCTCTTCCGCTCCGAACTCGGCGAGGACGGGGTCGGGGCGCTGCTCGTCTGGGGCGATCCCGCGCTGTACGACTCGACGCTCGGGATGCTCGCCGAGGTGCGGGCGGGCGGGATCGACTTCGCGACCACGGTCGTGCCCGGGGTCACCGCTCCCGCGACGCTCGCGGCGCGGCACCGTACCGTCCTCAACCGGATCGGCGGCGCGGTGCAGATCACCACCGGACGGCGGCTCGCCGAAGGCTTCCCCGAGGAGGCCGACGACGTGGTCGTCATGCTGGACGCGCACACGCGCTTCGCCGCGTACGCCGCGCGCGAGGACCTGGACATCTACTGGGGCGCCTACCTCGGCACCCCGGACGAGCTGCTCGTCTCCGGGCCGCTCGCCGAGGTGTCGGCGCCGCTGGTGCGGCTGCGCGAGGAGGCGCGGGCGCGCAAGGGCTGGATCATGGACACGTATCTGCTGCGCCGTCATCGCGCGGCGGACGCCGAGCGCGCGCCGGTGGTCCTGCCGGGGAGCTGAGCCCGGGGGCACCGCGTGCCGCCGCGCCCCGGCAGCCCCTTCCGGGTGTCCTCCTCGTGCGGCGTGTGCGGCGCGGTGTGAGCCTGACAGGGTGACGACCGCTCCCGAGAAGGCCCCCACCGCCCCGCAGCCGCCGGTGCTCGACAAACGCCGCCGCAACATCGTCTTCGCGACGATCACGCTGGGCATCCTCCTCGCCGCGCTCGACCAGACGATCGTGGGCACCGCGCTGCCGACGATCGTGGCCGACCTCGGCGGCGGCGAGCACATGTCATGGGTGGTCACCTCGTACCTGCTCGCCGAGACGGTCTCGACCGTGCTCGTGGGCAAGTTCGGCGACCTCTTCGGGCGCAAGGTCGTCTTCCAGATCTCGGCGATCGTGTTCATCACGGGCTCGTTCCTGTGCGGCCTCGCCTCGGACATGCTGCTGCTCATCATGTGGCGCGCGCTCCAGGGCATCGGCGCGGGCGGGCTCATGGTGACGGCGATGGCGCTCATCGCCGACGTCATCCCGTTGCGCGAGCGCGGCAAGTACCAGGGCGCGATCGGGGCCGTGTTCGGGGTCTCGACGGTCATCGGGCCGCTGCTCGGCGGGGTCTTCACGGACCATCTGACGTGGCGCTGGGCCTTCTACATCAACGTGCCGATCGCGATCGTCGTGGTGATCGCCGCCGCGCGCACGATCCCGTCGGTGCGCTCGGGCGTCAAGCCGGTGATCGACTATCTCGGCATCGCGCTCGTCGCGGTCGGGGCGAGCGCGCTGATCCTGGCGACGAGCTGGGGCGGCAACCAGTACGCGTGGGGTTCCGGCGTCATCATCGGGCTCTTCGCGGCCGGCATCGTCGGGCTCGGGCTCTTCTGCTTCGTCGAGACGCGGGCGCGCCAGCCCATGCTGCCCATGCGGCTCTTCCGCAACCCCGTCTTCGCCGTGTGCGCGATCCTGAGCTTCGTCGTGGGCTTCGCGATGCTCGGCGCGCTCACCTTCCTGCCCACGTACCTCCAGTACGTGGACGGGGACTCCGCGACGATCTCCGGTGTCCGCACCCTGCCCATGGTGATCGGTCTGCTGATCGCCTCGATCTTCAGCGGCAACGTGGTGAGCAAGACCGGTCACTACCGGATCTTCCCGATCGTCGGGACGCTCGTGATGGGGCTCGGGCTCTTTCTCCTGTCGCGGATGGACAACCACTCGGGGGCGTGGCGCGAGTCCTTGTTCATGTTCGTGCTCGGGGTCGGGATCGGGCTCTCGATGCAGGTCCTGACGATCGCGGTGCAGAACACCGTGGACTACTCGGACCTCGGCGCGGCGACCTCGGGCGTCACCTTCTTCCGCACCCTCGGCAGTTCCTTCGGCACGGCCGTCTTCGGGACCATCTACGCCAACGCGCTCACGCCGAAACTGCGTACGGGGGTGGGCGAGGGGGCGCGCGCGGCGGGGCTGGACCCGGCGGTCGTGGGGCGCGCGGCGGGCAGCCCGGAAGGCGTCCACGGACTGCCGGCGGGGGCGCGCGAGCCGATCGTGCACGCGTACGCGGAGTCGCTTCAGACGGTGTTCCTGTGGACGGTGCCGGTGGCGCTCTTCGGCTTCCTGGTGGCGTTGTTCCTGCGGCAGGTCAAGCTCAACGACCCGGCGCGCAGCGGTTCGACGGATCTCGGCGAGGGCTTCCAGGCCCCGGCGGTGCGCGCTTCGCGGGAGGTGCTGGAACTCGCGGTGGCCCGGATCATGCTGAAGACCCCCAAGGACACCGGGCGGCGGCTCGTGGCCGCCTCGGACACGCGGCTCGACATCGCGGGGGCCTGGGCGGTGATGCAGATCTACCTGTTCACGCGGCTCGTGGGGGTCGCGAGCATCGGCGTGATCGCCGCCCGCCACCGGCTGCCGCCCGAGGTCCTGGTCCCGGTCTTCGACCGGATGGTGGAGGAGGGGTACGTGACGCGCCACGGCTCCGTCCTCTCGCACACCCCGGCGGGCGAACGCGAGAGCGCCCTCATCACGGCGGCCTGGTCGGAGTGGCTCCGCGACCAGCTGGAGGGCATGGAGGAGCCGGTGCGCGAGGGCGCGCCGACCGGCGCGACGCTGAAACGGCCGGACGACGCGGAGGTGCGGGCGGCGCTGGACGCGATCACGAAGCGGTTGCTGGCGGAGGATCTGGCGGAGGGCGGCATGGGGTCGCCGGTGGCGGCCAGGAAGCTCAGCCCCTCCGGGGCGGGGTGACGTCCTGCGGGGGCCCGGGGGCGGCCCGTTCGGGGGCTCCGCCCCCGCGCCCCCGCTCCTCAAACGCCGGAGGGGCTGGTTGGTGTCCGCGTACGCCGGAGGAGCTGGGCCGTCAGCCCCTGCGGGCCTCCACCTCCAGGGCCAGTTCCCTCAGGACGTCCGCCGAGCTGATGTCTGCCCGGCCCTCGTCGTGGACTTCCGCCAGCTCCGACCAGGCGAAGACGAATCCCGCCGCCAGTCGCGTCAGCGCGTGGCTCATCTGGTCGCCGATCACCGCCCCGAGGTCGGAGACCGCCGTGCCCTCGGGGATCTCGACGGCCGGCAGCACCTCCTTGACGAGGTCGCCGACGAGCCCGAGCCTGCTGAGGTCGTCTTCCTCGTCCTCCGTGCCCTCCTCGGCCCGCATCCACTCGGCGGACGCGGTGAGGAGGCTGATGATGCGGAGGATGATGTCGCGCTGTTGCTCGTCGTACTCCATGCCGCCGAGGCTAGTACGCCGCCCCGACGACCGCCCCGCCGCACGCCCGCTCCCCTGCGGACGTGCGAGCGCCCCACCCCGCTCGGGCGGGACGGGGCGGCGCACGGCGGCGGCGTGGCTCAATCGCGGGTCGTGCCCGGACCCGTACCGCTGCCAGAGGTCTCCTTGCCGAGCGCGACGGCGTCGCGCGGAGCAGGAATCCCACCGGAACCCTCGGCCGCGGGGCCCTCGACCTCGGTGGCCGACGGGCCGTCCTCGGCGGCGAGGCGCTCCATGCCGCTCGTGGTCTTGAGCGGCTTCTCCTTGATGAAGACGACCGCGATGATCGCGAGGAAGGCGAAGGGTGTCGCGACGAGGAAGAGGTCGCCGGTGGCGACACCGTACGCGTGCTCGACGATCTCCTTGACCTGCGGCGGGAGCTTCGTCATGTCGGGTACGGAGCCGCCGCCGCCCTCGCCCGCGGGGATGCCCGCGTCCTTGAAGCCCTTGGTCAGCTCGCTGCTGACGCGGTTGGCGAGGACCGCCCCGAGGACGCTCGTGCCGATCGTGCCGCCCAGGGAGCGGAAGAAGGAGAGCACCGAGGTCGCGGCGCCGAGTTCGTGCGCGTCCACGTCGTTCTGCGCGGCGAGCACGAGGTTCTGCATCAGCATGCCGACACCGAGGCCCATGACGCCCATGTAGACGCTGAGCAGCCCGAAGTGGGTGTCGGAGCCGATGGTCGAGAGCATCCCGAGACCGGCGGTCATGACGATCGCGCCCGCGACCAGGTAGACCTTCCACTTGCCCGTGGCGGAGATGATCTGCCCGGCGACGGTCGACGAGACGAGCAGGCCGAAGATCAGCGGCAGGCTCATGAGCCCGGCGACGGTGGGCGACTTGCCGAGCGAGACCTGGAAGTACTGCGAGAGGAAGACGGTCCCCGCGAACATCGCGATACCGACGAGGAAGCTCGCCACGGTGGTGAGCGTGACGGTGCGGTTGCGGAAGATGCCGAGCGGGATGATCGGCTCCTTCGCGCGGGTCTCGACCCACACGGCGAGCCCGAGGAGGACGACGCCGAGGCCGACGAGGATGCCCGTCTCGGCCGAGGCCCAGTCGAACTTGTCGCCCGCGAGCGAGGTCCAGATCAGCAGGTCGCAGACGCCCGCGACGATGAGGAAGGCGCCGAGCCAGTCGATGCGGACCTCGCGGCGGATCGTGGGCAGCTTCAGGGTGCGCTGGAGCAGGATGATCCCGGCGAGCGCGAAGGGCACGCCGATGAAGAAGCACCAGCGCCAGCCGAGCCAGGAGGTGTCCACGAGGACGCCGCCGACGAGCGGCCCGGCGACGGTGCCGACCGCGAAGACGGCGCCGAAGATGCCCGCGTACTTGCCGAGGCGGCGCGGCGGGATGATCGCCGCCATGACGACCTGGGCGAGCGCGGTGAGGCCACCGCCGCCGATGCCCTGGAGGACACGGCTGATGATCAGCGTCACGACGTCCTGCGAGAAGCCGGCGACGAGCGAGCCGACGACGAAGAGGCCGAGCGAGAGCTGGAGGAGCAGCTTCTGGTTGAAGAGGTCGGCCAGCTTCCCCCACAGCGGCACCGTGGCGGTCATCGCGAGGAGTTCGGAGGTGACGACCCAGGTGTACGAGGACTGGCTCGCGCCGAGGTCGGCGATGATGCGGGGCAGCGCGTTGGCGACGACGGTGCCCGCGAGGATGGCGACGAACATACCCGCCATCAGGCCCGACATCGCCTGGAGTATCTGGCGGTTGGTCATGGAGGTCGGCGACGGCGCGGTCGCCTCGGCTGTGCTCACGTTGTCCTTCTTGGGAGGGAGACGGTGGTACGGGGGGAACAGGGCGGAGCCCGTGCGGCGGGGCCGCGTCCGGGACCCGGAGGGAACGGACGGGGGACGCCGTGCTCCCGGGGACGGTCGGGGGTCGAGCGGTGGTCACGGGGAGACGGGGCGAGGACACCCGGGGCGGCGGACCGGCGCCGCTTCCCGGTGGGGGCTGTCCGCCCGTCAGTCGGTGGGCCGCCGCAGTCCGGCGGCGAGATGGGTGAAGACCTCGGCGAAGGTCTCCGCGAGGTCGGTGTCCGCGGGGCGCGCGCACCAGTGCTCGAAGGTGACACGTACCGCCGTGTGGGCCACGGCGGCGAGGAGCCGGGCGAAGAGGGGGATGTCGGCGCCCGCCCACTGCCCCGGGTCCGCCGTGCCCCCGGGGGTGCTCGGCGGGGTGGGCACGGGGGCGGGCGCGGTGCCGGCCGAGGTCCGCTCCAGCCAGGTGGCGATCGCGCGGGCGAGCTCCCGTTCGTCGCTGGAGTAGGCGTGGAGACCGCGCACGATGAGGTGCGGGGAGCGCTGGAAGACCTCGAACTGGAGGTTCAGCAGTTCCTGCCGCTCCTCGAAGCCCTTCAGTTCGCCGACGAACGCGGAGCGGACCGCCTCCAGCGGTGTCAGCTCGGCGGGGGCGGCGCGGACCGCCTCGCGAATGCGCTCCGAGACGCCTTCGTCGATGAGGACGAACGCGTCGTCATGGCTGGCGAAGTAGTTGAAGAAGGTACGGGGCGAGACGCCCGCGGCCTCGCTGATCGCCTCGACCGTGACGTTCTCGGCCCCGTGCTCGGCGGCGAGCCGGATGGCGGCCTCGGCGAGGGCGGCGCGGGTCGCGCGCTTCTTCCGCTGCCGGAGCCCGCCGACGGGCTCGTGGTCGTTCGTCACGTCCTGCATATTAGGCAAAAATGCAGATCCTGCAAAATCCCCCGGTGTGCGGGGGGTGGGCAGGTGCGGACGGCGGCGCGGGCGACGGGAACGTCACACCGGCGCGGTCCCGTTCCCCGTCGCGCGGCCCGATTCCTCCGTGTCCTCGCTGACCCACTCCAGCAGGATCTCCCCCTCGGCCCCGGTCGGGAGGCGCAGGAGGAGGGCGAGGCCGGCGAGGTTCGCGAGGGCGCGGGAGCCGGCTGCCGCTTCGAGGGTCGCGGTCCAGGGTTCGCCGTGGCCCTCGGGGCCGTCGGAGGGTTCCAGGACCGTGAGCGCCACGACCACGTCGATACCGGCCGCGCTCACCCCCGTGCCCTCTCCGAGCAGCAGGGCGGGGCCTTGGTAGCTGCGCATGCGCGTTCTCCTCTCCGTCTCCCCAGGCTGCTCCGGGTGGGCCGGGGGCGCATCCCGGCGGGAGCGGGGCCCGCGGCACCACTCGCCGCACTCCACCCCGTTTGACAGATATGTCCACGATGGGACGCTGGACAGTGCGGGCACCGCAGTCGCGCGCCCCGTACGCCGGGGCCCCGCACCACCCAGGAGGCCGCATGTCGAAGCACCACCGCTCCCAGTCCGAGGAGAACAGCCCCCGTCGCGGGATGCCCCGCAGGCCCGACGACGAACGGCTCGCCGCGCGCACGGAGGAGGAGCGGGTGCGGGCCGGGCTCGACCCGTACGACCCCGCCGAGGTGCCGCCGGCGACGGACACCAGTCCGCCCGCGCGGGTGACGGAGAGCAGTCAGTACCGGGAAGAGAAGACGGAGATCGACCGCGAGGTCCGCAAGGGCGAGGCGCGCCCGGACCAGCTGGAGGCCCGCAAGGAGCGCGATCCGTACCCGCCCACGCACTACGAGGACTGAACGGGGCCGCGCGGGAGTCTCGGGGGAACGGCGGCGCGGCGCGGACCGGGGCGGGAGCCCGGTCC
>NZ_JAAGLR010000441.1 GCF_010548245.1 Streptomyces sp. SID11385
CTGCCGCGTCCCGCCGGCGCGCCGCGGCGCGCCCCGCACTCGCCGCGCGCCCCCGTCGTCCACCGCGCGCCCTGTCGTCCACCGCGCGCTCCCGTCCGGCGGAGAGACGCGTTCTTTGCGAAGAGCGGTTCCACGCCCGCCGAGAAGCCGCCGCCCCGGTGGCCCGGGACCGCTTGTGAATTTACCATTCGCAGATTTCGCAGAACCGTGTGCGGCGCGTGTACGGATTCCACACCCCTACGGACTGGTAACCGGCGGCTGCGGGGGGCAGGGTTGATGATCTCAGTTAAGTTTTCCGTCTTCGTGAGGAGTCCTGTGATCGAGCACCACGTCCGCGTGCACCCCAGTGCGGACCGCCTGCCCCGTGAGGACCAGCTGGCCTGGAAGCTCGCCACCGTGGCCACCGGCACCGTCGAGCCCGACCCCGAGAGCGCCGCGATGGCCGTCAACCGGGTCATCGACAACGCCTCGGTCGCCATGGCCTCGCTCGTCCGCCGTCCCGTCGCCGTCGCCCGGGCCCAGGCCCTCGCGCACCGCGCGGGCACCCCGGGCACCGGGGCGAAGGTCTTCGGAGCGCAGGGCCGCGTCAGCCCCGAGTGGGCCGCGTGGGCCAACGGCACCGCGGTGCGCGAGCTGGACTTCCACGACACCTACCTCGCCGCCGACTACTCGCACCCCGGCGACAACATCCCGCCGATCCTCGCCGTCGCCCAGCACACCGGGCGCACCGGCGCGGACGTGCTCCGCGGCGTCGTCGCCGCCTACGAGCTGCACGTCGCGCTCGTCAAGGGCATCTGCCTGCACGCGCACCGCATCGACCACGTCGCGCACCTCAGCGCCGCGACCGCGGGCGGCCTCGGCGCGCTCCTGCGGCTGCCCACCGAGACGGTCTACCAGGCGATCCAGCAGGCCGTGCACACCACGACCTCGACCCGCCAGTCCCGCAAGGGCGAGATCTCCAGCTGGAAGGCGTACGCCCCGGCCTTCGCCGGCAAGGCCGCGATCGAGGCCGTCGACCGCGCGATGCGCGGCGAGACCTCGCCCTCCCCGATCTACGAGGGCGAGGACGGCTTCCTCGCCTGGATGCTCGACGGCCCCGGCTCCGACTACACGGTGTGGCTGCCCGAGGCGGGCGAGGCCCGGCGCGGCATCCTCGACACGTACACCAAGGAGCACTCCGCCGAGTACCAGGCGCAGGCGCTCATCGACCTCGCCCGCCGCATGGGCGAGAAGATCCCGCTCGACCGCGTCGCCTCCATCGTGCTCCACACGAGCCACCACACGCACAACGTCATCGGCTCCGGGGCCAACGACCCGCAGAAGTACGACCCGAAGGCGAGCCGCGAGACGCTCGACCACTCGGTGCCCTACATCTTCGCCGTCGCCCTCCAGGACCGCGCCTGGCACCACGAGCGCTCCTACGCGCCCGAGCGCGCCGCGCGCCCCGACACCATCGCGCTGTGGCAGCGGATCACCACGGTCGAGGACCCCGAGTGGACCCGCCGCTACCACGACCCCGACCCGCAGCAGCGCGCCTTCGGCGCCCGCGCCGTCGTCACCCTCGACGACGGCACCGTGATCGAGGACGAACTCGGCGTCGCCGACGCGCACCCGGCCGGGGCCCGCCCCTTCGACCGCCCCGCCTACCAGGGCAAGTTCCGCACCCTCGCCGAGAACATCGTCACGACCGAGGCGCAGGACCGCTTCCTCGGCGCCGCCGAGCACCTCGCCGAGCTGGGCGCGGGCGACCTCGACGGCCTCTTCCCGGAGGTCGACACCGAGGCCGTCGCCGCCTACGACGCGAAGCTCCCGAAGGGCGTCTTCTGATGCCGCGCGCGTCCCGCGGCCGTACGCACACGGCGTCCCGCCGCGCGTACGCCGCCCCCACCCGTACGAAGCGGAAGGACCCGTCCTGATGCTGCACACCCGCACCACCCCCGCCCAGCGCCGCCGCGCCCTGCGCGAACGGCTCGCGACGGGCCGCCTGCTCCAGATGCCGGGCGCGATCAACCCGCTCTCGGCCAAGCTCATCGAGGACACGGGCTTCGAGGCCGCGTACCTCTCGGGCGCGGTCCTCGCCGCCGACCTCGGCCTGCCGGACATCGGGCTGACGACGGTCACCGAGATCGCCGCGCGCGCCCAGCAGACGACGCGCGCCACCGACCTGCCCGTCCTCATCGACGCCGACACCGGCTTCGGCGAGCCCATGAACGCCGCGCGCACCGTCCAGCTCCTGGAGGACGCCGGACTCGCCGGGCTGCACCTGGAGGACCAGGTCAACCCCAAGCGCTGCGGACACCTCGACGGCAAGTCCGTCGTCGAACGCGACACCATGAGCCGCCGCGTCCGCGCCGCCGTCGACGCCCGCCGGGACCCGGACTTCCTCCTCATGGCCCGCACCGACGCGCGCGCCATCGAGGGCCTGGACGCCGCGATCGACCGCGCCAAGGCGTACATCGACGCCGGGGCCGACGCGATCTTCCCCGAAGCGCTCGCGAACGAGGCCGAGTTCGAGGCGTTCCGCAAGGCCGTGGACGTCCCCCTGCTCGCCAACATGACCGAGTTCGGCAAGGGCAAGCTCCTCACGGCGCGCACCCTCGAAGACCTCGGCTACAACATCGCGCTCTACCCCGTGACGTTCCTGCGGCTCGCGATGGGCGCCGTCGAGGACGGCCTGCGCACCGTCAAGGCCGAGGGCACGCAGGAATCGCTCCTGCCGAGGATGCAGACCCGCTCGCGGCTGTACGAACTCCTCGACTACGAGGCGTACGCGTCCTTCGACTCGGCGGTCTTCGACTTCACGCTCCCGCCCGACGCCTGAGCCGCCGGTACGTTCCCGGGCGGTCCGGGCGCCGAGGCTCCTCGCGCGCCCGGACCCCCGGCCCATACCGCCCGGTGAAACACCCGTACGCACCCGGCACCCGAAACCCCTCCCGGAGGCACCACCCATGACCAGCACCCCGGAGATCCACCGCGGCCTCGCCGGCGTCTACGCCGACACCACCGAGGTCTCCACCGTCATCCAGGAGACCAACTCCCTCACCTACCGCGGCTACGCGGTGCAGGACCTCGCCGCGCACCACTCCTTCGAGGCCGTCGCCTACCTCCTGTGGCACGGCGAACTCCCCGACGAGAAGCAGCTCGCCGAGTTCGAGGCCGCCGAGCGCGCCCTGCGCCCCCTCAACCGCACCGAGTCCGAACTGCTCGCCCGGCTGCCCGAGACGTGTCACCCGATGGACGTCCTGCGCACCGCCGTGAGCCTCTTCGGCGCCGAGGACCCGCGCGAGGACGACAACAGCGAGGACGCCAACCTCGCGAAGTCGCTGTCCCTCTTCGCGAAACTCCCCACCGTCGTCGCGGCCCACCAGCGCCGCCGCCGCGGCCTCGACCCGATCGCCCCCGACCCGAAGCTCGGCTACGCCGAGAACTTCTTCCACATGTGCTTCGGTGAGGTACCGGCGAAGGAGGTCGTGCACTGCTTCGAGATCTCCCTCACGCTCTACGCCGAGCACAGCTTCAACGCCTCGACCTTCACCGCCCGCGTCATCACCTCGACGCTCTCCGACCTCTACAGCGCGGTCACCGGCGCGATCGGCGCCCTCAAGGGCCCCCTGCACGGCGGCGCCAACGAGGCCGTGATGGACATGCTCGACGAGGTACGGGACCCGGCCGACGCCGCGCGCTGGCTCGACCAGGCGCTCGCCGAGAAGCGCAAGATCATGGGCTTCGGGCACCGCGTCTACAAGAACGGCGACTCGCGCGTCCCGATCATGCAGGGCGCCCTGGACCGCCTCGTCGCGCAGAGCGACAACCCGGAGGCCCCGCGTCTCGACAAGCTCCACGCCGCCCTGCGCGAGGCGATGTTCGAGCGCAAGCAGATCCACCCGAACCTGGACTACCCCGCCGGTCTCGCCTACCACCTCATGGGCTTCGACACCCCGGTCTTCACGCCCATCTTCGTGATGAGCCGCATCACCGGGTGGACCGCGCACATCATCGAGCAGCTCTCGCACAACTCGCTGATCCGCCCGCTCGCCTCCTACGACGGCGTGGCGCAGCGCGAGGTGCCGAAGGGCTGACAGGTCGTCCGCCGGGCGGTGACGGGGAGGTCCCGCGCGGCGGATACGGGACGGGGCGGGACGCGGTGACGCGTCCCGCCCCGCCTCACACGGTCACCCCTCCAGCTCGCCCCGCACTGTACGGGCCGCCGCCACGAGGTGCTCCAGCGAGTCCCGTGTCTCCGCCCAGCCGCGCGTCTTCAGCCCGCAGTCCGGGTTGACCCACAGCCGCTCCGCGGGGATCGCCTTCAGACCGGTGCGCAGGAGCGTCGCGACCTCCGCGGCGTCCGGGACGCGCGGCGAGTGGATGTCGTATACGCCGGGGCCCGCCTCGCGCGGGTAGCCGTGCGCGGCGAGTTCGTGCGCGATCTGCATGTGCGAGCGTGCCGCCTCCAGGCTGATGACGTCGGCGTCGAGGTCGTCGATCGCGTCCACGATGTCGCCGAACTCCGCGTAGCACATGTGCGTGTGCACCTGCGTGGCGTCGGCGACGCCGCTCGTCGTGAGCCGGAACGCCTCGGTCGCCCACGCCAGGTAGGCGGGACGTTCCGCGGCGCGCAGCGGAAGCGTCTCGCGCAGCGCGGGCTCGTCCACCTGGATGACACGCGTCCCCGCCGCCTCCAGGTCCCGCACCTCGTCCCGCAGCGCGAGCGCGACCTGCCGCGCCGTCTCGGCGAGCGGCTGGTCGTCCCGCACGAAGGACCACGCGAGCATCGTCACGGGCCCGGTCAGCATCCCCTTGACCGGCTTGGCCGTGAGCGACTGCGCGTACGAGGTCCAGCGCACCGTCATCGGCGCGGGCCGCGAGATGTCCCCGGCGAGCACCGGCGGGCGCACGTACCGCGTCCCGTACGACTGCACCCAGCCGTGCCGCGTCGCGAGGTAGCCGTCCAGCTGCTCCGCGAAGTACTGCACCATGTCGTTGCGCTCGGGCTCGCCGTGCACGAGGACGTCGAGCCCGGTCTCCTCCTGGAAGGAGACGACCTGCCGGATCTCGTCCTCGATGCGCTTGTCGTACCCGGCCTCGTCGACGCGCCCGGAGCGCAGGTCGGCGCGCGCCGCGCGGATCGTGTCCGTCTGCGGGAAGGACCCGACCGTCGTGGTGGGCAGCGGCGGCAGCGCGAGGTGCGCGCGCTGGGCGGCGGCGCGCTCGGCGTACGGGGAGCGGCGGCGTGCCTCGGCGTCGGTCACCGCCGCCGTAC
>NZ_JAAGLR010000470.1 GCF_010548245.1 Streptomyces sp. SID11385
GACGGCACCGCCCCGGCATCCCCCGCCCCCCAGCCCGCCCTCCGCTTCGCCGTCCTCGGCCCTGTCCGGGCCTGGCGCGGTGCCGAGCAGCTGCCCACCGGCTCCCCGCAGCAACGCGCTCTCCTCGCCGCGCTCCTGCTGCGCGCGGGACGGACCGCGACGGCCCCCGAGCTGATCGACGCCGTGTGGGGCGAGGAGCCGCCCGCGCAGGCCCTCGCCGCGCTCCGTACGTACGCCTCGCGGCTGCGCAAGACCTTCGGCGGGAGCGTGCTGCGCAGTGAGGCGGGCGGCTACGCGCTGCACCCCGACGCGCTCGGCGCGCGGGCCCTCGACCTCAGCCGTGCCGAGGAACTGGTCGCCGCCGCCGAGGCCGCCCGGGAGGAGGGGGACCTGGGCCGGGCGAGAGACCTGAGCGACGAGGCCCTGGCGCTGTGGGAGGGCGAGCCCCTGGCCCAGGTCCCCGGGCCGCACGCCGCCAACCAGCGGGCCCGGCTCGCCGAATGGCGGCTCCAGGTCCTGGAGTCCCGCTTCGCGATGGACCTGGAGCAGGGCTGCCACGCCGAGGCCGTCTCCGAGCTGACCGCGCTCACCACGGCCCACCCGCTGCGCGAGCGCCCCCGCGAACTGCTCATGCTCGCCCTCTACCGCTCGGGGCGCCAGGCCGAGGCCCTCGCCGTCTACACCGACACCCGGCGGCTGCTCGCCGAGGAGCTGGGCGTGGACCCGGGGCCCGCGCTCGCCCGGCTCCAGCAGCGCGTCCTCGCGGGCGACGAGGAACTGGCCCGCTCCCCGCAGCCCGCCCCGCGCGGCGGCCCGGCTCCGCTCAAGCCCGCGCAGCTCCCCGCCTCCGTGGCGGACTTCACGGGCCGCGAGAGCCTCGTCAAGGAGCTGAGCGACACCCTCGCCGGCGCGGGCTCGCAGGTCATGGCGGTCTCGGCCGTCGCGGGCATCGGCGGCGTCGGCAAGACCACGCTCGCCGTGCACGTCGCGCACAACTCCCGCGCCACCTTCCCCGACGGCCAGCTCTACGCCGACCTCCAGGGCGCCGGCGCGCACCCCGTCGACCCCGAGACCGTGCTCGGCGGCTTCCTGCGCGCGCTCGGCGTGCGCGACACCGCGCTGCCCGCCTCGCTCGACGAACGCGCCGCGCTCTACCGCTCCGCGCTCGACGGCCGCCGCGTCCTCATCCTGCTCGACAACGCGAAGGACCCCGCGCAGATCCGCCCGCTGCTGCCCGGTACGGAGGGCTCGGCGACACTCGTGACGAGCCGCCAGCGCATGGTCGGCCTCGCCGGGGCGCACCTCGTCGACCTCGACGTCATGTCCCCCGAGGAGGCCCTGACGCTGTTCACGCGCATCGTCGGCGCCGAGCGCGTGCAGGCCGAGCGGGAGGCGGCGCTCGACGTCGTCGCCGCCTGCGGCTTCCTGCCCCTCGCGATCCGCGTCGCCGCGTCCCGGCTCGCCGCCCGGCGCACCTGGACCGTCGGCGTCCTCGCCGCGAAGCTCGCCGACGAGCGGCGCAGGCTCGACGAGTTGCAGGCCGGTGACCTCGCCGTCGCCGCGACCTTCGAGCTGGGGTACGGGCAGCTCGAAGCCCACCAGGCGCGCGCCTTCCGGCTGCTCGGCCTCGTCGAGGGCCCCGACATCTCGGTCGCGGCGGCGGCGGCGCTCCTCGGTCTCGGCCCGTACGAGGCCGAGGACCTCCTCGAATCGCTCGTCGACACCTCGTTCCTCGAATCGGCCGCGCCGGGCCGCTACCGCTACCACGACCTCGTCCGGCTCTACGCCCGCTCCTGCGCCGAGCGCGACGAGCAGCCCGAGTCGGTGCGCACCGGGGCCCTGCGGCGGCTGCTCGACTTCTACCTCGCGACGACGGCCCGCGTGTACGCGCTGGAGCGGCCCGGGGACCGGCTCGTCGACCACCTCGCCACGACGCGCTACCCGGGCCTGGAGCTGACCGCGCCCGAGGAGGCGCAGGACTGGCTCTACGCGGAGGCGCAGAGCCTCCTCGCGACCGCGCGCCGGGCCACCGAGCGGGCCGATTCGCTCGCGGCGGCCGTGGATCTGCTGTGGGTCGCGAAGGACCTGAGCGAGTCGGGGGCGAACGCGCGGCAGTACCGCGAGGTGACCCGTACGGCGATCGAGCGGGCCGAACGGCTCGGGCTCGCCTCCGTCGCCAACCGCGCGCTCCTCGTCCTCGCCGATTCGGACAACGCGGCGGGCGGGCTCGACACCATGTGCGAACGGGCCGGGCGGGTCCTGGCCCGGACGGACGGCGGTGCCGACGCCGTCGTGGTGAGCTGGGCGCACAATCTCCTCGGTATCGGCTCGCTCTACCAGGGCGAGCACGAGGCGGGCGAGCGGCATCTGAGCGCGGCCGTCGAGCATTTCAGGGACCTCGGCGACCAGGCCGGGCAGGCGGCGGCGCTGTGCAACCTGTCCCGCATCCACCTCGCCACCGGCCGCCTGGACAGCGCCCTCGCACTCGCCGAGCGGGGCACCCGGCTCAACGACACGGCGGGCAGCGCGCTGCGCGGCGCCAACGGCCGGTACACGCAAGCACTCGTGCTCACCGCCGCCGGGCACCCCGCCGAGGCCGTCGAGCGGCTTGACGAGGCCCTCGCGGTCTTCCGCGCCAACCGGCAGGCCCTGTGGGTCGGCATGACCCTGTGCCGGCTCGCGGAGGCACGTCTCGCCCAGTCCGAGCCCGCCCGTGCCGCCGCCGACGCCGAGGGCGCGCTCACCGCGCTCAACGGGGTGGGCGGCGAGTGGCGCCGCGCCCAGGTCCTCACCGTCCTCGGCCGCGCCCTCGCGCTGACCGGTCAGGAAGAGCGCGCGCAGGTGTGCTGGGCGGAGGCGGAACGGGTCTACGAGGAGCAGGACGCCGCGAGCGAGGCGGCGGCCGTACGCGCCCTGCGCACGCAGACGCCCACACCCTGAGCCGGGCCAGGGAGCCGCACGGGGACTACCGGAAGCCGCACGAGGTCCCCGGAAGCCTCACGGGACGGCACGGCGGGCCGCCGCACGCCCCCCGCGCGAGCCTCCGTGATGGCCGCTCAGCAGGCACGTCGCAGCGACGATTTCGCGTTCATCGTTCGTTTATCGCCACCGGTCATGCTTCTTCCAACCGTTCCGTCGCGTCGGGGGGCAGACGGCACGGCTCCGGGCAAACCTCACCCGTTAGGGTGAGCGCCCCGGTTGACGTCCGCCCGGCCTCCTCCCGGGGGAGTGGCCGGGCGGGCGGCACCACCACCGTCCCCGTCGAAGAGGGAGAGCACACACGATGGCCGAAAGCCAGCAGCCCGAGACCGCCGACCAGGCCAAGGGCCCCGCGATGAAGCCGCTCAAGGACTCGTACGCGACCGGCAGCCCCGCCAACCCGGACGCGTCGGCGGCGAAGCCCGCCGCCGACGGCGAGGTCACGACCCTCGGCGACTCGTACGCGACCGGCAGCCCCGCCAACCCCGAGGCGAAGATCCTCGACCGCCCCGAGGGCGACGAGAAGAAGTGATCTTCACCCGGCGTCCGTCCCCACGGGGGATGTCCTCACGGGGGAAACCGGGGACACGGGGGAGCACGGACACCGGGTGAGCGGGTCCCCGCTGACCACGGGGGCGTACGGGGGACGTGCGCCACGCACAGGGGGACCAGGGGTCCGTGACGGCTGGGGGGCCGTCACGGACCCGGGGGAAGAAGAAAATGGGGGAAAGCGCACCGGCCGCGGCGGCCATCGGGGGAAGACCGCCGCGGCCGGTGCTCCCGTATGCCCAAATACCTTGTGGAGCCTCGCTGTTGGCCGGTTTCCGCGTCTGCCGTCCGCCGCCGCGGGTAGACGCGGAGCAGACACCG
The DNA here is from genome assembly GCF_010548245.1 of Streptomyces sp. SID11385. Classification (GTDB taxonomy): domain Bacteria; phylum Actinomycetota; class Actinomycetes; order Streptomycetales; family Streptomycetaceae; genus Streptomyces. The sequence goes on from NZ_JAAGLR010000470.1 coordinate 3,850, forward strand.
GCCGACAGGGAGGCCCCGCCATGGTCCGCAACGTCCTCGGTGGCGTACTCGCCGTGCTCGGCGCGGCAGCCGCCGTCGCCGCCCCCTTCCGCCCCTGGTACGCCGCGCGCCTCGGCCGCGAGTACCGGCTCTCCGACCTCTTCGGCTCCGGCGGGATCACGGCCGCGCACCCCAACCTGCTGTGGTCGCTCTTCCTGCCGTTCCTCCTCGCCGCCGCGCTGACCCTGCTCGGCCTCCTCGCGCGCCTGCGGACCGTCGTCCTGCTCGCCGGGGTCCTCGCGCTCGGCTGCACGGTGCTGTGGGCGGTACGGGCCGCGCAGGCCAACGGGGACGCGCTCACGGTCGCGGCGGACGGCTCCGGGGTGCGTACCGGCGCGGGCGCCGCCGCCGTGGGCGGGGTCCTGCTGATCCTCGCGGCGGCCGTCATGACGGGCCGCGTCCGGGCCCCCGAACCGCCCCCCGCCGCTCCCGTGCCGCCG
>NZ_JAAGLR010000504.1 GCF_010548245.1 Streptomyces sp. SID11385
CCCGTCCCCGTGCTCGCCCCGCGCGCACGGCCCGCGCGCGGGGCTGGAATCATGGCGCGGCACCATCGCCGCGGGGCGTCAACCGCCGCCCGGCGCACCTGAATCCCGAAAGGACGTGCCCCGATGGCCCTCTTCGCCGTCGTCTACGCCTACCCCGCGGGCAGCGAGGCCCCCCGCGACACCCACCGCCCCGCCCACCGCGCCTACCTGGGCGAGCTCGCCGACCGCGGGCACCTCCTCGTCTCGGGCCCGCTCAGCAACCCGGCGGGCGAGGGCGGGCTGCTCGTCCTGCGCGCCGACTCCGCCGAGGCGGCCCTCGCCCACACCGAGCAGGACCCCTTCCGCCTCCAGGGCCTCGTCGAGAACATCACCGTGCACGAGTGGAAGGCGGCCGTCGGGCCGCTCGCGGAGAGCTTCGGGGCCTGACGCACGAGGGTTCCCGCCCCGCCGTACGGACACGGGTACGGGGCCGCCCGGCGCGTTCCGCCGTCGGCCCCGTGCCCGTACGACGCTCAGGTGGCGATCGACTGGTCGCCCGTCGTGGGGCGGCCCCAGCGGTAGATCAGCCCCGTCAGGATCACGCCGAGCGCGAAGATCGCCGAGGACCACCAGAACGCCACCGTGAAGCTGTGCAACTGGGCCTGCGCGAGCACGAGCTTCGTGGGCCGCTTGCCCACCACGTAGTTCGTCGCCGCCGTCGTCGCGAGCGTGTTGAGCAGCGAGGTCCCCACCGAGCCGCCCACCTGCTGGCAGGTGTTGACCATCGCGGAGGCGACACCCGCGTCCTGCGGGCGCACGCCCGCGGTCGCCATGTTGAAGGCGGGGGCGAAGATGAGGCCCACGCCGAAACCGGTGAGCAGCAGCGGCGCCAGGATGTGGGCCGCGTACGAGCTGTGCAGGTCGAGCCCCGTGAGCCACGCCATGCCCCCGGCCGCGAAGAGCATTCCCGGCGGGACGAGCGGCTTCGGCCCCGTGCGCGGCAGCACCGCGTTCGTCACCACGACGGACATCACGATCATCACGCCGACCATCGGGAGGAAGGCGAGCCCCGTCTTGATGGGCGAGTAGCCGAGGATCTGCTGGAGGTAGTACGTCAGGAAGAGGAACACCCCGAAGAGGCCCGCGCCCGCGAGGAAGATCGCGATGTACGAGCCCCCGCGCTGCCGGTGCAGGACCACCCGCAGCGGCAGCAGCGGGTGCGCGGTGCGCCGCTCGCGCAGGACGAACAGCAGGAGCAGCACGGCCCCGCCGACGAGGAAGCCCCAGGTCTGGGACGAGCCCCAGTGGTGCCGCTCCGCGTTCGAGAAGCCGTAGACGATGCAGAAGAGGCCACCGGTCGCGAGCACCGCGCCCGGCAGATCGAGCCCGGGCTGCTCCGCGGGGCGCCCGCCCGAGATCAGCCGTGCCGCGCCCACGAGCGCGAGCACCGCGAAGAGCAGGTTCACGTACAGGCACCAGCGCCAGTCCAGGTACTCGGTGAGGACTCCGCCGAGGAGCAGCCCCACCGCGCCGCCCGCGCCCGCGACGGCCCCGTAGATCCCGAACGCCTTCGCCCGCTCCTTCGCGTCCGTGAACGTCGTGGTCAGCAGCGAGAGCGCGGCGGGCGCGAGCATCGCGCCGAAGACGCCCTGCGCGGCGCGGGCGACCACCAGCATCTCGAAGCTCTGCGCGGCACCGCCCACGGCCGAGGCGGCGGCGAAGCCGACGAGCCCCGTCAGGAAGACGATCTTGCGCCCGATGAGGTCCGCGAACCGCCCGCCGAGCAGCAGCAGTGAACCGAAGGCGAGGGCGTAGGCGGTGATGATCCACTGCCGGTTGCCGTTGCTGAAACCGAGGTCCTTCTGCGCGGAGGGCAGCGCGATGTTCACGATGGTCGCGTCCAGGACCACCATGAGCTGAGCGGTGCCGATGACCGCGAGCACCCACCAGCGGTGCTGCTGCGCCCGGTTCCTGACGACCTCGTGCTTCGCCTCGCGCTGCGCGCGCCGCCCCCCGTCCGGCTGCCCTCCGGCTCCCGCGCCCCGCCCTCCGCTCGTATCCCCGCCGCCCTGGTCGGCCGGGCCACCGGATCGGTGTTTCATGGTCTTCAGCCCTTCGACGCTCCGAAATGCCACATTAGGTGCGGTATTCATCGGTAGCGAGCGGGGTGGGCCGTACGAGGAGGGGACGCTCCGGCGGGAGCGACGACAACGCTTTTCCTTCAGGAATTGAAGCGACAACTGCCTTTCCGCGTAACCGAGTTGCCGATACGGCGGGTTTGGTTGGAAGTCTTGACGACTTCCTTGGTGCGCGGTTTACTCACGCCGCAGCACACGGAACCGGTCCCGGCACGGCGACCCCCACCACCGTCCGGGACCGGCCCCCGCACCTCAGCCCCCGCTCGGCCCCCGCACCACGAAGCAGTCCCCCGCGTGGTCGTCCACGACGCCGGTCGCCTGGAGGAACGCGTACGTGATCGTCGTCCCGACGAAGGAGAAATCGCGCTTCTTGAGATCCTTCGCGAGCCGGTCCGACAGCTCCGTACGGGCCGGTGGCAGCGCGCCGCGCGCCCGGTGCCGCACCACGGGCCGCCCGTCCACCCACGACCACAGGTACGCGTCGAAGGAACCGAACTCCTCGGCCACGGCGAGGAACGCCCGCGCGTTGCGCGGCAGCGAGGCCACCTTGAGCCGGTGCCGCACGATCCCCGCGTCCCCGAGCAGCGCCTCCAGCTTCCCCGGCCCGTACTCCGCGACCGCCTTGACGTCGAAACCGTCGAGCAGCCGCCGGTAGTTCTCCCGCTTGGCGAGCACCGTCGACCAGGAGAGCCCGGCCTGCGCGCCCTCCAGGACCAGCATCTCGAAGAGATAGCCGTCGTCGTGGGCCGGGCGGCCCCACTCGCGGTCGTGGTACTCCGTCATCGCCTCCGACGTGCCCTGCGCCCAGGCGCAGCGCCGCACCGCGCTCACGCCCGTACCCCCAGCAGCGCGCACAACTCCGCCTCGTTCCCGGCGAGCCCGGCCTCCCGCAGCGCGGCGTCCGCCTCCGCCATCGGACCCGCGAGCAGCACCGCGGCGGCGGGCGCCGTGCGCGGATCGGCGAGGACCGCCCGCGTCGCCTGCCGCAGCCGCAGGCAGGCCCGTGCCGCCCGCAGCCGGCGCTCGTCCGTCCTGTCCCGTACCGTCACCACACGCTCCCCGTCCTCACGGCGCCGGCCCCGTGCCGCACGCCCGTCCCCCAGCGTGCACCACGCCACTGACAACGCCCTCCTGACCAGGCGTCGTGCGGCTGGCGGCGCCACACCGGCACCCGCCCGGCGGGGCGGAATCGGCCGCGTGGTGCCAGGGTGGAGGGGCGGGGGCGGAAACGACGCCGTCCCGGCCGGTCCGCCCCCCCGCCCGGCCCACGGGCCCTACCGCTTCCGAGTCAGGGAGGAACCCCTCATGTCCGATTCACCCCTCGTCGCCGTCCTCGGCACCGGCATCATGGGCTCGGGGATGGCCCGCAGCCTCCTGCGCGAGGGTCTCTCCGTGCGCGTGTGGAACCGCAGTACGGACAAGGCGCGACCGCTCGCCGACGAAGGGGCGGAACTCGCCGCCGATCCCGCCGCCGCCGTGCGCGGCGCCGACGCCGTCCTCACGGTCCTCAACGACGGCACCGCGGTCGCCTCCGTCATGGAGCAGGCGGCGCCGGGACTGCGCCCCGGGCAGCCCTGGCTCCAGGCGTCCACGGTGGGTCTCGCGGCGACTGCGACGCTCGCCGAGAAGGCCGCCGCCCACGGCCTCGTCTACCTCGACAGCCCCGTCTCGGGCACGAGGGAGCCCGCCGAACAGGGCAAGCTGATCGTCCTCGTCTCGGGTGACGAGGCGGCACGGCCCGCCGTCACGCCCGTACTCGACGCGATCGGGCAGCGCACGGTGTGGGCGGGGAGCGCACCGGGCGACGCGACCCGCCTCAAGCTCGTCGTTAACTCCTGGCTCGTCAACCTCGTCAGCTCCGTCGCCGAGTCCCTCAACGTGGCCGACGCGCTCGGCGTGGACCCGCGCCTCTTCCTCGACACCGTCACGGGCGGGGCGCTCGACAGCCCCTACCTCCAGATGAAGGCGGACGCGCTCCTGAAGGGCGACCTCGACCCCAGCTTCGCGCTCTCCACCGCGCTCAAGGACACCCGCCTCATCCTGGAGGCCACCCGGTCCAGCGGCGCCCGTCTCGACCTCCTCGACGCCACCGCGGCCCGCTTCGCCCGCGCCCGCGACGAGGGACACGGCGGCGAGGACATGATCGCGACGTACTTCGCCGGGCAGCCCGAGGGGGATTCCTGAGCGGACGTCCGAGGCAGGGGCCGGGGGCGCCCGTGAGGCGACGGTTCACTCACCTGACGCCCCCTCCTCACCCCACCGGCCCCTCACTCCGGCTCCCGCCTTCCCTCCTCGGGCCGCAGCCCCAGCGCGTCGAGCAGCCGGGCCAGGTCGTCGGCGTCCCCGGCCCGCGCGGCGAGCGCCCGGCGCGCCCTGCGCCG
>NZ_JAAGLR010000547.1 GCF_010548245.1 Streptomyces sp. SID11385
CCGGACGCGCTCGCGTGGGCGGGCACGGCGGCGGCGCTCTCGGTGCAGCGCGCGGGCGCGGCGCCCTCGATGCCGCACCGGTCCGAGATCGACGCGAGCGCGGGGGTGGTGGCATGACGGGCGCGGGCAACCACGAGCCGTTGTTCACCCGCGAGGGCAACCACGAGCCGTTCGTGACGCGCGACGTCCCGCCGGGTTCCGGCGCCTCCGGGCTTCCGGAGCAGCCGGAACCCCCGGAGCAGCCCGAGGAGCCGGGCCCCCTGCACGGCACCCGCGTGCTCGACCTCGCGACGCTCTTCGCCGGGCCGCTCGCCGCGACGATGCTCGCGGACTTCGGCGCCGACGTCGTCAAGATCGAGCACCCCACGCGCCCCGATCCCTCGCGCGGGCACGGGCCCGGCAAGGACGGCGTGGGGCTGTGGTGGAAGCTGCTCGGGCGCGGGAAGCGGAACGCGACGGCGGACCTGTCGCGTCCCGAGGGGCGCGAGGTGCTGCTGCGGCTCGTCGCCGACGCGGACGTCGTGATCGAGAACTTCCGCCCGGGGACGCTGGAGCGCTGGGGCCTCGGCTGGGCGGAGCTGAGCGAGGTCAACCCCCGGCTCGTCCTCGCGCGCGTCACGGGCTTCGGGCAGTTCGGCCCGTACGCGAGGCGCCCCGGTTTCGGGACGCTCGCGGAGGCGATGAGCGGCTTCGCGGCGATCACCGGGGAGCCGGGCGGCCCGCCGGTGCTGCCGCCGTTCGGGCTCGCCGACTCGATCGCGGCGCTCGCGACGGCGTACGCGGTCATGACGGCGCTCGCGGGGCGGGAGCGCACGGGGCGCGGCCAGGTCGTGGACCTCGCGATCATCGAGCCGATCCTCACCGTGCTCGGCCCGCAGCCCCTCTGGTACGACCAGCTCGGCTACGTCCAGCCGCGCACCGGCAACCGCTCCGCGAACAACGCCCCGCGCAACACGTACCGCACGGCGGACGAGCGCTGGGTCGCGGTCTCGACGTCGGCGCAGTCGGTCGCCGAGCGGGTCATGCGGCTCGTGGGCCGTCCCGAGCTGATCGAGGAGGCGTGGTTCGCGAGCGGCGCGGGGCGCGCGGCGCACGCGGACGTGCTCGACGAGGCGGTCGGCTCGTGGATCGCGGCGCGCGAGCGCAAGGAGGTCGTGGCCGCCTTCGAGGAGGCGGAGGCGGCGATCGCGCCCGTGCAGGACGTCGCCGACGTCATGGCCGATCCGCAGTACGCGGCGCTCGGCTCGCTGCCGGTCTTCGACGATCCCGAGCTGGGGCGGCTGCGGATGCAGAACGTGCTCTTCCGGCTCTCGGAGACGCCGGGGCACATCCGCTGGACGGGCAGACCGCACGGCGCGGACACCGACGCGGTGCTCGCCGAGGCCGGTTTCGGCGCCGGGGACATCGCGCGGCTGCGGGCGGCGGGCGCGGTATGACGAGCGAGCCGAACGGCCTGTCCACGCTGCCGCTGACCTGGCTGTACGTGCCGGGCGACCGTCCCGCGCGGGTCGAGAAGGCGCTCTCGGCGGGCGCCGACGTGGTGCTCGTGGACCTGGAGGACGCGGTCGCGCCCGACGGCAAGGAGTACGCGCGGGCCGCCGTCGCCGAACTCCTCTCCTCCCCGGTCCCCGTCCCCGTGCACGTGCGTGTCAACCACCTGGACGGCCCGTGGGGCGCGCACGACGTGGCGGCGCTCGTCGGGCTGCCGCACCTGTCGGGCCTGCGGCTGCCGAAGTCGCGGGGCCCCGAGGACGTACGGCGTGCGGCGGTCGCCTGCGGCGGGGCGCCCGTTCCCGAGCTGTACCCGATCCTGGAGTGCCCGCTCGGCGTCGAGCGCGCCTTCGAGGTCGCGACGGCGCACCCGGCGGTACGGGGCGTGGCGCTCGGCGAGGCGGACCTGCGGGCGGTGCTGGGGGTGCGCGGGGACGCCGGGCTCGACCACGCGCGCGGGCGTGTCGTGCTCGCGGCGG
>NZ_JAAGLR010000576.1 GCF_010548245.1 Streptomyces sp. SID11385
CACGGGACACCCGCCGCCGCCAGCGCGGCGAGCAGTCCACGGGCCCCGGGCACGGGCGGCACGGTGTCCCCCTCGGCCGCCAACAGCGCGTCGAGCACGCGCCGTTCGGCCGTCGCGTCGAGCGCGGGCGCCGCCGCGCGGACCGTGTCCTCGGGGCGCCTGCCGAAGGTGAGCGGCCACACCGCCTCCGGGTCGAGCCCGTTCCGTACCGCCCAGGCGTCCCACACGCGGCGGTGGAGCGCGGCCGAGTCGAGGAGGACGCCGTCCACGTCGAGGAGGACGGCCCGGGGAGGGGAAGCGGCGCGCATGTGCGTGAGCCTGTCACGGACCGCGCGGGCTTTGCTAGCGTGCGCCGGTGACCGAAGGACCCGTACCCCCCGCGCCCGAGACCGCCCGCCACCCCGAGCCCGCCCCCGCTCCCGTCCCTGCCCCCGCCCCCGTCCTCGCCGAGGGTGCCCGCACGACCTTGCACGCGCTGCGGCACGAGGACGGGCCCGCGTTCGTGGCGCGCGTGCGCGAGAGCCGCGCGCTGCACCACCCGTGGCTGGCGATGCCCGACGACGCGAACGCCTTCGCCGCCTACGCGGACCGCCTGGACGAGCCCGCGCGGGCCGGATTCCTGCTCCGTACCCGCGCGGACGGCGCCCTCGCCGGCTTCGTCAACATCAACAACATCGTGCAGGGCGCCTTCCGTTGCGGCGCGCTCGGCTACGGGGCCTTCGCGGGCGCCGAGGGGCGCGGCCTCATGACCGAGGGGCTCGGCCTCGTCATCCGCCACGCCTTCACCACGCTCGGCCTGCACCGCCTGGAGATCAACGTCCAGCCGGAGAACGCCGCTTCGTGCGCGCTCGCCCGCCGCCTCGGCTTCCGCCACGAGGGCTACTCGCCCGACTTCCTCCACGTCGACGGAGCCTGGCGCGGGCACGAACGCTTCGCGCTCACCAGCGAGATGAAGCTCCCGGGCGCGTAACGTCAGCCGCGCCGCTTCCGGTTGACCTTCATCGTGTCCAGATCGGTCACCGCCGCCCGCAACTCGCCGCAGTGCAGGCCGCGTTCCCGCAGGACGTGCTCAAGGCGCTCCTCGGCGAGCGCGGCGGCCATCTCCTCGCCGTCCGCCGCGTCCGAGCGCAGTTCGACGCGGAAGGAGAACGCCTTCAGCGTCCGGTCGTAGGCGAGCGAACCCCCGGGCGTGAACCGCATCGCGCCGAGACCGTCCGCCTCCGCGAGCCCGGCCCGCAGCGTCTCCCGCTCGGCCTCGTCCCGGGGCGCCCACACTCCTCGCAGGGTCACGCGGTAGGTGTGCCGCTCGTGCTGCGGGCCGGTGGGAAGCGGGCTGCTCATGGTGCCTTCTCGGAAATCGGGGTGAAGCGTGCCGCGCCACCGTAGAGGATGACCCGCATGCGACGCACGGTGATAATCGACGCGCCCTCCAACCTCGGCCTGCGGCCCCCGGCGCCCGGACAGGTGCCCGGCTGCCACGGCCTCGCCGCGGCGCTGCGCGCGCGGGACCTGCCCCCGCGGATCGGCGCCCACGACGGGGGCACCGTCCCCGCCCCCGCGTACGACAGGGGCGACTGGCGTCCCGGCGACGGCGTCTTCCACGCACCCCACATCGCCACGTACACCCGGCAGTTGGCCGACCGGATCGGCCCGCTCCTCGACGCGGGCGACTTCCCCGTGGTGCTCGGCGGCGACTGCGCCATCCAGCTCGGCGCCTCGCTCGCGCTGCGCCGCAGGGGCCGCTACGGACTCCTCGCCGCCGACGCCTCCGCCGACTTCCGCCACCTGGGCAACGCGCCCGCCGTCGGCGCGGCGGCCGGCGAGGAGGTCGCGATCGCCACCGGGCGCGGGCAGGCGGACCTCGCGGACATCGACGGACTGCGGCCCTACCTGCGCGAGCAGGACATCCGCTACGCGGGCATCAGGGACGGCGACGTCGACATCCCCGAACTGACCTCGCTCGGGATGGACGTCGTCACGGTCGCCGCGCTGCGCGAGCGGGGCCCCGCGGCGGCCGGCGCGGCGCTCGCGCGGGAGCTGAGCGGCGGGGGACGGGCCGGGTACTGGGTGCACTGCGACGCGGACGTCCTCGACCCGGCCGTCATGCCCGCCGTGGACAGCCCCGACCCCGGCGGCCTGGAACCGCACGAACTCACCGAGCTGCTCCGGCCGTTGCTCGCGGCCCCCGGCTGCGTCGGCCTGAACGTCACGATCTACGACCCGGACAAGGACCCGGACGGGACGGCGGGGGACACGCTGGCCGACCTGCTGGTGGCGGCGTTCGCGCGAGACCTTCCGGGCGGCGCCCGTACCGGCATCCTTTGACCTTGACACGGTGGCAAGCCCTTCACTGGGAGCACGACGACGAGCCCCGCACGGGGTCCGGGAGGCGGGTTTCCATGACCATGCGGGAAGCGGTCCCGTACACGACGCGGGTGCTGCGCGCGCTGGAGAGCGAGGACGGTGGCGTACGGCTGCGGGCGGCGCTCGCGGCGGGTACGCGGCCGGATGCCGCGTACGTGGACGCGCTCGTCGCGCGCTGCGCGGTCGAGCCGGAGTTCGGCGTGCGCGAGATGCTGACCTGGGCGCTGATACGGCAGCCGGAGGAGCTGACCGTACCGCTGCTCGTGGCGGCGCTGCGCACGGAGCCCGCGCAGGCGCGCGCCCAGGCCCTGCACACGCTCTCGAAGATCGCGGAACCGGCGACATGGGAGGCGATCACGCCCGCGCTCCTGGACGACCCCGACGACGAGGTGGCGCGCACGGCCTGGCGCACGGCCGTCGTCCTCGTCCCCGAGGGCGAGGAGGCGGCGCTGGCCGTGGCGCTGGCGGGACAGCTCGGCCGGGGCGTACCGGAGACGCGGCTGAGCCTGAGCCGCGCGCTGCTCGCGCTTGGCGCGGCGGCACGGCCGGTCCTCGCGGAGAAGGAGAAGGACGCGGACCCCGAGGTACGGGCCCACGCGCTCGCCACGGAAGACCTGCGCCAGGACCCGTCGCTCGGCTTCGCCCCGGTGCTGGAGGCGGCGAAACGCGTCGTCGCGCTGGGGCCGGACGGGCCGTAGGAGGAGCGGCCGGGGAGGGCGATCATCTGGACGTGTGCCGGGGACGGCGATCATCTGGACGTGTGGAGGTGAACGGCGGTCGGCGGAGGGGCGAAACGGCGGTGCGCCGAGAAGTGTTGAGCTGTACGGAGGCGCGCGGAGGCGTGCGGAGGCGTCCTGGTGGGCGGTGAGGAGTGGTGAACGGTGCTGATCGGTGAGCTGTCTCGGCGGTCCGGGGTGAGCGCGCGGATGCTCCGGCACTACGAGGCGCTCGGCCTCGTCCGCCCCGAGGGCCGTACCGGCTCCGGCTACCGCGCGTACGCGGCGGACGACGTGCGGCGCGTCTTCCACATCGAGAGCCTGCGCTCGCTCGGCCTGTCACTGCGCGAGGTGGGACGCGCGCTCGACGACCCGGACTTCGCGCCCGCGCGCCTTGTCGCGGAACTCGCGCGGCGGACACGGGAACGCATCGCGGCCGAGACCGAACTGCTCACGCGCCTCGACCGCATCGGCGCCGCCGAACCGGCTGACTGGGACGACGTGCTGCGCAGCGCCGCGCTGCTGCGGGCGCTGTGCGCGTGGAGCGCGGACGACAGGCAGCGTGCGGCGCTCGCGACGGCGAAGGGCGGCCCCGTACCGGCGGAGATGCTCGCGGACGCACTGCTGCGCGAGCCGGACCCGTACGTGGCGGGGGCGCTGCGCTGGGCGCTCGCGCGAGCGGGCGAGAGCGCGCTCGCCCCGC
>NZ_JAAGLR010000604.1 GCF_010548245.1 Streptomyces sp. SID11385
CGTGCCGTCCCGCTGCCGCTCGCGACGCTCTACCACGACGAGCACGGCGCGCGGACCGGGCTGCTCGCGCACGCGGACCGCTTCGACACCGTGCTGCGGCGCGTGGCGGAGCACGCCGAGTGGGCCGTCAAGGTGCACCGCGAGGCGCCCGCCGCCTCCCCCGCGCCGCCGCCGTCGGGGCGGCCGCGCGGGGGGCGCGACTACCTGGACCGGGTACGGGCCAGGCAGCGCGAGCGGGAGTCCGGGCACGAGGCGGCGCTGCGGATCGCGGAGCGGGTCGACAGTGCGGCGCGCGAGGTGGCGGCCGAGGGGGTGCGGCGGCCGTTGCACGGCAAGGAGGTGACGGGCGAGGGGCGCTCGCAGGTGCTCAACGGGGCCTATCTCGTGCCGCTCGCGAAGGCCGCCGCCTTCGCGGAGCGGATCGCGCGCGAGCGGGCGGACCTGCCCGCCGGGTGCACGCTGGAGGTGGCGGGGCCGTGGGTCCCGTACTCCTTCACCGGGGAGGCGGCGTGAGCGCCGCCGGGGCGCCGGTGGCGTGGACCGGGCCCGACAGCGGGGCGCCGCTCGGGGTGCCGCTCGTGGACCTGCTCGACCGGGTGCTCGGGGCGGGGGTCGTGGTCAGCGGGGACCTCGTGCTCGCGATCGCGGAGGTGCCTCTCGTACGGATCTCCCTGCACGCGCTGCTCGCCTCGGTGAGCGAGTCCGTACCCGCCCCCTGGAACGACGGAGGTCCCCTGTGACGAGCATGCTCCCCGAGCCCGGGAAGCCTTCGGCGACCCTCGATCTCGACCCGGCGGCGGTGGGCCGCGACCTCGCCGCGCTCGTGCTGACGGTCGTCGAGCTGTTGCGGCAGCTCATGGAACGGCAGGCGGTGCGGCGCTTCGACGCGGGGGACCTCACGGACGAGCAGGAGGAGGCGGTCGGTACGGCGCTGATGCTCCTGGACGAGCGCATGGACGACCTGTGCGCACGCCACGGCCTGCGCCGCGAGGACCTCAACCTGGACCTCGGACCGCTGGGGACGCTGCTGCCGAACTGACACGGCGGCGAGGGGAGGCGGCCCGCACTTCCGGGGCGGGGGCCTCACCGGAAGCGGCTCGCCCGCTCCGGTGAGGCCCCCGCCCGACTGGTCACCGCCCCGTCGTCGCCCCCGCCTCCACGCCCGTCTCGCGCCAGAACCCCGCCCGGATCGCGTAGCGGTCGTTCTCGTCGATCTGGTCGTCCTTGTGCGCGAGGAGGCCGAAGCGGGCCGCGTAGCGCAGGAGTTCGCCGTCGATGCGGTGCGGGATGCGCGGGTAGAGGGGGGCCAGGCGCTCGCGGGCCGGGGGGTTCGGGGGGACGCGGGAGAGCCAGCGGCGGGCGAAGACCTGGCCGACCTCGAAGGGGTCGCCGCCGACCGTCGTGATGTCCTCCTCGCGGTCCGCCCACCGCTGCTCGGCGGTGGTGAGCTGGGCGAGCGTGGGCAGCGCGGCGGCCTCGGCGGGCTCTCCGCCGGGCCGCTCGACCCAGCCCTTGTCGGAGGACCACCGCAGGGTCGCGTTCGGCGCGGGCTGCGGCGCCGGAGCGGCGGTCTTGAGCGCCGCGAGGTCCTTCGGCGTGGGAACGCCCCTGCCCCCGGCCCGCTCCCCCGCCTGCCCGTCCTCGCCGGAACCGGTCGCCGCACCGGAACCGTCGACGGCCAGGGCCCCGACGCCCGCCCGCGCGCCCGTGCCCGCCCCGCCGCCCGAGCC
>NZ_JAAGLR010000632.1 GCF_010548245.1 Streptomyces sp. SID11385
TACGCGACGGGCTGGGCGACGCGGTCGTACGTGCCGTACCGGGTGCGGCGCCCGCGTCGCCCGTACGCGCGGGGCCGGGCCCGCAGCCGGTGCCGAGAAGCGACACCAGCGCGAGCCCGGCCACGAGCAACCCGGAGCCGCGCCTCACGCCCCCGCGCCCTGACGGCGGCGGCGCAGCACCACGACGCCACCGGCGAGCAGGACGGTGGCGGAGACGACCCCGCCGATGACAGCGGTGTCGCCGCCGCCGGAGGAGCCGGTGCCGGAGCCGGTGTCGGGGGCGCCGACGGGGACGGTGCCGACCTGCCCGCGGGCGGGGGCGGGAGCCGGGGTGGCGTCCCGCCCGGCCTCGGACGGGACGGGAGTGGCCTCCTGCCCGGCCTCGGAGGGCACGGCGCTCGGCGGGGGAGTCGAGTCCCGCGTGCCCGCCTTGGCGGAGGGGACGGGGCTCGCGGCGGCGGCGGACTGCTGGGGCGCGGCGTCGTCCGCGAAGGCGGGGACGGCGGCGGTGCTGAGGGCGGCGGCGAGTACGGCGGCGGCCAGGAACGAACTGCGGCGCAAGGTGTGGTCCTTCGTCTCTGGGATGGCCCGCGCGGTGTCGCGCGGACGGAGGCGTCACGCACGGCGTCGCGCGCGGAACGCGGGTGTCGCACGCGGTGTCGCGCGGACGGGAACAGAGACGGGGGGAGAGTGGGGCGGGTTGTAAAGAACGGGCAAAGACGGGGGTGTCCGGTAGGGGGGCGGTGAGGGCCGGTCGGTGGTCGGTGGTCGGCGAGAGGCGGCCTGCGGCGGGGCCGGTCGGCGGCCTGTGGCTGGGGCGGTCGGTGGCCTACGGCTGGGGCGGTTGGCGGTCTAGGCGCTCAGCGCCCCGTCGTGGCCCGTCCCCCGCGTGCGGCCCGCCTCCGCCGCACCTCGCCCCGCGCAGTCTCCGCACGCGCGGGGCCACCAGGTGGCGATGTGGGTGGCGCGGGGGTCCTGGCGCTGGCCGAGGTCCACGACGGTTTCGGGGCGGAGGGTGGAGCCGCACCACACGCAGTGGGCGCCGCGTACCTGGTCGGGTGTGAGCGTGGCGGGGTGGGGGAGTGCGGCGTCGGTGGCGTGGGGAAGTGCGGTGTCGTCACCCTGGGTCGTCCTCATGGCGGGCTCCATGTCGATACGCGTCCTCGTCATGACATGGTGGGACAAGCGCAAGCCCCTGACTGTCAGTTGTTTACTGACAGTCGGGGCCACGGATTCACGGAACGGAAAGGGCCGGGGCGGGCCTCGGCGCGGGCATCGTGGTGGGGCGGACGTCAGGCCCCCAGCCACGAGCCGTACGACAGGAACGAGTCCGGCAGTTGCCGCTTCGCCGCCTCCAGCGCCGCGTACGTCTCCCGCACCGTCGCGTGGTAACGCGCCTGCTGCGGCGCGGCCTTGCGCGCGGCGAGAAGGTGCGTGAAGGCTCCCGAGAGGTCGCCGGTCCACACCTGGGCGCGGGCGAGTTCGGCGTAGTGGTGGCTGCGGCGCGAGGCGGGCCAGTCGGCCGGGAAGGTGATCCGTACGCCGTCGCGCGCGGCGCGCCCGTAGTCGTCGAGTTCGGCGGCGACCGAGACGCGGTGGACGGCGACGTTCGTCGGCCCGAAGGAGAGCCAGTGCACGCGCGTCGCCTCGCCGGTCCCGCGCGCGATCCGCTCGGCCTCGTCCAGGTGCGTACCGGCGGCCTCCGCGTCCCGCGCCCGCCCCGCCATGACGGCGGACCCGAGGTGCAACTGCCCGGTCACGACGTCCCGTTCGCGTCCGGGCTCGGCCTGCCGGAGGGTGTCGAGACCGAGCCGCATGAGGCGTTCGCCGGTCCGGTACTGCCCCTCGCGCAGGTAGGTGAGGGCGCGCATGTAGCGGTGCATGGAGCTGACGACGGCGCTGCTCGCGCGCTGCGCGGCCCAGTCCATGCGGGCGAGCGAGAGCGCGGCGAGGTCGCCGAAGCCGAGCTTGGAGCTGACGTCGTACGCCGTCCGGTACGTACGGGCGAGCAGCGACCAGCCCTCCGTCGAGCCGATGCGGTGCGCGAGCGTCGTCACCTCCTGCACGAGCGCGGCGACGCGCCCCGCGACCCGCTTGATCTCCCCGGCCCGCACGAGCCCCAGCAACTCCTCGGTCTCGGCGTCGAGTTGCTGGTACGGACGCGGGTGCACGTCCGGGTCGGCCCCGAGGTCGTACACGTCGAGCGCTTCGCGAATGGGCCGGATGAGCACGTCGAGTTCGTCCTGCCGCAACTCCGTGTAGTACGGCTGCCCGGTGATCGCGGCGACATCGACGCGCAGCGCCCGCGCGATGCACGCGGTGACGTGCGGGGTGAGCGGGATGAGCGCCTTCTCCGTCTTCGTGATGGTCGAGTACGAGAGCCCGGCGAGATCGGCGAGCGCCTTCTGCGTGAGATGCCGCTCCTGCCGCAGCCGCTTGATGCGGACACCGGTGGGAGTGCTGAGACGGTCGTCGACGGGCGCGATTTCTTGCATGGGGTGCTCCGGTGGGAGGGGCGGCGCGGCGTGAGCACGGTAGTGGCGCTTGTCGGCACGGCGCCCGGCGAGCGGCGCGGTTCACCCGCGCGGGGAGGGGATGGGGGGCGGCGCGACGGTGGTGTTCGGTGGCGCGGGGTGGCGGACCCGCGAGGGGACCGTGGGCGGCGGTCGCCGTACCGGCCGTACGGCTCCCGCCGGGGGAATACCCGCCGGGCCGCACGGTACGGGGGGCGCGCCGAGGGCGCCGCG
>NZ_JAAGLR010000665.1 GCF_010548245.1 Streptomyces sp. SID11385
CGGCGGGCCGCGCGCGCGACGTGGGCGGCGTCGCCGCGCACGACGGCGGGGTCCTCGGTCGTGGAAAGGGCCTCGGCGGCGAGAGCGACGCCGTGCAGGGTCTTGGCGACGGTGTCGTGCATGTCCCGGGCGAGACGGGCGCGTTCGGCGGCGAGCGCTTCGGCGACGGCGAGGCGCTCGCGGGTCTCGGCGAGGGTCGTGCTCGCGGCGAGGAGGCGGAGCACGAAAGTGCGCAGGGTCGCGCCCGCGACGGCGGCGGCCAGGCAGAAGCCGGCGACGAGCATGACCCCGGCGCGGGGCGCGGCGGGGGGTACGGCGAGGGCGGCGAGGATCGCGAGCTGGAGGGCGGTGAAGAAGACGGCCCAGCGGCGGGTGTAGAGGAGGGCGGCGAGGAGGGGCGTCGCGAGGGCCGCGTAGCCGAGGGGTGAGGCGGGCGTCGCGACGAGGAGGAGCACGGTCGTCGCGGCGAGGTCGACGGCGAGGAGGGCGGGGTGGCGGAGCAGGAGCGGGACGACGCGCTCCCAGTGGCGCAGCACCGCGTACGAGCCGAGCAGGCTCAGGACCGCGGCGGTGACGGCGAGGGCGCGGGAGGCGCCGGGCTCCGCGGAGCGCAGGGCGAACGGGATGCCGAGCGCGAGGACGGCGAGGCGCGCGCCGATGACGTGGCGGCACAGCGCGGCGAGGGCGTGGGCGGGGGGCGGGGACGGAGGGACGGGGAGTGCCGCGGCGGGTGCGGGCGGGGCGGGGGCGTGCGGGGTCTCGCGCGTGCCCTCGTGCACGTCCTCGTGCACGTCCTCGTACGGGGCGCCGGTGTGGCGATCGTCGCGCGGGTCCTCGCTCGGGCCCCCGTGCGGGTTGCGCGTGCCGGCCGTCTCGTACGCGGCGTAGCGGCGTGCGTGCCGTTCGGTCGTTCCGGTCGGTGGTGTCACGTGTCGCTCACCCGCCCAGGATCGATCCGAGGTCGGACCCGGAGCCGAGGAACATGCCGGTCGCGATGAGGATCATCGTGGCGGGGAGCATGAAGACGAGGGTGACCATGGTGGCCTTGGGGATGGTCTTCGCGGCGCGGCGGCGGGCCTGCTGGGCGTCGGTGCGGCGCATGTCGGTGGCGATCTGGATGAGGGTCTCGGCGATCGGGGAGCCGAGTTCCTCGCCCTGCTGGAGGGCGGAGACGAACTGGGCGACCTGCTCGGAGTTGTTGCGGCGGCGCAGTTCGTCGAATGCCTGGCGGCGGCTCACGCCCATGTCCATCTGCCGCAGGGTGATGCGGAGTTCGTCGGCCCAGGGGCCTTCGTACTTCTCGGCGACGCGTTCGAGCGCCTGCCGGAAGCCGAGGCCCGCGCTGACGACGACGGCGAGGACGTCGAGGAAGTCGGGGAGGGTGCGGTCGATGACGTCGCGGCGCTCCCGTACCGCCTGCCAGATGGTCGCGTCGGCGGCGACGAGGCCGAAGCCGAGGGCGAGGAAGGCGAAGAGCGGGGAGCCGTAGCTCGCGAAGATCGCGGCCATGAGGAGGCCGAAGATCCCGTAGACGGCGCGGCGGGCGGCGTAGCGGTCGAGGGTGAGGCCGCCGGGGTTGCCGGCCATGTCGATGCGGCGGCGCTTGGCCTCGACGCGGCGCGGGCCCATGAGCCTGAGCACGTAGGGGGCGAAGCGCAGGCCGAGGCGGTCGACCGCGGAATCGGCGGCCTTGACGCGGGTGGAGCCGACCTCCAGGGCGAGCGCGAGGTCGTCGGGGAGTTTGGCCTCGCCGCGGTACATGCGCAGGCCGAGGAGGACGCCGCCGACTCCGGCGGCCATGAGGAGGGCGAGGAGCAGGCCGAGGGTCGCGGTGCTCATGGGGCGGTCCTTCCCGTGCGGCACGGGTGCGGTCGGCGGGGCTCGGCGCGGCGGGACTCGGCGCGGCGGGACGCGGCGCGTTCGGGCTCGGCGTGGCGGGTGGGTCGGCGGTTCATACGTCGATCCTTCCGAGGCGGCGGATGACGAAGAAGCCGACGGTGTAGAGCCCGAGCGAGAGCAGGATGAGGAACTGGCCGAGTCCGGAGCCGGTGACGCGGTGGAGGGCGCCGTCGTTCTGGGCGTTGACGAGGAGGAGCGAGCCGAGCCCGAGCGCGGGGACCGTGAAGGCGGTCGCGTTGACCTCGGAGAGCATCGTGCGGACCTCGCGCCGGGTCTCCTTGCGTTCCTCCAGGGTGACGGTGAGGTTGCGCAGGGAGCCGACGACGGTGCCGCCCGCCTTGTTGGAGAGCACCAAGGTCGTGACGAGGACGACGAGTTCGCGCGAGGGGAGACGGCGCGAGAGTTCGTCGAGTGCTTCGTCGATGGAGCGGCCGAGTGCCAACTGGTCGGCCACGTTGCTCAGTTCCTCGCCTGCCGGGTTCTCCAGTTCCTCGGCGGCCATCGCGAGGGCGGTGCGCAGGGCGAGACCGGCGGCCGTGGCGTTGGCGAGGAGGCGGGCGACGTCGGGGAGCTGGCTGATGAACGCCTCGATGCGCTTGGCCCGCTGCCAGTTGAGGAAGGCGTACGCGGACCAGGCGCCGACGAGGGCGGCGATGGGGCCGAAGAAGGGCGCGAGGACGGTCGCGGCGACGGTCCACAGGACGGCGAGCCCGGCGGCGGCGTACAGGGTGAACTCGCCTGCGGAGAGCGGGAGTCCCGTCGCGGAGAGGCGGCGGTGCAGGGCGCGGCCCGCGCGGGTGCGGCGGACGGCGCGGTCGAGCCCGGCGAGGCGGCGGGAGCCCTTCGTACGGGTGCCGAGGTGGCTGTCGCCCGCGAGCCGGTCGACGAGGGCGTCGCGCTCGGCGCGGCCCTGCGCCATCAGGCGCGCGGCGACGACGAGGAGTATCCCGGCGAGGAGGGTCGCGGCGAGGGCGAGGACGGCGGGACCGTTGCTCATGCGGGGGCCTCCTCGTACGAACGGCGGTGCTGCGGCGTGGTGTTGAGCTGTGTGTCGCGGCGGTGGGCCGGGGTCATCCGCGCGCCTCCCTCGTGTGCCGGGCGAGTACGTCGTCGGGGGCGACCCCGTAGGCCGCGGGCAGCACTTCTCCCGCGAGGTGCAGCTTCTCGGCGGCCGAGCGGGGCAGCGGCAGGTGCCGGTAGGCGCCGCGCACGACGCGGTCGGCGGTGAGCGGAGCCGTCTCGAAGCGGGTGACGGTGGTGATGCGGAAGGGGTCGTGGCCGCGCGAGGTGAGGAGGGCGATCTCGGTGATCTTCCGGGAGCCGTCCGCCTGGCGGCCCAGTTGCACGACGACGTCCACGGCGGAGTTGATCTGGTCGCGCAACGCCTCGAAGGGGATGCTGACTTCGGACATCGAGCCGAGGGTTTGCAGGCGCATCAGCGCGTCCTCGGCGGAGTTGGCGTGGACGGTCGCGAGGGAGCCGTCGTGGCCGGTCGACATGGCCTGGAGCATGTCGAGGGTCTCGCCGCCGCGCACCTCGCCGACGATGATGCGGTCGGGACGCATCCGCAGGGAGTTGCGGACGAGGTCGCGGATGGTGATGCGGCCCTTGCCCTCGACGTTGGGCGGGCGGGACTCCAGGCGGATGACGTGGGCCTGCTGGAGCTGGAGTTCGGCGGAGTCCTCAATGGTGATGATGCGCTCGTGCGCGGGGACGATGCCGGAGAGCGCGTTGAGCAGGGTCGTCTTGCCCGTGCCCGTACCGCCCGCGACGATGATGTTGAGCCGGGCGCGGACGAACGCGGCGAGCAGCAGCAGCATTTGCTCGTCGAGCGAGCCGAGGCCGATCAGCTCGGGGAGCGTGTAGACGCGCGGGAAGCGGCGGATGGTGAGGGTGGCGCCGGTGAGGGCGAGCGGCGGGATGATGACGTTGACGCGCTCGCCGCTCGGAAGGCGCGCGTCGACCATCGGATTCGACTCGTCCACACGGCGGTTGACCGTCGAGACGATGCGCTCGATGGTCTGCATGAGCTGGTCGTGCGAGGCGAATCGGAGCGGGAGGCGTTCGACGCGGCCCGCGCGCTCGACGAAGATCGCGTCGGGCCCGTTGACCATGATCTCGGTGACCGAGGCGTCTTCGAGGAGCGGTTCGAGGATGCCGAGGCCGAGTGCCTCGTCGACGACGCGCCGGATGAGGCGGCTGCGTTCGGACGTGGAGAGGACCGGGCCTTCGCGGCTGATGAGGTGGCCGAGCACGCGTTCGAGGCGGGTGCGGCGCTCGCTCGCGGAGAGCGCGGACATCTCCGCGAGGTCGATCTCCTCCAGGAGCTTGGCACGGTATCCGGCCACGAGGCGGCCGTCTTCGAGGACGCCTTCGTCCTCGGGCGCGGAGATGCGGGAGCGCAGGCTCACGGCAGGGTCACCTCCCCGGTGTCGTCGTTGGGCATGGTCGCGGAACGGGTGACGGTCCAGCCGTTGCCGACGAAGGGCAGCAGGGTCGGCACGCGGACGGCGACGGTGTACGTGGTGGTGTCGCCGCCTCCGCCGGGCGTGACGGTGGCGTCGAGCCCGTCGGTCATCGCGGCGCGGGCCGCGGCGACCCCGTTGCCGCCCTCGGCCTGCGAGGCGACGCGTGCCCCCGCGCGGGCGCCGGTCCCGGCCTGGTTGGCGGCGAAGCCGACGAGGCCGAGCTGGATGGCGGCGAGGCCGATGAGGAGGAGCACGGGGAGGAAGCCGGCGAATTCGAGGATGGAGCTGCCTCGGTCGTCGCGCGGGCGGC
>NZ_JAAGLR010000701.1 GCF_010548245.1 Streptomyces sp. SID11385
GCGCTCCGCCGCGGCGGTGCGGGCCTGGGCGACGGCGGCGGCGAGCGCGGCCAGTTCCTCCGTGCGGGCGTCGCCGGGTGCGGTCAGTTCGGCGAGGCGACGCCCGTAGAAGGAGGTGTCGGCGCCGCCCGCGACGACCTCGGGGTGCCGCAGCGTGCGGGCGAGGAGGTCGCGGTTGGTGACGGGGCCGTGGAGCGTGGTGCGGTCGAGCCCGTCGGCGAGGGCGCGCAGGGCGGCGGTGCGGGTGGGGGCGTGGGCGACGAGTTTGGCGAGGAGCGGGTCGTAGTGGACGCCGATGGTGTCGCCGTCGGTGACTCCGGCGTCGGTGCGCAGGTGGGCGGGGGTGCGGAAGCGGTGCAGGCGTCCGGTGCGGGGGCGCCAGTCGTCGGCGGGGTCCTCGGCGTACAGGCGGGCCTCGACGGCGTGCCCGCGGGGTGCGGGCGGGGCGGGGGGCAGGGGCTCGCGCTCGGCGACGGCGATCTGGAGGGCGACGAGGTCGATGCCGTAGACCGCCTCGGTGACGGGGTGTTCGACCTGGAGGCGCGTGTTCATCTCCAGGAAGTGGGCGCGGTTCTCGTCGACGAGGAACTCGACGGTTCCGGCGCCGGTGTACGCGACGGCGCGCGCGGCGGCCTCGGCGGCGCGGTGCAGGCTCTCGCGCAGCGCGGGCGGCAGGTGGGGCGCCGGGGCTTCTTCGATGACCTTCTGGTGGCGGCGCTGGAGGGAGCAGTCGCGGGTGCCGAGGACCCACACGGTGCCCTGGAGGTCGGCGAGGATCTGCACCTCGACGTGCCGGCCCCGGTCGAGGTACGGCTCGGCGAACACCTCGTCGTCGCCGAAGGCGGCGCGGGCCTCGGCGCGCGCGGCGGTGAGTGCGGCCGGCAGCTCCGCGAGGTCCCGTACGAGCCGCATGCCGCGCCCGCCGCCGCCCGCCGCGGCCTTGAGAAGCAGCGGGAGGTCCTTCCCGGTGGCCCGCGCGGGATCGACGGCCGCGAGGAGAGGGACGCCCGCGCGGGCCATGAGGTCCTTGGCGCGGGTCTTGGACGCCATCGCCTCGATGGCTTCGGGGGGCGGGCCTATCCAGGTGAGTCCGGCTTCGGTGACGGCGCGCGCGAAGGCGGCGTTCTCGGCTAGGAAGCCGTAGCCGGGGTGCACGGCGTCGGCCCCGGAGGCCCTGGCGGCGTCCAGGAGCAGGTCGGCGCGCAGGTAGGTGTCGGCGGGCGCGGCGCCGGGGAGGCGCACGGCGAGGTCGGCCTCCCTCGTGTGGGGAGCGTGCGTGTCGGGGTCGGAGTGGACGGCGACGGTGGTGATGCCGAGCGTGCGGCAGGTGCGCTGGACGCGGCGGGCGATCTCGCCGCGGTTGGCGACGAGGAGACGGGTGACGGGGCGCGGGGTGACGGTCATGGGGTGACTCCTCTCGCGGGTGGTGGCGGGTGCTCTCGTACGGGCGCGGGCGGCGGGCGGCACGCGGTCCGCGCCGGGCGCTCCCGCGGCGCCCTCACATGCGGAAGACACCGAACCCCCCGCGGTTGCCCCGGACTTCGGCGGTGTGGACGGCCGAGAGGCACAGGCCGAGAACGGTGCGCGTGTCGCGCGGGTCGATGATGCCGTCGTCGTAGAGGCGCCCGGAGAGGAAGACGGGCAGGGACTCGGCCTCGACCTGCTGCTCGACCATCGCGCGCAGCGAGGCGTCCGCGTCCTCGTCGTACGGGCGGCCCTTCGCTGCGGCCGAGGCGCGGGCGACGAGCGAGAGGACCCCGGCGAGTTGCTGCGGGCCCATGACGGCGGACTTGGCGCTGGGCCAGGCGAAGAGGAAGCGCGGGTCGAAGGCGCGTCCGCACATGCCGTAGTGGCCGGCCCCGTAGGAGGCGCCGAGGAGGACGGAAAGGTGCGGGACGCGGGAGTTGGCGACGGCGTTGATCATCATGCTGCCGTGCTTGACGATGCCGCCCTGCTCGTACTCCTTGCCGACCATGAAACCGGTCGTGTGGTGGAGGAAGAGGAGGGGGATGTCGCGCTGGTTGGCGAGCTGGATGAACTGGGCGGCCTTCTGCGACTCCTCGCTGAACAGGACGCCGCGCGCGTTGGCGAGGATGCCGACCGGGTAGCCGTGCAGGCGCGCCCAGCCGGTGGTGAGGCTCGTGCCGTAGAGCGGCTTGAACTCGTCGTAGTCGGAGTCGTCGACGAGGCGGGCGACGACCTCGCGCGGGTCGAAGGGCTCGCGCAGGTCCTCGGGGACGAGGCCGAGGAGTTCCTCGGGGTCGTGGCGGGGCGGTGCGGCGGCTTCGGGAGCCGGGTGGGCCTTGCGGTGGTTGAGGCGGGCAACGATGCGGCGGGCGAGGCGGAGGGCGTCGGGCTCGTCGCGGGCGAGGTGGTCGGCGAGGCCGGAGGTGCGGGCGTGCATGGCGGCGCCGCCGAGTGCTTCGTCGTCGCTCTCCTCGCCCGTGGCCATCTTGACGAGCGGCGGGCCGCCGAGGAAGACCTTCGCCTGGTCCTCGACCATGACGACGTGGTCGGACATGCCGGGGATGTACGCGCCGCCCGCCGTGGAGTTGCCGAAGACGACGGCGACGGTGGGGATGCCCTCGGCGGACAGGCGCGTGAGGTCGCGGAAGAGCGCGCCACCCGGGATGAAGATCTCCTTCTGCGAGGGCAGGTCGGCGCCGCCCGACTCGACGAGGCTGATGACGGGCAGCCGGTTGGCGCGGGCGATCTCGTTGGCGCGCAGCGCCTTCCTGAGCGTCCACGGGTTGCTCGCGCCGCCGCGCACGGTCGGGTCGTTGGCGGTCACGACGCACTCGACGCCGCTGACGGTGCCGATCCCGGTGACGAGCGAGGCGCCCACCGTCCAGTCGCTGCCCCAGCCGGCGAGCGGGGACAGTTCGAGGAAGGGCGTGTCGCGGTCGAGGAGGAGTTCGACGCGCTCGCGGGCGAGGAGTCTGCCGCGCCCGTGGTGGCGCGTCACGTACTTCTCGCCGCCGCCCGCGAGGGCCTTGGCGTGCTCCGTGCCGAGCGCGGCGAGCTTGTCGAGGAGCGCGGCGCGGCGTGCGAGGTGGTCGGCTGCGGTGGGGTCGACGGTGCTGGTCAGTACGGTCACGCGCGGGTCTCCTCGGGCGCTTCGGGGGGCTCCGGTACGGGGCCGAGCAGGCCCTCCGGTACGTCGGTGCGGCGCGCCCGCAGCCACTCCCCCAGCGCCTTCGCCTGCGGGTCGAAGCGGTCGCGCGCCGCGGCGCCCTCGCCGAGGAGGCCCTCGATCACGAAGTTGACGGCGTGCAGGTGGGGCAGGACGTGGCGGGTGACGGTGAGGGGCGCGGTCTCGGGGAGGAGGGTGCGCAGGCGCTCGGTGGTGAGGTGGTGGACGAGCCAGGGCCACGCGGCGGGCTCGCGCGCCCAGACGCCGAGGTTGGCGTCGCCGCCCTTGTCCCCGCTGCGCGCCCCGGCGACGTACCCGAGCGGGACCCGGCGCACGGGACCGGGCGCGGGCGGCGGGGGCAGTGCGGCGGC